>UQEM01000033.1 GCA_900540005.1 uncultured Ruminococcus sp.
ACAATGCTATTCGTCGGCAGCGTCAGATGTGTATAAGAGACAGCCTTTAACAGTGGGACTATCGGCGTGACTACATTTCTGCGGAGAGAAGTAATGGTCTTGCCGCATAAAGCAAAAGCGGAATCGTTAAAGTTTCCCGAAGCCCACAGCATGAATCCGAGCGACATTGAAAGCGTCTTTCCGCTTCGCACCGCACCGTCGCAGATGATAGCGTCAAGTCTTTTTCCGCGTTCCGACTTCCACCAGTTCATGGCGATACGCTGCTTTTTTGAGAGCTTAGTTATCGTCATCGCCGTCACTCTCCCCTCCGGTAAGAGCTGCTAAAAGGCTTTTAGCCTTGTCCTTTTCGGAGAAAGCGTTTTCAAGCTCGTATAGCTTTTCGAGAGCCTTAAGCCTGTCGAAGAATCTCACTTCAACGCCGCCGCCCTTGTCGCGCTTGATTTCCGAGACATTGAAAAGGTCGAGGCCGTCAATGACAGGCTTTGGCGGAAGTTCGTCCGCGAAAACGAGGTAAAGAGCGTCGCGGCAGCTCCCGAAAGCGAGCCGTTTGAGACCGGCAGCAACATTTCCGTCATCGCTGAGTATCCTGCGAAACTGCGCGATCTTTTTGCGGCAGCTTTCGCTTCTGAGGCACTTTAGTCCCTCGCTTAGCGCAGAGCCTTTTTCAAAGCCTGCCCTTTCTGCCGCCTCGGTAAGATTCCCGAGCATCGCGTACCAACCGCAGAAAGCCTCCTGCCTTGATTTGTTTTCCTGCATTTTTCTGACTCCTTTCCGAACGTCATCACCGTTCATAAGGGGTCAGAAAAAGGGGGTGATTCAACCGAAAACCGTTGAATATTGAAAAAATAATTTTTGACTTTGTATGAATGCACAAAAAAATCCGTTGAAACTGTACACAAAGTACGGTTTCAACGGATAAAATTCCTGATATAGTGGTATGATTACTTGCTTTCGAGCATTTCCTGTGCGGCGAGCATAGCACCAAGCTTGCCGCTCGTGTATGTGATACCTCCCTGCATCCAGACGGCATAAGGCGCACGGAGCGGGCCGTCCGCAGACAGTTCAATAGAAGCGCCATTTGTGAACGCTCCGGCAGCCATGATGACCTTGTCGGAGTAACCGGGCATATCCCAAGGCTCGGGGGTCACGAACGAATCAACAGGAGCGCCTTTCTGTATTCCGCGGCAGAAGGCGCACATTTTCTCCTCACTTCCGAGGCATACCGCCGTAATTATGTCTCCCCTCGGATCGTACTTGCGCGGCGAGCACTCATAACCGAGCATGGTAAAAAGTTCACTTGCGAAAGCTGATGTCTTGATAGCGCTTGCGACAACATCGGGAGCAAAAAACAGACCCAGCAGCATTTCACGGTTCATGCCGAGAGTACAGCCGACCTCCTTGCCCATGCCCACGCAGGTGAGACGGTACGAGCAAAGCTCAACGAGATCAGCGCGTCCTGCGATGTAGCCGCCTGTTCTTGCGATTCCGCCGCCCGCATTTTTGATAAGCGAGCCTATCATCAGATCTGCGCCGACAGACGAAGGTTCACGTTCCTCAACGAACTCGCCGTAGCAGTTGTCAACCATGATAATAACGTCGGGATTTCCCTTTTTAGCGGCCTTGACTATCTTTTCGATATCATCGACCGTAAAGGCGCGTCTGAGCGAGTATCCTCTTGAACGCTGAATGTACGCGATCTTCGCACCCTTGACAGCCTTTGTGATAGAGTCGAGGTCGGGCGAACCGTCCGGCAGCAGATCAACCTGATCGTACTCAACACCATAGTCCATGAGCGAACCGATACCCTTTTCGCCAGAGAGACCTATAACTTCCTCAAGCGTGTCATACGGCTTTCCGGTAACTGCAACCATTTTGTCGCCTGTGCGGAGAACTCCGAAAAGCGCAACTGAGAGCGCATGAGTGCCCGAAACGAAATTAAATCTTACAAGTGCGTCCTCAGTTCCGAGAGCCTGCGCGAAAACCTTGTCGATAGTTTCTCTGCCGATATCGCCGTAGCCGTAGCCTGTTGAGCCGTAAAAGCACGGCTCGCTTACTCTGTTGTCAGAGAAAGCCTTGAGAACCTTTGCGCCGCAGTATTCCGCCACGGAATCGATTTTCGCAAAAGCCTCCTTACAGTTCTCCTCGACTTTTTCGGCAAGCTCCAAGAGCTTTGCGTCAAAATTATATATATCATTGATTTTGCTGTTCATTTGATTCTCCTCTATGTATATAGCAATTTAGAACTTGTTCATATTGCACACATCTTTTTGGCAGATCCTGTGAGAACAAGTTCTTACTTTTCCTCAAGCATACCCTTTGACGCGCTGTCCTTTTCCACATCAACGCGTTCAAGAACGATCTCGCGCCCTGCGATCTTGAATCCTATCTCCTCGTAGAAGCTTACGCGGACATCAAGAGCGAGCAGATATGCGCGCTTGCCGAGTCCGTTGAAGAATTTTGCGAGCCAGCGCAGGAACTCTCTTGCGTAGCCCCTTCCGCGCGCGGAAAGCGTAGTGGCGACCTGTCCGATGAGGACAGTGCTGCCGATATCGAAAATAGCCGAAGCTGTCGTGCAGTTCCGGTAAGTGAAAACTCTGCTTATTCCGTGACGGCAACGGTGCGAGGTATCGGTATACCAAAGAGAAAAGTCCGCGATATTCGGAAATCCCTCGCTGAGTATCTTGTAAACCTCAGGAAGTTTAGGGTTAAAGTCTACCTGTTCCTCGATAGATTCAAGCGGAGAATCATCGGTCGTAAGTTCAAAAATAGTTCGGTTAAGGACCTGATAGCGGTCGCTGAGTTTTATCTCTTCCAGTATCTCACGGTCGCCCTCGATTCGGAACGGGACATTCATGCTGACAAAGAGATTGATCTCCTCGCTTGCCCTGAGCTTACCGTCACCGCAGATAATGAGCGTTGAGTTGATGATAAACATGAATCCCTCGCCGTTTTCGTCAGTTATCCTGTAAAAGCGGCAGAACTCGTAACTCGGGCCGTATGCTCTCATATATGCAAGCATTTTCTTGCCCGAGAGCGTCCTCATGAGCAGTTCGCGGTCAAGTTCGTGTTCGCGTTCAATAAGTTTTATCATAGCTGCGGGATCCTCTTTGCAAGCGCCTTAACGAGAGTGTATGAGCTTTCGAGATCGGCAGTTTCAATAACGCTTGACGGCGAGTGCAGGTATCTGCACGGAACAGAAACAGCGATAGTGCGCACACCTGTTCCGCTTATGTGGATAGCGCCGGCATCATTTCCGCCCGCAACGCGTGTCTTGGTCTGACAGGGGATATTCTCCTCCTTGGCAAGGTCAAAGGCAAGGCGGTAAAGTTCCTTGTCGTAAACGGTGCTTCTGTCCATGAAAGAGACTACAGGACCGCCACCGAGCGAGCAGACCTTTTTAGCGCCGTCAGCTCCGTCAATATCGGCAGCAGTGGTCGATTCAAGAACTATTGCAAAATCAGGAGCAACGGCTGTCGCAGAAACTCTTGAGCCTCTCAGACCTATTTCCTCCTGAACATTGAAAACGAAATATGTGTCGTATTCAAGCTCCTCATGCATAAGGCGTATCATCATTGCACAGCCTGCGCGGTCGTCAATAGCCTTTGAGCGTATCCTGCGCTCGCCGAGCTGAACGAATTCGGAGCAGAAATAAACGCAGTCCCCGAGAGAAACGTACTTTTCAGCATCTTCTTTTGAATCCGCACCGATGTCAATATACATCTCGCTCATTTTCGGAGCTTTCTCGCGCTGTTCCTTGGAGAGATTGTGGACTGCGGTCGAGCCGACAACACCGCTGATACGTTCCTTGCCCACTCTTACCTGTCTGCCGATGGTAACAGACGGATCAACGCCGCCGACCATATCAAAAGCGAGCGTACCGTCGCCGTTTATCGCAGTAACGATAAAGCCAACCTCGTCCATGTGCGCACATATCATAAGCTTTTTGGCGGGAGTTTTTCTTCCCTTTTTAAAGCAGATAAGGCTTCCGAGATTATCGGTATGGTAATCATCGCAAACGTCCTTGATCTTTTCGATAACAGCCTCTCTTACGGCAGTTTCATCGCCCGAAACTCCGTCAATGAGGCAAAGTTCCTTCAAAAGCTCTTTCATGGTCATTCTCCTTTCGCAATAAATTCAGCAATGAGCCTGCCCGTCTGTTCAACGTCTGAAATGTCGATAACTTCGGCAGGAGTGTGCATATTTCTCAGCGGTATAGAGACCGTGCACGCCTTTGCACCGTTTTTGCCGCCTACCGAGTAGCGGTCAGCGTTCGTGCCTGTCGAGCCGTTCATGACCTCTGTCTGATACGGGATATCACTGTCTTTCGCGATATTCAAAAGTTTTTCGGAAACTTCACGTGAAAGTGACGGAGCAATGCCTATCATAGGGCCTTTGCCGAGTTTTCCGCATTTAAGCTCGTCCTCGCCGGGGGCAAGAGCGAAGCTTACATCGACTGCAAGAGCAATATCGGGCTGGATCCTCTCCGCCGCGATTTTTGCACCGCGCTCGCCAAGTTCCTCCTGCGTGGAGAAAACAGCGGTAACGTGGTAGCCGGGTTTCTTGTCTTTGAGGAGTTCGAGCGCGTACAAAATTGCGGCAACACCGCTTCTGTCGTCGAGCGCTCCGCCAGTGATACGGCTGCCTTTCAGTTCGCGGCACTTCACGTCAAAGGTAATGCTGTCGCCGAGCGAAACTATCTCCTCCAGTTCCTCTTTGGTCATACCTGCGTCAACAGCAGTCTCGTCAAACTGCAATACTTCCGCGCCGCCGTTTGTAAGATGAGGCGGAACAGAGCAGATAACACCCTTTATGTCGCGCTTTCCGTGGATAACGACCGGCTGGGCAGGAAGCAGTCTGCGGTCGAGTCCACCAAGATTTGAAAACTTGATAAAGCCGTCATCGGTAATATAAGTTACAATGAGACCGACCTGATCTATATGCGCGTCAAGCAGAAGTTCGGGCAGCCCCTTTTCGCCGAGAGTACCGATAACGCTGCCGCCGATGATCTCAGCATCGGGACAGTATTCCTTCAGCATTCCGCAGGCAAGTTCAGCGGCAGGGGATTCGCTTCCCGAAGCGCCGTAAGCCTCGGAAAGGCTGAAAACAGTATCCTTTAAATTCATATATAAGCTCCTTTTGAAAGAAATAATTATATGACAGTACCGCACATAGCGGTGCGGCAGAAGTAAAAAATGTTGCGCAGTACTTTATGATGCAAAAATGAGCATAGTCATGTAAGCCGCCTCAAGACAGAATGAAATGACCACTGGCACGGAGGTCCTCGCGATCACGAAACCTCTCCTGCTCTGCTCGGGAGTAGTTGCAGGAACTTTGTCGTGCTTGCGGAACATAAGGAGCAGGCACAATCCTAAAATAGCGCCCGCGAGCAGTATCATTGTAGCAATGGACTGTGCTGTGGTGTGACTGTCAGTAAGCGAAAGAAGTGTGACAAAGGTGTTCACGAAAATGTGGGCAATTATAGAGGGAACTATCGAGTTGTGCTTGAGAGTTATGTGGGCGAGGAAAATGCCGAGGAAAAACGCAAGGCAGAACTGCGGGATATTGCCGTGAGCAAGTCCGAAGAACAGTGCCGTAGCGACTACAGCAAAGCGCTGATTCGCCTTTGAGAACACTTTCAGCAGCATACCGCGGTAAAAAACTTCCTCGGTAATGGGAGCGATTATGCAACTGTAAATTGTCATGACCGCATAACCGATACCCGTAACGCCGATATCGCTCGAATCCGAAACAATGGTAGAATAGCCGAATTTATCGAAGATCTGCTCGATCCCGAGCGACAGGTAAGTAGTAGCCACCCAGATAAACATGGCTATAATACAGTATTGAATCGCATATGCGAAATTATACCCTTTCGGCTGAATTTTTGAGCGGAAATTGTTTTTCGACCACTTAAAGCCGAGCATGGCGAATCCGACATTAGCCAGCATATAGATGATGAGGTTTATTCCCGACAGGATCGAGGATTCGCTCATGTAAGAGTCAATCGCGCTGCTGTCAGCTCCGCCGCTTATGGACGAAATAATAGCTTTTATCGCGACAATGAGCAGGGAAGCCAGAATATTCGAGCCGAGGAAGTGAAACAGCAGACACCAGCCGCCGATGTTATACGAGCGTTTAATGCTTTTTCGTTCGACCCTTGCAGGTTCGAGCGGTATTTTATATTCGGGCATTTTTATCCACGGAAGTGTTTTCGAGTAGTCATCGCTGTAACCGTGGTATTCGGTAGGATTATCAAAAGGGTTCTGCGGGTCGGTCACAGAAGCCTCAAGCTGACGCTGCTGCACGTCATTGAGCCGCTTGTTTAGTCTGTATATCTCGTTGTTCAGAGCCGCGACTTCTGCTCTGTGAGAATCTGAATCTATGTAATCCGCCATTGTATCTTCCTTTCAAACTGTAGTACATTATATTTTACCACAAATTGCAAAAAAAGTAAAGAAGCAAATTTTATCGGCATTAGCAGTGTAGGCTCTTTAAGGCAATACCGCACAGAGCTTGTGCTGAAGATGCACTGTCAGATTTTTCGTCAGATTGTATAGAAATTCCGCAGGCATACTATCGTATGTCAAGGGATTTATGTGCAAGATGACGGAAAATATGCAAGCAGATTCAGTGCAAAGCAGTCAGGCGGGCTTTGTGCGGTGTTGCCTTAAGTATAATTTAAGGTTGACAAGCTATCATATATAATGGATAATAATACAAAAAGGAGGCAGACCAATATGAAATTCATAAAAGCAGCAGCAGTTTCGGTTTCGCTCATTATGGCAGCAGCGGCGTATTCGTGCGGAAAAAGCGACAGGCAGCAAAAGACTGAAAACCTCCTCACCGTGACATTTTTTGACGTGGGCAAGGCGGACAGCATTCTCCTGCGCACGGACGACAGTACGGTCATAATAGACTGCGGCGAAAAAGGTGACGGCAAGGAGATAGTGAACACTCTCGCGGAGGAGGGCATTGATACGGTCGATTACCTTATAATAACCCACTATGACAAGGATCACGTTGGCGGAGCAGCAAAGGTGATAAAGGAGCTTGACGTGAAGAACGTTCTCGCGCCCGACTACGCCGAGGAGAGCAATGAGGTCGGGAAATATGAAAAGGCACTCGCGTCAAAGAATATCGAGCCGACTCTGCTCACGGAGGATATCACCTTTGAGCTTGACGGAGTTTCCTACACGGTTGATGCTCCGGACAAGGACTATTACGGCGAGGATAACGACAACGATTTTTCGCTCGTGACCAAGGCAGTCCACGGCGGAAATACTCTGCTTTTTGCCGGAGACGCAACAGAAGAAAGACTGAACGAGATAATGGATATCGGAAAATGCACCTTGCTGAAACTGCCCT
This sequence comes from uncultured Ruminococcus sp., assembly GCA_900540005.1. Lineage (GTDB taxonomy): Bacteria > Bacillota > Clostridia > Oscillospirales > Ruminococcaceae > Ruminococcus > Ruminococcus hominiciens. The sequence goes on from UQEM01000033.1 coordinate 7,366, forward strand.
ATCACGGCAGAGAAATAGCGAATCTGAGCGAATTTCTCAGCAGGACATCTCCGCAGTGTATAGTGGTATGCACCTCGAAAGGCGAGTACGACTCAGAGGTTCAGAACCTGCTGCTTGAGAGCAATATCCCGACATACTCGACCTGTTTCAACGGAAAGATCACCGCCGTGAGCAACGGGGAAAAGATAACGGTAACAACTGAAAAGGGCGAGGTGTGAGCAGGCTTTCCTTCGCACACAAAAGGCAGATCTTCACCAATGTGATCGCTTGCATGAAAAATATTGCTTTATACGTTAGAATATGTTATAATGAATAGTACGGATATTTATGTGAAAACTATAGTAAATACAATAAAGACAGCACCGCAGTAATATGCGGCCCTGATCGTCAGATCGGTTGCAGTATTTTGTTATATTGCTATAAGTTTCAGGCACTACGCAATATAAATGGAGATTTATTATGGACAAGACTTCTTTCAATTCAGCCAAGCAGGCAGCTCTGAGAAAATATTTCAGCAGAATGAATGAAATGCAGCAGGAAGCGGTATTCACCGTGAACGGCCCCCTGCTTGTTCTCGCAGGTGCAGGCAGCGGAAAAACCACAGTTATAGTAAACCGTATCGCCAACCTCATCAATTTCGGCAACGCTTACTATGACGAGACGAGAACCGCAAGCGATTATGACATTGATTTTCTGCGCGAATACGCTGACGGAAAAACTGACGACTTTGAGACCCTGCGCGATATCGTAGCAGTAGATCCCGTAAAACCGTGGAATATCCTCGCGATAACATTCACGAACAAGGCGGCAGGCGAGCTTCGCGAGCGTCTTACGGCAATGCTTGGCGAGGAGGCGCTCAACATCAACGCCTCGACTTTCCATTCCGCCTGTGTAAGGATACTCCGCAGCGAGATAGAGGCAATGGGTTACGGCAGAGATTTCACGATCTACGACTCGGACGACAGCCAGCGCATGATAAAGTCCGTTATGGCTGAAATAGATATCTCGGAAAAGCAGTTTGCTCCGCGAATGGTTCTCAGCGAGATAAGTGCAGCAAAGGACAAAATGATAACTCCCGAGCAGATGCGCGAGGACGCAGGGCAGGACTACCGCAAAAAGGTTATTTCCCGACTCTATGCCCTTTATCAGCAGCGCATGATGACCGCGAACGCTCTTGATTTTGATGATATCCTCACCGTAACAACAGAGCTTTTTGAGAAGTTCCCCGAGGTTCTGGAAAAATACAGAAATCGCTATAAATACATAATGGTCGATGAATATCAGGACACGAACCATGTTCAGTTCAAGCTTGTGTCACAGCTTTCAGGCGGCCATTGCAACCTCTGTGTAGTCGGCGATGACGATCAGAGTATTTACAAGTTCCGCGGCGCAAACATTGAGAACATTCTCGGCTTTGAGGCTCAGTTCGACGGTGCAAAGGTGATACGCCTTGAGCAGAATTACCGCTCAACGCAGACTATCCTTGACGCTGCAAACTCAGTTATAAGCAATAATGTCGGCAGAAAGTCAAAGAAGCTCTGGACAGCGGGCGCAAAGGGCGAAAAGATCTACTGGTACAAGGCGGTAGATGAAACCGACGAAGCTAATTTCGTTGCGCAGACCATTCTCGACTTTTACAAGGAGACCGGCACTTACTCCGACAGCGCGGTTCTCTACCGCATGAATGCGCAGTCAAACGCAGTCGAAAGAATGTTTGTAAAGTGCGGTATCCCGTACCGTATCTACGGCGGAATGCGTTTCTACGACCGCAAGGAGATAAAGGACATCACCTCGTATCTCAGCTTTATAAATAACCCCAACGATATGCTGCGTTTCCGCAGGATAATCAATGAACCCAAGCGCGGGATAGGAGATTCGACTGTTGCGCTTATTGAAGATATAAGCCGCGACCTGAAAATCTCGCCGTATGAGGTTCTGCGCACCTGCGAGGAGTACGCTCCGCTTTCAAAGAAGGTAAACGCCCTCAAAAGTGTTTACAAGATGTTCGAGTATCTGACGGAAAAGGCAGACGAACTGCCGCTTGACGAATTTCTTGACGAGCTGCTTGAAAAGACAGGTTACCTTGAATCGCTCAAGGCGCTAGAAAACGGCGATACCAAGATCGAGAATGTCGAGGAACTGCGTTCGTCTATCGTGCAGTACATGAACGAAGCTGACGAGCCTTCGCTCAGCGGTTTCCTTGAAGAAGTGGCGCTCTACTCCGAGGCTGACCGCGATGACGGAAGTGACGACAAGGCAACGCTCATGACTGTTCACTCGGCTAAGGGACTCGAATACAAAAACATTTTTGTTATTGGTCTTGATGACGGAATTTTCCCGAGTTCGCGCTCATTCGACAGCGAAGCCGATATGGAGGAGGAACGCCGTCTTGCCTACGTTGCGATAACCCGTGCGAAGGAGCGGCTTTACCTCACGAATGCAAGTCAGCGAATGCTCTTTGGACAGACGCAGCGCAACGTGACCTCGCGTTTCATGAGGGAGATAGACCCCTCGCTCATCGAAAAGCACGACCACGCGGCGGCAATGAGAAAACAGCTTGGGGAAAGCGACAAAACACTCACCGAGGTACACTCGACTTCGCTCCAGCAGCAGCTTGCCAGAAACAAGAGCCGCTCTGTTGGCGCAAAAACTTCCGAGACCTATACGGCGGGCGAGCGCGTTTCGCATAACATTTTCGGCGAGGGAACGATAGTTTCCGTTAAGCCTATGGCAAACGACTCAATGCTTGAAATTGCCTTTGAAAAGGTCGGAACGAAAAAGATAATGGCAAACTACGCCAAGCTCAAAAAGCTGTAAAAATGTAGCCTGTGAACGGCACTAATATTATATCAAAAGGAGCGTTTTATGAGAAAAACCAAAATTGTCTGCACTGTCGGCCCTGCAACCGATGACGAAAACACCATGCGCGAACTCATGCTTGCCGGCATGAACGTAGCGCGCTTCAACTTCTCGCACGGAGACTACGAGATCCATGAAAGGCGTTTGCGCGTCATCGAAAGGCTGCGAGAGGAGCTTGATCTGCCTGTCGCGACACTCCTTGACACCAAGGGACCTGAGATACGCCTTGGCAGATTTGAGAACGATGAGCCTGTTGAGATCCTTGACGGCGACATATACACTCTCACTACCGAGGACTGTCTTTGCAGCAATAAGGTTGGCTCAATAAGCTTCAAGAAACTCCCCCGTGATGTCAGCATAGGCACAAGAATCCTCATCAATGACGGCGTTATCGAACTTCTTGCGGAGAAAGTTTCTGCAACGGAGATAACCTGCCGCGTGATACACGGCGGGATACTCTCCAACAACAAGGGTGTCAACGTTCCGGGAGTACAGCTCTCAATGCCCTATCTCAGCGAGCGTGATATGGACGACCTCGAATTCGGCGCGAAAATGGGCTTTGACTTCATTGCCGCAAGCTTTGTGCGTTCGGCCGCAGACATCAATTACCTGAGAAAATTCACGCAGAGCCTTGGCTGGTTCAATGTTCGCATTATTGCAAAAATCGAGAATATCGACGGCGTAAACAACATTGACGAGATCTTGCAGGCGGCTGACGGGATAATGGTCGCACGCGGAGACATGGGTGTTGAGATACCGTTTGAGAAGATACCTGCGATCCAGAAAGACATCATTCACAAGGGGTATAACGCAGGCAAGCAGGTGATAACAGCTACCCAGATGCTCGAATCAATGATAACAAATCCGCGCCCGACCCGTGCGGAGATAACCGACGTTGCGAATGCGATTTATGACGGAACAAGTGCGATAATGCTCTCAGGCGAGACAGCCGCAGGAGCTTATCCCGTTGAGGCTGTAAAAACTATGGCGCTCATCGCCAAGACCACCGAGGACAACATTGATTATCGCGGTGAGTTCGCCGAAAGGCGTTCCGAGCCGAACGGAAATATCGCGGAGGCTATCGCCCATGCTACAGTTACTACTGCACATGACCTCAACGCAAGGGCAATAATCACAGTCTCGCTCGGCGGACAGACCGCGCGTCTCATTTCAAAATACCGACCTGCCTGCCCAATCATAAGCTGCACCATGAGCGAAGTGGTCTGCCGTCAGATGAACATGAGCTGGGGCGTTATCCCGTTCATTATCACCGAAAAGACCTCCACTGATGAGCTTTTCTCAGCCGCGGTCGAGGCAGCCGAGGCTCACAGACTGGTTCAGGACGGCGACCTCGTTGCGATAACCGCAGGCGTCCCGCTTGGCGTTTCCGGAACGACTAACCTCATGAAAGTTGAGAAAATCGGTTCGCACAAGCTTGACTGAGCAGTAGGACAGAATGTTTGTACAAAAACAATGTGATTTCAAAGGTGTGGTGTGGGGCAAAGCCATGTAAACTGCCTCAAGCGCTCCGCAAAAAGTGAATTCAAAAACTAAAGGGTATCTGCATGATTGCAGATACCCTTTTCATTTAGTGTGATAGGTTCTTATTTTTTGTAAGATTCGGGAAGTTCAGTTACGAGTTCAACTATATACTTCTGGATAGAAAGTGCATCCTGTGTAGTAACTCCGTTGCCTCTTTCGTGAACGTCAGCACGATCAATACCTGTTTCTGTGATGTGGCTTGAGTCAGAGCCGTTCGGGCCGTACTTGTCGGGATTTGAGAGATACTGGAGAATGAGAACCGCGTCGGAAAGGTCAACCTTGTCATCAACATTAGCATCTCCGTAAACAATGTCGGTATCAGTAGGCTTTGTCGGAGCTTCGCCTGATGAAAGCTGACCGTAAACGATACCGCAGCCAACAGTTGACATATATACCTTGCCGAATTCGTCCATGTCGCCTACGAGGTAGTTTCCGTTTCCTGTACCGCCATAGAGGTGATCGGTGTTTATGCATACCCATGTCTCGCCGCCGTCAGTTGAGCGGTAGATTCCCTCGGGATCGGTGTCCGCAGGCTTACCGTAGATGTAAAGCGTATTGAGACCGCCTTCCTTTTCGGGAGCGCCGTAACCTACGCACTTTGCGTATGAAATGCTGTCAAGTTTTGTAACGCTCTTACCGTCGTCCTTAATGGAGTACAAACCGTTCCAGCCGGCAGCCATGATGATCGTGCCGTCGCCGAGATAAGCAGGATCTCCGGCATTGTCGCACATATCATACTTGCAGATTGTCGTCTCGGTGAATGTTTTGCCGTAGTCGTGGCTTACAGCAAAAGCGTAGTGAGATTCTTCAAGAGTAGGCTCTTTCTTTGTCATGTCGGAAGCCCAGTAGTCGTTATGTGTAAGAACAGATGCATAAACAGTCTTTGCGTCATTTGGGTCAACGAGAGTATAAACTCCCTTGGAAGCCTTGATTCCCTCACTCTTGTTCCATGTCTTGCCGAAGTCATCGGTGTAGGAAACTGCGCCGCCTGTGCTTGTGTTGATGATCCTGTACTTGCCATCTTCAAGCTCTGTTATTGAGAGCTTGCCGCCTGTGCAGGCAGGTGGGAAAGCTGTCCATGTTTTGCCGCGGTCGAGTGTGTAGAACGCAGAACCGGTGTTATTGCCGTCACCGTTTGCAGTTCTTGCCCAGACATCGGTGTTCTGAGGGCAAACAGCGATAGCGGAAGTCGAGCCCATATTCGGCTGATACTGGAGACCTATCTCGTCAACCTTGTTGTGAACGAATCCGTCGTAGTCACCGATAGCCGAGAGGTCAAGTCCGTCAGCAGTAGAAGTGAAGTCGAGTGAAACAACTTCCTCGATTCCGTCCGGATGGAATGTGTAAGTCGGGAGAGCGTCAGCGTCTGTGCTCCAGAGGTTGGTGCAGATGAAAACGCCGTTGCCCGAGGTGATGAACATTCTGTCATGGTTGCGCGGATCGGTTACTACAGTACCCGACCAATGGATAGCCTTGTTGCGGATCCATTCATAGCCGCCGTCCTGAAGATAGTTTGAAACGAGGGGAGTGCCCCAGCCTGAGTTGTGTCCGGGAGTGAAGTTCTGCCATGTTTCGCCGCCGTCAAATGAGCGGTAGTACTGGTCGCCCCATGCAGGACCCTGCTCCTCAGTCCATTCCTGCCAGAGCTGATCCTGCCACTTACCGCAGCTTCCTGCAACAAGATGGTCGGGGTTCTCCGGATCAGCCCATATTGAGCCGAGACCCGTGTCGGAATTGAATATCTGAGTAGCCTTGCCTGTAGCGGGACTGTACTTGTATCCGCCGCCTGATGCGCCGTTGAATGCAAGACCTGCAATGTATGTGATGAGGAGGTCGCCGTTCTTATCGACATTGATTCTTGAGGGGAATACATCTGTGGGAAGATCCTCGCTGAGAACCGTGTACTTGTCGTCAGCAACGTCAGCAACGTGAACGTTTGCCACGCCCTTTATGGAAGTTCCGACATAAACCTTTCCGCCTGTGATAGCGATATTGGCAACACCGTTCTGGTGGTTGTATTCGTCAGAAGTTACGGAACGAGCGAGAGTATTTGTCCAAGTAGGCCACTTAGTGGTTTCCTTAAAGAGACCGAGGTCATCGTAACCTATAACAGGCTCCCATGTTTCGCCGCCGTCCGTGGACTTGATGAGTGCAGACTTGGAGCTTTCGTTGCTCATAACGTCACCGCCTGCGTAGACGATGTTCGGGTTATCGGGGTCAACAGCAATTGACTCGCCGCACTGACGGCCGTCACCGTTACCCATTACCTTGATGAGATTTGTAACGTCTATCTCCTTGAAAGTCTTGCCGCCGTCGGTTGTCTTGAAGATAACGGTCTTTTCAGCCGAGAAGTAAGCACAGCCGCAGAGGAAGTAAACGGTATTATCGTCTGTGGGGTCGATCGCCATAGCATCAACGCTGAGGAGACCTCTGTCAGCCTCGCTGATGAAGTCAAAGAGCTGCTCCCAGCTTTCGGTGTCGTAGTTGTATCTGTAAGCGCCGCCAACGTCTGTACGGGCATACATAACGTCCTTACCGGTTACGATACCTGAAACGAAGCCGCCTCCGCCTATTCTCAGCGTACCCCATTCCATTTCCGAGGATATGTCTTTTGTTGCTGCCGAAGCATCAATGTTATTTGTGAAGCTGCTTATACCCGAGGCAGGTAAAGAAACAGCGCACAAGCAAGTAGCTACCAAAGCCGCCTGTACTTTTTTAATAGCCTTCATTTTAAATTTCCTCCCAAAAGTATTAAGATATTGCTATTTACAGTAAGTTTATTTTACCACAATTTATATTATCTGTCAACTGATTTTTGTATAAAAATGAATGCTAATTGTGAATTTTTTCGGCATTATGTATATCAAATATCAACATCGCGCAGGCAGGTGGAAACTATATATTCGCCCTTTATAATGTATTGCCTGAATCTGTATCCTGCGACGGCGGTTGTTATTTCGCCGCCATTGAACGAAAAATCGGTTACGTTCATGCTGTAGTTTATGCCCTTGCCGATAGCCTTTCCATACGCTTCTTTCAGCGTCCACAGGCGCGTAAACATCAGGTCGCGCTCGGACTCGGGGGAATTTTCCACGAGAGCCTTTTCAGTTTCGGAAAAAGCTCGGCGCATAACATTTGTGCGCGTTGGACGAATTTTCTCGCAGTCGATGCCACATTCTTTTCCGGCTGCCATGCAGGCGGCAATTCCGCTCGCGTGGGAGAGATTATAGTGGATATGTGGGTAGTCGGGCAGATAGGGCTTGCCGTATTCGCCCTGAGCGGTCATGGTTTCATCATAGTCAACTCCGCATTTCCCCAGACACTCTTTCAGCAGAGCCTGCGCGTGGGAGTGCTGTTTTTTGTGTTCTATATCAAGTATCGAGATCATTATCATGTTATTCACCTCACAATAATTATAGCAGATAGGAAAGTGGAAAGCAACAAGAAATAGGGTTGAACTATAGTTAAAATATAAATTTATGTAAAGTACACTTGACAGGTAATGTAAAGCGTGCTATACTATTATTGTAAAGTTGACTTTACTTTTGAAGTGCAGTGCTCGTGAAGGGGAGTGATAGAACTGAAAAACAGGATACAGGAGCTCAGAAAAGCACGGAAGGTCACACAGCAGGAACTTGCAGACGCGCTTAGTGTTACGCGGCAGACGATAATCTCGCTGGAAAACGGCAGGTATAACGCCTCGCTGACACTTGCTCACAAAGCGGCACAGTTTTTCGGCATAACGATCGAAGAATTGTTTATTTTCGAGGACGGGGAGAACTTATAAGGAGAATATTATGGAGAAATACAGAAATTTCTTAAAGAGAAAGATTGGGTTTTGCTTTTTCAGCTTTGTTTTGGCGGCGGCAGCCTTTGTTGCTGTTACAATGCTGTCAGGAAATGGCGATGAGGAAATTTCCACGCTGAACAGAGGCTTTTTCTGCGGATTTGCAGCGGCTATGCTGTTTAAGAGCGTGAGATTTGTTCTTGCTCTGAAAAATGAAGAAAGACTCAGAAAAATGTACATACAAAGCACGGACGAGCGCAACAGCGCCATAGTCAAGGAGGCTTCCAACGCCGCAATAGTAATTGCAATACTGTGCTTTGCAGTAGGCGGAATAACAGCCTCGTATTTCAATAAGACCGTGTGTATTACGCTTTATCTGGTTACGGTGACGCTGGGCGTGATACAGTTCTGCACGGGAATTTACTTCAACAAGAAAATGTAAATGTGACCGGTTCTGAAACCTGATAATGGGATTCTAAAGGCAGAGCCTTTGAAAGTGCTCAATAAAATACATTTTTGATAAACAAAAAGCTCCGCATAAAGCGGAGCTTTTTAATATCGTATGGGCACGCGGAGCATTAAACTCCTATATTAAATCGTAAAATTCGATTAAGCGTTCTTCTCAGCGATTGCAGCCTGTGCAGCAGCAAGTCTTGCGATCGGAACACGGAAAGGTGAGCAAGATACATAGTCAAGACCGATCTTGTGGCAGAACTCAACAGATGTCGGGTCGCCGCCGTGCTCGCCGCAGATACCGATGTGGAGGTTCGGATTTACGGGCTTGCCGAGCTTGATAGCCATTTCCATGAGCTTGCCAACGCCAACCTGATCGAGCTTAGCGAAAGGATCGTTCTCGAAGATCTTCTTGTCATAGTAAGCGTCGAGGAACTTGCCTGCGTCGTCTCTTGAGAAGCCGTAAGTCATCTGTGTGAGGTCGTTTGTACCGAAGCAGAAGAAGTCTGCGTTAGCAGCGATCTCATCAGCAGTAAGAGCAGCTCTCGGGATCTCGATCATTGTACCAACTTCGTACTTGAGGTCAGAGTTTGCAGCAGCGATCTCAGCGTCAGCAGTCTCAACAACGATCTTCTTAACGAACTTGAGCTCCTTAACATCGCCTACGAGCGGGATCATGATCTCGGGCTCAACATTCCAGTCGGGATGTGCCTTCTTAACATTGATAGCAGCCTTGATAACAGCCTTAGTCTGCATCTTAGCGATCTCAGGATATGTTACAGCGAGACGGCAGCCTCTGTGACCCATCATGGGGTTGAACTCGTGGAGACCGGCAATGATGTTCTTGATAGTCTCAACAGACTTGCCCTGAGCCTCAGCGAGAGCCTTGATGTCCTCTTCCTCAGTAGGAACGAATTCGTGAAGCGGAGGATCGAGGAATCTGATAGTAACCGGGTTACCCTCAAGAGCCTCATAGAGAGCCTCAAAGTCGCCCTGCTGCATAGGCTCGATCTTAGCGAGAGCAGCTTCTCTTTCCTCAACAGTATCGGAGCAGATCATCTCACGGAAAGCAGCGATTCTTGAAGGCTCGAAGAACATATGCTCAGTACGGCAAAGACCGATACCCTCAGCGCCGAGCTCTCTTGCCTTCTTAGCGTCAGCAGGAGTATCAGCGTTTGTTCTTACCTTAAGAGTTCTGTACTTATCAGCCCAAGCCATAACTCTGCCGAAAGTACCAGCGATCTGAGCGTCAACAGTGGGGATGATTCCCTCGTAGATGTTACCTGTTGTACCGTCGATCGAGATGTAGTCGCCCTCAACGAAAGTCTTTCCGCCGAGCTCGAACTTCTTGTTTTCTTCATCCATCTTGATGTCGCCGCAGCCTGATACACAGCAAGTACCCATACCACGAGCAACAACAGCAGCGTGAGAAGTCATACCGCCGCGAACTGTGAGGATACCCTGAGCAGCCTTCATACCTGTGATGTCCTCAGGTGAAGTCTCAAGACGAACGAGAACGATCTTCTCGCCCTTAGCAGCCCAAGCCTCAGCATCGTCAGCAGTGAATACTACCTTACCGCAAGCAGCACCGGGTGAAGCACCGAGACCCTTGCCGAGAGGAGTAGCAGCCTTGAGAGCCTTTGCATCGAACTGGGGGTGGAGAAGTGTGTCGAGGTTTCTGGGGTCGATCATTGCAACAGCCTCAGCCTCAGTCTTGTGTCCCTCATCAACGAGGTCGCAAGCGATCTGGAGAGCGGCCTGAGCAGTTCTCTTACCGTTACGGCACTGGAGCATGAAGAGCTTCTTGTTCTCAACAGTGAACTCCATGTCCTGCATATCGTGGTAGTGGTTCTCGAGGATATCGCAAACCTTGATGAACTCAGCGTAAGCCTCAGGGAACTCCTGCTCCATCTGAGCGATAGGCATAGGAGTACGAACGCCTGCAACAACGTCCTCGCCCTGTGCGTTGATAAGGAACTCACCCATGAGCTTCTTTTCGCCTGTAGCAGGGTCACGGGTAAATGCAACACCTGTACCGGACTCATTGTTAAGGTTACCGAATACCATAGGCATTACGTTAACAGCAGTACCCCATGAATAAGGAATATCGTTGTCTCTTCTGTAAACGTTTGCTCTGGGGTTGTCCCATGAACGGAATACAGCTTCGATAGCGAGCTTGAGCTGCTCAACAGGGTCAGACGGGAAGTCTGTGCCGAGCTGATTCTTGTACTCAGCCTTGAACTGTTCAGCAAGAGTCTTGAGGTCTTCAGCAGTAAGGTCAACGTCGAACTTAACGCCCTTTTCTTCCTTCATCTTGTCGATGAGCTGCTCGAAGTACTTCTTGCCGACTTCCATAACAACGTCGGAGAACATCTGGATGAAACGTCTGTATGAGTCATAAACGAAACGCTCGAAAGCAGGGTCAGAGTTACCAGCGATCATAGCAGCAACAACTTCATCATTAAGACCGAGGTTGAGGATAGTATCCATCATACCGGGCATAGAAGCTCTTGCACCTGAACGAACTGAAACGAGGAGAGGATTCTTAAGATCGCCGAACTTCTTGCCGTTGATCTCTTCCATCTTCTTAACGCCTTCCATAGCCTGAGCCATGATCTCGTCGTTGATCTTGCGGCCGTCCTCGTAGTACTGTGTACAAGCCTCTGTAGTAATAGTGAAGCCCTGCGGAACAGGAAGACCGATGCTTGTCATTTCAGCGAGGTTAGCACCCTTACCGCCGAGAAGATTACGCATGGTCATGTCGCCTTCGCTAAACATATAAACCCATTTGTTTGACATTTGTTTTTTACCTCCATAATAACATTACCGGAATGAGAGCAAAAAGACGCCCCATCCGAGTTATATTTATTATAACACATCTTGAAAAAAATTACCATATATATATCGGTAAAAATTATACTGTTATTTTACAGCATTTTAGACAAAAAAACAGAAAATGGAATATTTGCGGTAAAAAACTCTTGCATTTATTGTTAAAGTATGTAAAAATATACTTATCTAATTTATACAGCTTGGAACAGACTTCAAGGAGGAGAAATAATATGAATAAAGCAATAATCTTAGCAGGCGGACAGGGTAAGAGAATGAAAGCGGATATGCCAAAGCCTCTTTTCAAGGTTCTCGGCGAACCTATGCTCGAATGGGTGATTTCAGCGTGTGAATCGGCAGGAGTCGGCGATATATGCGTGGTAAAGGGCTTTATGGGCGAAATGATAGACGATTATGTCGGCAGCAGATGCAGAACAGTCCTTCAGGCAGAGCGGCTCGGAACAGGTCATGCGGTAATGCAGGCTGTTCCGTTCCTTAAAGAGGACGAAAGCGGCAATACTCTCGTGCTCTGCGGCGATGCTCCCTTTATAGATGAGGAGACGATACGCGCTTCACTTGCTGTGCACGAGGAGCAGGGCAACGCTGTTACTGTTATCACGGCTGAACTTGAAGATCCGCACGGTTACGGCAGAGTTATCCGCACCGAAAACGGAATAAGCGGCATAGTTGAGCAAAAGGACGCAACTGACGAGCAGAAGCTTATCCGCGAAGTGAATTCGGGCGCTTACTGGTTCAGAACAGCCGACCTCGTTGAGCTTCTCGGCAAGCTTACAAACAATAATGCCCAGCACGAATACTATCTCACGGATACGGTTTCGGCAGCGCTTGCAGAGGGAAAGAGTGCAGGAGCGTTCAAGTCCGAGAATGCCGATATCATCAAGGGCGCAAATGACCGCAAAGACCTGCTTGAACTCAACAATTATGCGCGCAATGCCGTTATCGAAAAGCACCTTGCAAACGGTGTTGAGTTTATCTGCACGGACGGAGTTATCATCGAGCGCGGCGTTGAGATAGGCGTGGGCACGGAGATACTTCCCGGCACGATACTCCGCAAAAAGACGGTTGTCGGCAAGAACTGCAAGATAGGCCCGAATACAGTAGTTGAGAACTGCATTATCGGGGACGACGTAAATCTCCACACGGTTCAGGCTTACGAGTCAACGATAGAGGCAGGCGTAAAAATCGGTCCATACGTTCATATCCGTCCTGACACCACTATCAAGAGCGGCGCTAAGATCGGCGATTTTGTTGAACTGAAAAATTCAGTTGTCGGCGAAAAGACTGCGATCGCACACCTTGCGTATATCGGCGACAGTGACATCGGCAGGAGAGTAAATATAGGCTGCGGAACAGTTACCGTAAACTATGACGGAATCACCAAGAGACGCTGTGTTATCGGCGATAACTGCTTTGTCGGCAGCAATACCAATCTTATCGCTCCGGTCAAGCTTGGAAAGGCAGTCTATACCCTGTCTCTTATACACATCTCCGAGCCCACGAGACTCGACGTCATCTC
>UQEM01000034.1 GCA_900540005.1 uncultured Ruminococcus sp.
GAGATGACGTCGAGTCTCGTGGGCTCGGAGATGTGTATAAGAGACAGGGAGAAAACGGCTCGGGAAAGAGCACGCTCATCAAGGCATTGCTCGGACTTAAACCGCAGTTAAGCGGTGAGATCGACCTATGCGGAGACGTTGGACGAAACGAAATAGGCTATCTTCCGCAGCAGACGATAGTTCAGAGGGACTTTCCTGCATCGGTCAGAGAGATCGTGCAGTCGGGCTGTATCAATCGCTGCGGTCTGAGACCTTTTTACAACAAGGCGGAGAAAAAACTTGCCGCCGATATGATGAAAAAGCTTGAGATATCGGATTTAGCCAACCGCTGTTACCGCGAGCTTTCGGGTGGACAGCAGCAGAGAGTTCTTCTTGCAAGGGCGCTGTGTGCAGCAAAGAAAATGATCCTCCTTGACGAACCTGTTACCGGACTCGACCCCAAGGCTTCCGCGGAGATGTACGAGCTTATCGAAAGCCTTAATAAAAAGGACGGCATGACCGTGATAATGGTTTCTCATGATATGAACGCGGCTGTGAAGTATGCCTCGCACATTCTCCATCTTGGCGGAAAACAACTGTTTTTCGGTACTAAGAACGATTACATGAACAGCAAGATAGGCAGAGCCTTTATCTCTGCTATGGGAGGTGAGGAGTATGTCTGAAATGCTTGATACTCTGCGCCTATATTTCGAGTTCCCGACAGTCCGCTATGCGTTCATCGTGGGACTTCTCATTGCACTGTGTGCTTCGCTTCTCGGAGTTACCCTCGTCATGAAGCGTTTTTCGTTCATCGGTGACGGACTTTCTCACGTTGCGTTCGGGGCAATGGCAGTAGCTTCCGTCTTGGGCGTAACCAATAATATGTTTATCATTATGCCGATAACGATAGTTTCGGCAGTCCTGCTGCTCAGAACCGGTCAGAGCGCCAAAATCAAGGGAGACGCTGCGGTGGCTATGATATCTGTCGGAGCGCTCGCGATAGGCTATCTGCTGATGAACCTTGCTCCCAAAAACGGCGGCAGCACCACGGCGAATATATCTGCGGACGTGTGCAGCACTCTGTTCGGCTCGACTTCTATACTTACGCTTTCCATTACAGACGTATGGCTCTGCGTTGGAATGTCCGTGGCAGTAATTGCCGTATTCCTCGCGTTTTATCACAAGATCTTCGCCGTTACCTTTGACGAAAGCTTTGCAAAGGCTACGGGAGTTCGCGCTGACTTGTACAATCTCCTGATTGCAGTCGTTATTGCGGTAATAATCGTTTTTGCGATGAACTTTGTAGGTTCGCTGCTTATCTCCGCATTGATAATCTTTCCGGCACTCTCTGCGATGAGGCTTTTCAAGAGTTTCAAGAGCGTAATTATCTGCTCTGTGATAATTTCTCTTATCTGTGCAAGTGCAGGTCTTATAATCTCAATTCTTGCCGGAACACCCGTGGGTGCGACCATTGTAGCGGCTGATATCGCGGTATTCTTTATTTTCAGCGGAATTTCGCTTGCTGTAAGAAAGTGAGAAAAGCTGTTCAAACACTTAATTTATACAATTCATAGTGAAATATTATGATTTTAGGACTGCTGCGGCAGTCCTTATCATTTTTCTGTTATGCAGGTTTCACAAAAAGTTAATTGACAAGAATGTTGAAATGTGATATAATCTTATAAAATAACGATATGTAAGAAAAGGAAGCTTACTATGATTAATGGACGCCGTGTTGCTGCACTTTGCATTTCCAGATTGGGCGACAATACCTGCTTCGATCTTGTTTCTTCGCTGCAAAAAACATTGGTCGAGCATGATTGCAGCCTGTTTATATATAATATCAACAGCGACCTTTATAATAAAGAAGCTGAAACAGCCGAGGTCTATGTCTATGAACTCATCGACTATTCCGTTATTGATGCGATCATTATTGACCCTGAAAAGATCAAAAGCTCCGAAAAGGTAGAGCAGATAATCGATAAAGCTCACGAAAACAATGTGCCGGTCATTATTGTAGAAGGCGTCATTGAGGGATTGATAAATGTCAATTTTGATTTCAGGGGCGGTTTTGAGAAAGTTGTTCGCCACGTTGTTGAGTTTCACGGGAAAAATAAAATACACTATATGGCAGGTCACAAGGGAAATGTTTATTCCGAGGAGCGCTATGAAACCATTAAAAAGGTCATGGACGAGCACGGTCTGCCGTTTGATCGGGGAGACGTAAGCTACGGTGATTTCTGGAAAACTCCGACTCAGCAGGCGACCCAGAGACTCGTTGACAGCGGAAATATTCCCGAGGCGATAATCTGCGCGAATGATGTTATGGCAATAAATGTCTGCGAGGTCTTGCAGAAGAACGGATATAAAGTTCCGGGAGATATTATAGTTACGGGATTTGACGGAATCAATGATATTTATTTTTCAAATCCGAAAATAACCTCCTGCTTTTGCAGCTATGCCGAAATGGGAAAAATAGTTGCGGAGATAATCTATGATATGTTTTCGGGAAAGCATATCGGGGAGCACTACTTCATAGAGCCGAGCATGATAATTTCCGGCTCGTGCGGCTGTCATGATGATGATAGCTTCAATACCCCAAATGTTCTGTATGAACTTAACAGCCGTATAGAGCACTTTATTGCAAACGACCGTGCGCTTTCAAGGCGTTCCGAGAAGATCCAGAACAGCCGCACTCTTGAGGAAGCTGCCGGTTACTTTGACAGCTATGTTTTCTTTGATATGGCTATTTTCCTGAATAAGCGCTACACTGTTCCGTCGATCGAGCCTCTGAATGTGAAGTTCGACAAGGCTTTTGAGGATAATATGTGCCTGTTGCACTACTACAATAATGCACCCATAAACGGACCATTTGAATTTGAGAGAAAAAATATAGTTCCCAACGTGGAAGCGTGGATGAGCATGAAGCGGCCGTTTGTTTTCAATGTTATAGAGTACATGAATGTACCTATCGGCTATGCTCTTTTCAATTACGGGATCGAGTCAATAGAGGCTTTCAGCATGATATCCATGATAGTGACCGCATTGAATAACGGTCTGGGCGGATTTCTGAATATTCAGAAGCAAAAGTACCTCACGCAGAGGATAAAGGAGATATACCGCACCGATTCGCTGACGGGTCTGCTCAACCGCATGGCATTTTCAAAGGAATTTGAACGCCTGATAAGCAAGGGCGTAAGCGGTAATGTTTCAGTTACGGTGGTGCTTGCCGATCTGGACAATCTAAAGGGAATCAATGACAATTATGGTCACATTTACGGGGACAAGGCGATAAAGGCTGTTGCGACTGCTTTGAGTGAAGCCTGCCCCGACTATTCACTTGTGGTGAGACTTGGCGGCGATGAGATGATGGCTGTTATCCCCGGAGTTGAAAGCTCTATCAAAATCAGGCAGGTGATCGATACCTATCTTGAAAAATTCAGCGAAACACTCGACAGAGACATTATAGTTTCAGCCAGTGTTGGGATCTACATAACGAGCGACCCCGAGGAAATGACACCAGACATTCTCATAAAGCTTGCAGACAAGCTGATGTATGAGGAAAAGCGCAAAAAGAAGCTGCTCAGATACAGAGGGTAGCCGCAAAATAACACAAAATCCTTACCTGCCGTGCAGATAAGGATTTTTTGCTGTAACGGGAATCTTCCCCGTGAATATAATGTATTGAGGGAGGGAAGTGCTCCCTCCCTGATTCATGCGGAAAGTCCGCATTGAGGAGGAAACTGTTATGGCAACTTTTTATAATCAGGCAACCCTGTCATATAACGGAAACGTTACAAGTTCCAATGTGACCACAGGTGTGATACCTGAAGTTCTCACCGCACAGAAAAATGCGGTAAACCCGAACTATACCGCTGACGGCAGCGTGGCTTATGTTGTGAGCATAATCAACAACGGCAATACTGACATGACTAATGTCAAGGTGGTTGACGATCTCGGCTCATACCTGCCTGCCGGCGGTACGGAGGAAGTCGCTCCGCTGACTTACCTGACGGGTTCGGCAACAAGCTACGTCAACGGCGATCAGCAGGACAACATTAACGTTGAGTCGGAGTCTCCGCTTACGATTACGGGAATTACCGTTCCGGCAGGAGGCTCTACCATGATAATCTATGCAGCAAAGCCGAATGAATATGCTCCCCTTGACTCAATGGGAAGTATTACAAATACCGCTGTGATCAGCGGCATAGGCTTTGCGGACATCAGCGCTTCCGACACGATAACACCTGTTATTGGAGCGGAACTTGCAATAAGCAAGTCGCTTTCGCCCACACAGGTTGCCGAAAACGGCGAGGTAGTCTACACCTTTATCATACAGAATTTCGGCAATTCAGCTTCGACAATTGAAGATGACGTAATATTCCACGATGATTTCAACCCGATACTCAGCGGCGTTACGGCTGAATTCAACGGAACACCGTGGGTCGAGGGCAGGGACTACACTTACGATGAGGAGACAGGAGCATTCGACTCTATCAACGGCAGTATTACCGTTGACGCGGCAGAGTTTGCGTGGGATGCTGAAACGAACCGGCGGCTCGTTACTCCCGGCGTAAGCGTTCTTGTCATTAAGGGCAGAATCTGAAAAAGGGGGCGCGAGCGTCCCCTTACATAAGCCTGTTTCTGCGGAAGATCACGCGGAAAGTCAGCTGTGATATCAGTTTTATCATATCCGTGAGGTACTTGAGCGGTGAAAAAGACTTCATATATTCATCGTCCGTGAAGTTTTCGCCGCGGACAAGCTTCCCCTCAAAGCAGGCGTAATCGCTGAGCAGTTCGTCCAATTCCCTTACAGACCACCGCCAGTACGGTTTGCTCATTCTGACACAGCCGCTAAGTTCCGCGATCTTAGCGGCAAATGACATACAGTTATCGGCGCGGTAAATGCGGAATCCTCCCAGAATCGGCATGGTCGCCATTGAAAAAAGGTTAAAGATACGCCTGCTATCGTGTTCGCATTCGGAGATGTACTCTGTTATCGCGGAGTAGTTTTGGTCGGTGACAGGTAGGGAAAATATCTTTGCGCAAAAATACCTGTGTTCGCCGAAAGCATAGTAATGGCGGTATTCGTGCGTGAATCCTGCATCAAAGGGAAAATTGTGAAAGCGTCGCGAAAAGCTGACAAAATCGGTCATGGAGCGGTCGAGGCTCACAGCAATGTGCGTGTAGGGATATCCCGTTATGTATCGGGCGACAGCTCCGAGACCCGTGTGAGCCTTGATGAGAACAATGTAGACCCGCTTCACTTTTCAAGTCCTTTCAGACGGCTGAACAGCGCACAAGCCATTCGTATCATCTCATAGTACATCGGGAGCATTGCCAGAACTATCAGGATATCGCCGACTGTTACCCCAATTCCGAAAAGGGTAAAAACAGCGTGGTTTTTGAAAATTATCGCCAAAATGCAGAAAGCAATGTACCCGATATGAGCCTCAACAGGGCCGAGGCGCGGAAACTGAAACTCGTTGAAGTAGATGATATAATTCATCATCGTCACGTTCATGATTCCGTAAAGCGGAGCTGCAAATGCTGCCGGAGCGAGGTGCGCAAAGGGCGTGAGTCCGAACGCAAGCAACAGGAATGTGGACATAAGAACGTCGGTGATGAGGTCGAAGTAAGCTCCTGCGCGCGAGGACATTCCCCGTGTTCTTGCAATATATCCGTCAAGGTCATCGGCGATGAGATGAGTTAGCAGTCCTGCTATCGTGCCGATAAGAAACCATCGGCTGAGATTCGAGAGGAGAGCCGATATAATGGCAAAAAGTCCGCCCAAAGCTCCGACAGCAGTCATCTGGTTCGGAGTCATGTTTTTCGGAATATGCTTGCCGAGAGTTCGGTAAAGAAACTGCTGAAAACCTGTTTCAAGCTTGCTTGGAATTATTTTTTTGACCGGATTTGTGTATTGTTCAGACATTTTACCCTCCGAATCCGAAAAGATTTTTCAACATCGAGCCAATGAAGAATTTGTAGTCGATAAAGTTATAGATACCCTGTCTCCATGCGTGCAGAAAGAGTTTTATCAGCAGGATATGATAGTGGAAGTAGTATTCGCGCACTGAAATTCTGCTTGGTTTCGCCACAACGTGGAGGTAATCCCAATGCGAGGGATCGTGAGTGATAAGCCTGTCGCGGTATTCCTTTATGCATTCCGAGTTCATCTCGGGAGTGAAGATCGAGATCGCGGCGTGTTTCAGGTCATGAGCCTTGACCCATTTCCAGATGTTTCGGAACTCCTTTGCAGTGAAGTCAAGGTCAACAATGAACATTCCCATTGCGTTTATCCCGAGAGAGTTGAGGAGCTCAACGGCGCGGACATTATCGCTGATGTCAGAACGCTTGTTGTAGCGTTCGAGATAGCTTCCGTCAGTGGCCTCAAGTCCGACAAGGATATAGTAAAAGCCGATATCGTGCAGTTGACGCATGAGCTGTTGGTGAGAGGCTATGAAGTCTGCACGTCCGTAGCAGATGTAGCGCTTGTGGATGTTTTTCTCCTTGACAAGCCGCACGAATTCGTGCAGTCGGCTTTCGTTGAATAGAAAATCATCGTCAATTATGTAAATATTTTCACAGCGTATCTGCTCGATCTCGTCTACTACATCAGCAATGCTGCGAGCCGAGTAAACTCCGCAGTTGAGCGTATTCCTGAGACAAAAACTGCACTTATAGGGACAACTGTAAGCGGTTCTGACGTGGGCGGCAGGGAGAAGTTCAAGGTAGCGGTAACGGTCAAGGTGCTCATAGAAGTAGGTTCTGTCCGGACGCGGAAGTTCGCTGATATCATCGGGAACAGCGCGGTTTATCCGCCATATACCATTGCTATTATAGCATATCGAGCGGACTTTTTCGGGCGGAGTCCCACGGAGAATTTCTCTTATCGGTTCGATCCCGAAACCTGTGAAAACGCAGTCTATATAGTCTTTGAAGAAACGCCGATAGCACCGCTGAGCGTGAAGTCCGCCTATCATTGTGACAGCTCCGGCGGATTTGGCGGCGCTGGCGTATTCTTTCATGAATCCTTCCTGACGTGTTCTGCCGCAGATATACACCACGGACGGCTGCAGCTCTTTGAGACGCTTGACAAAGGGGACTTTTTCGACCTGACCGTCCCAGATGTGCGGCTCGAAGCCCTCCTCGGCGAGCATTGACCATATGTATTCGAGTTCGAGCGGCTCGTTGTCGATAATTCCTGCAAAATTGTACTTTGTCCGCGAAATTTCGGGGTGAACAAGCAGGACGAGTTTATTGTTTTTCATTTTCATTCCCTCATAAGTTCGCTGTAAGCGATTTTTCCGACGAGCGTTTTCGGAAGTTCGCTCATAAAGCGTATTTCACGCGGCAGGGCGTAGGCTGCGATGTCTTTTCGGAGCATTTTCATAAGTTCGCAGCGCAGTTTTTCTTCATCGCTGCCATTAGCGGCAACTACGCAGGCGCGGACTTTTTCACCCATGATCTTATCGGGAACTCCCACGACCGCACACATAATAACACTGTCATGGGAGTTTATCACTTCCTCAAGATTCTGCGGATAAATGTTGTAACCGCCCGAAACTATCATGCGTTTAAGGCGCTGACGAAAATAAACGAATCCGTTTTCGTCCATGTATCCGAGGTCGCCCGTGTGCAGCCATATATTGCCGTCACTGAGCCTTTTCAGAACTGCGGCGGTTTCCTGCGGCTCTTTGTAATAGCCTTTCATGACGGACGGGCCGCGCAGGATTATCTGACCGGTTTCACCGCGCGGCAGTTCGCTTCCGCTGCTGTCGATTATCTTGTAAAAAGTGTCTGCGTAGGGGAGTCCAACACTAAGGAGATTATCGGAATTTTCGGGCATAAGGCAGCTTCCCGTGACACATTCGGTCAGACCGTATCCCTCACGAACCCTTGCGCTGCATCCATGCTCCGAAAGCATTTTGTTGAGCCGTTTTTTGGTCGAGGGTGAGAGCGAATCTCCGCCCGAAATAATACATTTGAGGAAACTCAGATCTTTGCCGCTGAAATTCTTCCCAACGAGCATTGCCTCATAAATTGCGGGAACTCCTGCTATCATGTCGGGCTTGTAGCGGAAAATAAGCTTGTGGAAATCCTTTGCGGAGAACTTTGGCAGAATTATTGCAGTTCCGCCGAGGACGAGCATGGTGTGGATACACACACCAAGTCCGAAACCGTGAAAAATCGGCATTACCGAGAGCATTTTCATGCCGCGCTGAAGATTTCCGCAGGCATCAATGCTGTGAACTGCGAGCGCGTTGAAGTTGAGATTCGTGAGCATGATCCCTTTTGGACGGCCGGTCGTTCCGCCGCTGTAGAGAATTGCGGCAGTCTCATCGGCAGACGAGTGTTCGCTGATCTCCCGGCCGATCGAGGACTTTGCGCTGAAAACGCTCCAATCAAGCGCCGAAGTTTTTGGGGGACACTTTCCGGAGAAAGAGTAACCGAGCTTTACCGCAAGCGGCATACTGCGGCTAATGCTCACAGTAACCACCTGTAGGTCGGGACACTTTTTCTGAACCTTCTCCAGCTTTTCGCCAATGAGGTCAACGCCGAAAATGAGACGGCTGTCCGTTAGCTGCACAAATCGGACTATCTCATTTTCGGCGGACATCGGGTGAATCATATTAGCGACTGCTCCGACTTTATTTATCGCATAAAACAGGTAAATAGCCTCCGGAATATTCGGAAGGCAGAGCGAAACAATGTCGCCTTTTTTGACATTGAAAGCGTCCAATGCCCGTGCACATTTGTCTGTTTCGGCAATAAGCCTGCGATAACTTATCTTTCTGCCGAAGTAGCTGAGTGCGCAAAGATCGGCAGTTTCGGCGGCTTTTTGCTTTATGAGATCGTAGATCGAGCAGTCGGGATATTCGAGATGACGTTTCATTTTTTACTCCAATCGTCATAAGATGTGAAGTGTTTCTGCGCAAGCTCCTCTTTGGGCATAGTTCTGCGCAGAAGGCCTGCCACAGAGGAATAAAGCTGTTTCGTCGCGGCAGTAATATCGCCCTGCGCCTGAATTGGTTTGCCGAAAATGACCGTGACTCTGTGTCGGGAAAAGACTTTATATTCTCCCGTAATCGCGTAGGGAACTATTTTTGCTCCTGTCCGTGCGGACATTGCGGCGGCTCCGAATTTAAACGGCAGAAGAAGCTCATTGGTGTAGTTACGTTTTGCTTCGGGTGAAACATTTACAAGTTCGCCGTCATTTAGTGCATTTATCGCGGATTCAAGGGCAGAATGGTTGCTTGCTGCATGGAGGTCAACGGGAATAGTTCCGACTCCACGGAAAATAAAACCGAAACGACCATCGTGCAGTTCTTTTTTTGCAAGAGTCCGGACAACGCGTTTCGTGGAAATATCGATAAGTATCGGGTCGAGAGCGTGTTTGTGGTTTCCGGCTATAACAGCCGCACCGTCTTGGGGAATGTTCTGTGTGCCGATTATTCTCGGGCGGAACAAAATGCGGAAAATCGGAGAAAAAATCGTTCTCATGACCCTGTAAAGTATGTATTTCAAGCAGATCCCCTCCGTAATCATTATAATACAATTCAGTTAATTTGTCAATAAATTATATTTACGAACCGCCACAATAATGAAAAAAGCTGCCGCACTAATGTGCAGCAGCTTTTCAGAAATGAAATATTCAATCGGTTGAAGCAATTATGCCTTGTCAATGCTTCCGAAGAGCTCCATCTTCTCCTTGACCTTAGCCTTGATAGCCTCGAATCCGGGAGCGAGAAGCTTTCTGGGGTCAAAGCCCTTACCCTGCTTGTCCTTACCTGCCTCAATGTAGCCGCGTGTAGCGTCAGCGAATACGAGCTGGCACTCTGTGTTAACATTGATCTTAGCAACGCCAAGGGAAATAGCCTTCTTTATCATGTCATCAGGGATACCTGTACCGCCGTGGAGTACAAGGGGCATATCGCCAACAGCCTTGTTTACAGCTTCAAGAGTTTCAAAGCTGAGTCCCTCCCAGTTGTCGGGATATACGCCGTGGATATTACCGATACCGGCAGCGAGGAAATCAACACCGAGATCAGCGATCTGCTTGCACTCGTTGGGGTCAGCACACTCACCTCTGCCGACAACGCCGTCCTCTTCGCCGCCGATAGCGCCAACCTCAGCCTCGATAGAAAGACCAAGGTGATGAGCAACGTTTACAAGCTCAGTTGTCTTTGCTACGTTCTCGTCGATCGGGAAGTGTGAGCCGTCGAACATGATAGAAGTGAAGCCTGCCTTGATGCACTTATAGCAGCCCTCATATGAGCCGTGGTCAAGGTGGAGAGCAACAGGAACAGTGATTCCGAGAGACTTGTCCATAGCTGCAACCATAGCTGCAACTGTATCAAAGCCTGCCATGTACTTGCCTGCACCCTCTGAAACGCCGAGGATAACAGGGCTGTTGAGCTCCTGAGCTGTGAGAAGAATAGCCTTAGTCCATTCAAGGTTGTTGATATTGAAATGACCTACTGCGTATTTGCCTGCTCTTGCCTTGTTAAGCATTTCTGTAGCTGAAGTTAACATAGAATAATTCCTCCTGAGAAATTTCATTTACAGGGATTGTAACCCTATCGTTAATATTATAACATACCAAGCAGAAAATTGCAAGTATTTGCAGAAAATTTAGATTTAATAATTTTCTGCTCTGCTGAGTGCCGCGGCAGACAGCCGAATTTATTTCAATTCTGCCACGAGTTTCTTGAACGCATCACCGCGCTCCTCGAAGTTCTTGAAAATGCCGTAGCTTGCGGACGCCGGAGAGAGAACGCAGCTTTTGCCCTGCGGCGTTATTTCTGCGGCAAGGCTGACTGCCTGCTCAAGGTGTGTGGCGAAGTGAACGCGCTCTTTTTTGTTGAAGTCCGCGGCGCTTATCATATCGTAGATACGTTTTCCCGAGGTTTCCATGCAGATGACATTGACGCTGCTTTTTGAGAGGAACTCAACGAGCGGAGTGTAGTCGATACCTCTGTCCATACCGCCGATAAGGATAGTTTCACAGTCCGGAACGCTCTTTACAGCCTCGACAGCGGTAGCGCAGGCTGTTGAGATAGAGTCGTCGTACCAGCGGATACCGCCGAAAACTCCGACATATTCAAGACGGTGCGCGAGGGGATCAAAGCTGCAAATTGCGGAAGTAAACTGCTCATCGCTCACGAAAGGCTTGGTGATAAAGTGTGCGGCGGCGATATTGTAGTGATTGTGAATGCCGAGCAGCTTTATCTTATCGGTCGGGATAGCGTAATTTCCGCATTTTCCGCAGTGTATAACTCCGTCTGCAACGAAAATATCCGCGTTGGAGTCGCAGTTGGAGATCGTGCAGACATTCTGCGGAAGTCCCTGCGGAGCTATCTGTGAGTTTATGAGGAGCGTATCGCCCTCATGCTGATGAAGATAGATGTTTTTCTTGGCATTATAGTAGTTTTCCATTGTGCCGTAGTGGTCGAGATGTTCTTCGTAGAGATTGAGGAAAACCGCGTATTTCGGTGAAACGGTCATGTATTCAAGCTGGTGGCAGCTAAGCTCACAGACCACGATCGTCTCATCGCTCATATCCTCGGCGATGTCAAAAACCGGAATACCGATGTTGCCTGCGATTCGGCAGTCCTTGCCCGATTCTCTGAGAATGTGGTAGGTGAGGGAAGTGACAGTGCTCTTTCCCTTTGTACCTGTTATCCCGATCGTCTGCTCGCGGAAAACCGAGAAGAAGATCTGAGTTTCTGAGGTTATTTCGCATTTATGTTCGGCAGGAGATTTTTCAAGCACGATACCGGGACTTTTGAAAACAATGTCAAATTCGTCCAGACAATTCTGATAGTCCTTGCCGCAGATGAGCTGTACATCATCGGGGAGCGAATTCTTCTCCCTGTCGATGTTGTTGAGGTCGGCAATGGCAATGCTGCTTGGTGAGCAGTATTTTTTCAGAATACGGTAAGTGGACTTTCCCTCCCTGCCGAATCCAAGGATACAGACGGATCTTCCACTTGTATAGCGATCTATATAGTCAGTAAAATTACTCAAAGCAAATGCCTCATTTCATTTTTTAGGATTGTTTTGAACTCATCGGGCAGGAGATTCTGCTCGTTGTAGGAATTGCAGCAGGCCTCATTCAGCGCGTCAATATCTTGCGGCTTGTAGAGCCCGAGGTCAATGAACTTTTCAAACATCAGCGGGAGTTTCTGTCCCTCCGCCATAAGTCTGCGTATTGCAAGCGAGACCGCGAGCCGAACCTCATCAATACTGCCCACACATTCAAAAGGCTTGTGGTCGGACATACCTGCCAACTCCACAAAGTAGTCCGTCATCTTTTCGTCATTGAGCATATCCCTGCCGAAGATTCCGCAAAGCTCGTCAAGGCTGAGGAACGGCGAGAGGATCAGGCAGACAAAAAGGCACTTCGGGCATTCTCCGCACCATATATCGGGCGAAACCTTGCTGCCAAGGTTGCAGCTTCGGAAAATCGGAAGATATTTTTTGTGCGCGACGAACATTTTCGCGATCTGAAATTCCGCAAGTGGACGCAGAAAACTGAAATAATAAATGCCCGTGCGGAGGTATTTCTCCTCGTATTCGTGGAAATCAGCCTCAAACTCAAAGCTCTTTGAGTACTGGTGATTGACTTCCTGACCTGCAACGGTGCTCTCATTTGCACTTGCCTCATTTGAAAGCACAATGTACTTTGATCCGTACAGATAGGCTGTGATCTCGGCAGAAAACGCAACGATTGACGAAAACGGCGTGTGTCCGTTGAGATAGCCTGCCTTATTGAGATCTATCAGCGAACGGTCAAATTTGCGTGAAGCCGTGATAAGTGCGCTTTCGTCAAGACCTGCGGTTGTTACGGTCGCGGTTATGGAGCAGCGCTTGTTTATCGCATAACAGCGGCATTTCACGCCTGCACTTGTAAGAGTTTCGAGGGTAAGGGCGGAGTCCTTTCCACCGCCGACAGGAACGAGACAGCCTGTCGGTTCAGGACGTTTTGCCGCAGAAACGCTGCGGAACTTGCCTGTAGGAATGACGTTCACGAAACTATCTTTGTCAGCGGAGATACCGTTGACGTAAAAAAACTCGCCAAGTCCTGCAAACCACAGCTTTTTCCACCATTTTATCTGCTCATCGGAAAGCTCGCCGCACTCCACGCGCATTTCGGGGGAGCAGGCAGCCTTCCAGTAGCTTATTGTTTCAGCCATACCGAGCGAAAATGCGAGACGCTCAAAGGTGAGGTCGTCCCTGACGCTTATATCGGCAGGTTTCGGGAAAACCCACGAGGGGGTGAACTCTGCAAGTCCGTCAATTGAAAAGCTGTATGAAATTTCAACGCTGTTTTCGGTTTCGTTGATGTTATAGGACTTGTAGGTGAAAACCGGATTTTCAGCTCTGAATTTGTCAAATTTATTCATTATATCCTCCGAGGGTTATTTTTCGCTCATGAGTCTGTTGTAGTGCGCTTTGAGGAGCGCAAAGGTTTCGTCGGAGAGGTCGTGCTCAACAAGGCAGGCATCTTCTGCGGCGGTATCCTTGTTTACGCCGAGCATTTCAAAAAATCCCGTGAGGGTACGGTGACGGTCGTAGACGCGCTCGGCAATGCTTTTGCCAGCATCGGTAAGACGTATGTGATTGTCGCTGTCAACAGTCACGAGTCCCTCCTCCTTCATTTTTTTGAGAATAATAGAAACGGTAGGACGTGAATAGCCGAGGTAGGAACACACGTCTATAGCGTGAACATCAGGCTGTTTTTGCGAGAGAATGAGTATTGTTTCAAGGTAGTTTTCAACTGCTTCAGTTATGGCCATTGCGATTCTCCTTTGCAGTCTGCCTTGCGGCAGAGTATAAGTTAGCGTATATAAACAATAATATTATAGCATATTATGTTATTTAAATCAAGCGCAAATCGGTTACATGACGAAAATTCTTATTCCTCCGTGGGAGGCACGCCGACATAGTCAGAGAAAACTGCGTAAACATCGGGGTAATTGATCTTGGTGCGGACAGGCTTCAGTTTCATATCCGTAAAGCAGTGCGAGGAGTTTCCTGTGGCGCAGATATCGCCCGTTGCTGTGTTTTTAACAGTGTACGAGATGTGGAGCGTTGTGCCGTTGAATTTGATTATCTCTGCATAGACCGCGAATTCATCTCCGAATCTGAGCGGGTGTCTGTACTGGCACTCGACTGAAAGAACGGGCATCATAAGGCCTTTAGCCTCGATCGTCTCAAAAGGACTGCCGACCTGACGCAGAAAATCTATGCGTGTTTCCTCGAATATCCTGATATAGTTTGAGTGGTGGACGATACCCATTTTATCGGTCTCGTAGTAATAAACTTCTCTTTTATACGGTCTGAAATCTTTCAATTTAAGCATCCTTTCGCTCGAAGCAGCAATCAGTCCGAAAAAGAGAAGATCAGATCGGCTGTTGTTGCTTTATTTGTTATTATGTGGTATAATAAATGCAGGTTATTATAGGTGTCCCTGCGGTTTGATTTGTAGGATCAACTGCAATATTTTGCCGGATTGCTATAATTATACCATAATTCTGCTTGTAAAGCAATATTTTTGTAAGGCATCAGCGGCTTTGCGGAATATTGCATTCCGGAATTCAAAAAGGAGGATATATGAAGCTGAAAAAATTTCTTAGCATTATTCTTAGCCGAAACGCCGCATTCGTACTGCTGCTCCTGATGCAGATCGCCTTTCTCGGAGTACTGGTCTATGGACTGAGAGAGCGTTTCTACATGGTATATTTTATCCTTATCGCGATAGATATTGTGCTTGCGGTGTTTATAATGAACAAAAAAGAACCGCCTGCGTACAAGCTGTCGTGGATAGTCATGATAAGCATCTTTCCTATCCTTGGCGGCGTTTTCTATTTGTTCCTGAAATCCTCCGAGCGTTTTCCAAAAACCATAGATAGAGTCTATCAGGAAAAGGTGAAGAACATACTTGTTCAGGACGATGATGTCGCCGCCGAGCTTGAAGAACTGTGTCCCGATTCCGCGAATCTTGCGAGATATGTTGCAAATTACGGACTTTATCCCGTGTACCGCAACTGCGAAGCCGAATATTTCAAACTGGGCGAGGATCAGTTTTCTGCGCTCATAGAAGAACTCGAAAAGGCTGAAAAGTACATTTTTATGGAATATTTCATTATCAGCAAGGGCTATATGTTTGACACGATATCCGAGATAATGATGCGAAAGGCGAAGCAGGGTGTGGACGTAAGGCTTATCTATGACGGGATCGGCACGGGAATGCTCAATTCCAAGAAAATTTTCGATAAGCTCATAGAAAACGGCGTCCAGTGCAGGGAGTTCAATTCGTTCAGACCCATGATGTCGTCGGTGCAGAACAACCGCGACCACCGCAAGATCGTTGTTATTGACGGACACACCGCATTCAACGGCGGCGCTAACCTTGCCGATGAGTACATCAACCGCAAGGTGCGTTTCGGACACTGGAAAGATGTTGCCGTCATGGTAAGAGGTGAGGCTGTAAGAAATTATCTGGTAATGTTCCTTGAACTGTGGAGCATTGTCGGGCTTGAGGAATACAACGAAATATCTGAAAGAACTCAGTATTTGCCGAACATTCCTACAGGCGGATTCGTCCAGCCGTTCTCGGATTCTCCGCTCGATGATGAGCCTGTCGGAAAGCACGTTTATATGGAAATGATATGCAATGCCCGAGAGTATGTGTGCATAACGACTCCGTACCTTATACTTGATGACGAAATGATAAATGTGCTGACATTTGCCGCGAAAAAGGGCGTTGACGTAAGGATAATCGTGCCGCATATCCCCGATAAGTGGTATGTTTACATGATCGCGTGGAATAATTACCCCAAGCTTATTTCCGAAGGAGTAAAGGTGTACGAATACACGCCCGGATTCATTCACGCCAAAACCTGTATTGCTGACGGTAAAACTGCCGTTGTCGGAACGATAAACCTCGATTACCGCAGCTTTTACCTCCACTATGAGTCGGCTTCGATCTTCTACGACTGTGAGATAGCGGGAGTCATTAAGCAGGATTTTGACGATACGGTGTCAAAGTCTCACCTTGTCACCATGGAGGATGTCCGCAAGAGACCGATACACAAAAAAATAATCGGACTGATACTGAATATTTTCGCGCCGCTGCTTTGATGTATGCGGCAAATATGTTTCGCGCGGTGAAAGATCCGCGCGATTTTTGTCGAAAAGACGCGATCGTTCAAAAAAATCCTGATTTTCGACAAATAGCGGTTGACACAGACGACAAAGTGGAGTAAAATTAGAGTAATGACTGACAATTAATTAATTCACAC
Source organism: uncultured Ruminococcus sp. (assembly GCA_900540005.1). Lineage (GTDB taxonomy): Bacteria > Bacillota > Clostridia > Oscillospirales > Ruminococcaceae > Ruminococcus > Ruminococcus hominiciens. Next base: position 16,293 of record UQEM01000034.1, read on the forward strand.
TTTTTAACGACAAATGAGGAGAGACGTAATGCAGACATTGAAAACATCACAAAAACTCGGAAATTATCTTGCGAATTTTGCTCGGGAGATCAGAGAAGCGGGGGGCTATACCTCGATCGACCGCGGATTTCTCGCAGTATCGCTTGATCCCGCTCAGTATGAGCATTACCATTTAATAATACTCGACGATGATAAGCCGTATGACTATTATGGAAACAGGTTGATAAAACCTTCACCAAAGGCTTTCTGCCGCTCAAACGTAGTTGTTTTTACGGATATTTCCGAAAAGGCACAGTATATCTCGGAGGTCGAGGGAGTACTTTATCTGTCAAAGTATCTCGGAGACAGCAATATTGTCAGCATAATAATGTATCTGCTGTCGGCTGAGAAAACGAAACATCACCTTAGCAGGTATGTTTCGCGCATTATGACGGCGATCGGGATCAAGCCGCACTATGTGGGCAGTAAGTACATCAAAACAGCCGTTCAGTTTGCCTTTGAAGATACGAGCCTGCTGCACAGGAGTACAATGCGTTTGTATGAACTCGTTGCGGATTATTACGACACCGACACGAGCAGCGTTGAACACGCAATAAGAAATGCGATCGACTGTGCATACCGCAGTTCCCCTGAAAAGCTGAGCGGTTTCCTTGAAATAAACCGCCGCCCGAGAAGCTCCGAACTGATTTCCGCACTTGCTTCGAGCATAATGGTCTATAAAGAATAAGCGCCCGTATCCTATGGACAAAAAGCCGAAATAATGTTATAATAAAGCAGCACCGCCGCTTTTTGCGAGGCTGCTTTATTTTATTGAACAGCGCGGAACGCTTTGTATGCCGCGATTTTCTGTTTAATTATCAGGAGTGACACTGATGAACATACTTCATATGAAATATGCTGTCGAAGTTGCAGAAACTGGTTCTATCAACAAGGCTTCGGAAACTCTGCTGATCGCTCAGCCAAATCTTAGCCGCTCGATAAAGGAGCTTGAATCAGACCTCGGGATAACCATATTTGAGCGCAGCCGCAGAGGAATGACGCTAACACCGGAGGGCTGCGAGTTTATCAGCCATGCAAGGCACATACTCGAACAGATAGACGCTGTTGAGAAAATGTATAAGGAGGACTATGTGCAGAAGCGCAGGTTTTCGCTGTGCGCTCCGAGAACGGAATATATTTGCAACGCGTTTGTAAATTTTTCAAATACTATCGGCAGGGGCGCGGCTGAGATTTTTTATCAGGAGACTGATACGTCATCCATTGTAAAAAATGTCGTGTCGTCAAATTACAAGCTTGGGATAGTACGCTATGCCGCGGAGCACGACTCGCGCTTCATGGAGCTGTTTGAGGAAAAGGGACTGCGCTGTGAACTGATCGCCAAGTTCGGGAAAGTTCTGCTCATGAGTAAAAATTCTAAGCTTGCAAACTGCGGAAACATTCACTTTGGCGAGCTTTCGAGTTATATCGAAATCGCCTTTGCCGAAACTTATCTGCCGTTACTTTCAAAATCGGAAGTCATGCAGCAGGAACTTGTAACTGCTTCTGATAGGCGAATTTTCGCTTTTGAGCGTTGCAGTCAGCTTGAACTTTTGTCGGAAAATCCCGAAACTTTTATGTGGTCGTCACCGATTACCGAAAAGATACTCGAAAGATATCAGCTTATTCAGCGCTCTTGTGCGGATAGTGAGAAATGGTATCGAGATGTGCTGATTTGCCGCAGCGACTACACTTTGTCGGAGCTTGACAAGCGCTTTATTGCCGAACTTCACAAATCCCAAAAGCAATGCTTTAAATAAACGCGGCACCGCAGGGAACTCTCTGCGGATTTTTATACATAGTTATCATTAGTGATATATATGATATACTTTTTTGATTATTCCTGTTTTTGTCTAAATGTGATAAAATTATTTTGTGAAAAGGTGAAATATTCATCAATCAATGTTAAAATTAATCAATATTAAAATACAGGAGGTTATCTGTTATGGCTCGTTTTACTTTACCGCGTGATTTATACCATGGAAAAGGCTCTCTTGAGGCTCTCAAGGCGTTCAAAGGCTCAAAGGCTATGATCTGCGTCGGAGGCGGCTCAATGAAGCGTTTCGGTTTCCTTGACAAAGCTGAGGCTTACCTCAAGGAGGCAGGCATGGAGGTTCGTATTTTTGACGGTATCGAACCCGATCCCTCAGTCGAGACTGTTATGAGAGGCGCACAGGCTATGCTCGAATTTGAGCCTGACTGGATCGTGGCTATCGGCGGCGGTTCACCTATTGATGCTGCAAAGGCTATGTGGATCAAGTATGAGTATCCCGATTGTACATTTGAGGATATGTGCAAGGTATTCGGCATTCCCGAACTCCGCAAAAAGGCTCATTTCTGCGCAGTATCTTCCACATCGGGCACTGCTACCGAGGTTACTGCTTTCTCTATCATCACTGACTACAGCAAGGGCATAAAGTACCCGATCGCAGACTTTGAGATCACTCCCGATGTTGCTATCGTAGACCCCGAACTTGCCGAGACAATGCCTCAGAAGCTCGTTGCACATACTGGTATGGACGCTATGACCCATGCTGTTGAGGCTTACGTTTCTACAGCCAACTGCGACTATACTGATCCGCTTGCTATCCATGCCATAGAGATGATAATGAACGACCTCGTTCCTTCATATAACGGCGATATGGAGGCTCGCGACCGTATGCATAATGCGCAGTGCCTTGCAGGTATGGCGTTCTCGAATGCTCTCCTCGGTATCGTTCACTCAATGGCTCACAAAACTGGTGCTGTTTTCGCAGATTACGGTGCTCACATCATTCACGGCGCTGCAAATGCAATGTACCTGCCCAAGGTAATCGCTTTCAACGCAAAGGACGAAACTGCAAAGAAGCGTTACGGCGTTATAGTTGATTACATGGGAATTGCTCCCAAGGAGGCTTCCGATGATGATAAGGTTGCAGCTCTCATTGCTTATCTGCGCAAGATGAACGATGACCTCAATATTCCTCATTGTATCAAGAATTACGGTGTGGACAGCTATCCGACAGAGCAGGGATTCGTTCCCGAGGAAGTTTTCCTTGAGAGACTCCACGATATTGCAGTAAATGCTATCGCAGATGCATGCACAGGCTCGAACCCCAGACAGCCCTCTGTTGAGGAAATGGAAAAGCTGCTCAAGTGCTGCTACTACGATACAGAAGTTGATTTCTGATAATACAGTCAAATACACCGCTGTTTTTGAGCGGTGCGGCTAAAGCTTACATATCAGCCCGACGTGTGTATATGCTGTCTCTTATACACATCTCCGAGCCCACGAGACTCGACGTCATCTC
>UQEM01000035.1 GCA_900540005.1 uncultured Ruminococcus sp.
CTCTGCCTTTGGAATCCGCTAAAGGGTTAACAACCCTTTAGAATCCCATTATTAAGGACTTCCTTTTGGAAGTCCTTTTTATATCGGTGCAATGTTCGGAATGAAGTTCCTTGCGGTAAAATACGCGAAAAACAATACAATAACGCCTGCCCACACAAAGCTGTTCCGCGGCAGGAGTTTAACGTCCTTTCCTGCGATCGCGGCTGCATTTTCAATATAGAGCAGTACGAGCAGCATTCCGAGAAACGGTATAGTGACGTTACAGCGGAGTGCAGATAAAATATCGCCGTTCAGCAGATATGTAAGGCTTCTGGTATTTCCGCAGCCGGGACACAAATATCCCGTAACCGTGTTGAATGTGCAGTCGGGTAAGTACCTTTTCAGCCCGAGTATAAAGTCTTTCAGGACAAGCACGGCGGCGGTCAGAATGGGTGCAGCCGCAGCAATCACGATCCTCAGGCGCTTGGACATATCTTACCTTATGAACAGCGCGAGGTCGTCAGGCGAATCGAGTCCCGAGAGCAGAGCTGCTCCAATAATAGCGCTCAGAGCGCTGAGAAGAATGGTAATAATGCTTAAAACAAGACCTGCGATAGCCATTCCTTTGCCCTGTGCCTTTTTGGAAAGAGCGACTGCGCCGAGGGTGATCCCTATAATGCCGAGAAGGAATCCGATATAGTAGGTGCAGCAGCCGAATACAACGCCGCAGATACCGAGAACCATTGACGCGATAGCAAGCCCTGAGTTCGGCTGATTCGGGTCGCCCTGTGAATTCGGATCATAGTAAGGCGGTGTAGGGTAATCCTGCGGCTGAGGATAGCCTCCCTGAGGCGGCTGCTGAGAATAGTTATGATATTCCCCCTGATTGTTGAAATTATTATCCATATAAATTTCCTCCCTAAAAAATATATTATAACGAGATAAATTATAGCATTACGGCAGTTATTTGTCAAGATATGGCGTATTTTAGCGTGGCGGACTGCCGGATGATCGGGAGAAAATGTATTTTTTGGTTACTGCTCTGCCGGAACGTCCTGTGCGGTGTCCTCGGGAACGGTCTCGGTCTCAGCCTCTGTCGGAGCTTCGGTCGCAGGTTCAGCAGTTACAGGCTCGTCCTTATAAACGGTTACGATAAATCCGTCAGCGTTATTGCCTGATATTTCGTACTTTATGCCTGCCGGAACAGGAATGCTCGTGGTCTCGTTTCCGTCATCTGACGCAACGAAGTAGACCTCGTAGTTTTTGCCGTTTTCGTCCGTGAATGTGAGCGGATCGCTGCCGTAGGGGTGCTGTCTGACGAGGTCGATGTACTCCTCAAGGCACAGACCGTTCTGCATGATGTAGTAAGCGTGGGGGAGTCCGACATAGCGGAAGTGCCACGGCTCGTACTGGATAGCGGTAATGCTCTCCTTGCCCTCGGGATAGCGGAGGATAAAGCCGTATTTGTAGCAGTTCTGCGTAAACCATGCGTATTCGCCCGTGCCCTCATAGTCATAGTCGGGGAGCTTTGACAGGTCGAATGCATAGCCTGATTCATGTTCGCTGAATCCGGGCTTTGCAACGCGGGTGGATTCCTCCGTGCCGTTTGCAGCAAGGTCGTCATCATAAAGCTGCTGCTGAACGTCATGGGTCCGGAATCCGCCGTAGATGATTATATCGTCGAGCGAGGTGGCATTGTAAAAGTCGTCGATCATCTGCGCCATGGGGTCGTAAACAGACGCGAGTACCTGAGTGCTGTAATCATAAGCGCCGAAGGTAGTTTTGCCGAGTTCCTCGTTCTTTTCGAGAACACTTACAAGAGCCTCCTCGCCTGTTGAGAAGTACTGATAATTCTCATTGACGAGAATGAGGTCGCCCTTGAATTTATCCTTTGTTGCAACTACCGTGTTTTCGTAGATAGTCTGGTTCGGGTCAACCTCCGTGTCGTCTATGGGGTCGTCGGATATATCTGTGTTGTCAAAATACTGTGACGGCGCAACGGTCGTTGAACGGTCTACAGCACCCTTGACAAGGTATACGCCCGATGCGACGATCGCGAGACTGATGACCAGTTCTGTAAGGCGCTTTGCCCTTTTTATACTTTTAGCTTTGCTTATTTTCTTATCAGACATTTTTAACTCCGTTCTGCCGCCGTGTGCAGTGCTGCACAGTTCACGGCAATAATGATTCTTTGGCACAAATGCCCTTAATGTTCTACATACCGCGTATTTCTTTCTCTTGCTTATAATGCTTATTTTACATTATATCATATATTCCGAAAAAAATCAACTGTTCCCCGAATTTTCACACTTTCGGCGGCAAGACCCGTCCATTTGGGCGCAGATGTCAAAAGGGAGAGTAAAGTGACCGCCGTTATAAGATTTCCACAAATTATCGCACCAATTTAGCACTGTATTGCACAATCTTTCAAAAAACTCTTGAAAACAGCGCTATATAATGTTATAATATATGTGTGAAAAATATGACGAACCAAGGCGGCAAAGCTCCGTTTTCGGGTATCGTCTGTCAATTGCTGCTGTGCATGAACTGCGGCGGCAATAATTTTTTTCACGATAAGGAGTGATTTTCTATGATATGCCCACAGTGCGGAACCGAAAATCAGCCGAAGTTTAAGTTTTGCGTCAAATGCGGCAGCAACCTCGAAAATCCGCAGGAAATCAATATCGAACAGGTCGATATGGGCGGTTACCATTCCGAGGACGAACCGCAGTCCGGCGGCTTTAAGCTGAGCGGCGGAACTTTCAAAATAAGCGACAATGCACCTGTGGCATCATCGTCTGACTTATATACGGCTGATGAACTTAATGATACAGACGAGGAATTTGATTTCAGCGATATTGACGAGCCGTTTATTCCAAAGCTTGACACGGGCAGAGTTACTCTCCCCGAGCAGGCGGTCCACCCTCAGCAGCCCAACGTTTACGGAGCACCTATGCAGCAGGGCGCGCCCATGCAGCAGAACATGGCAGGAGGAGCAATGGGCGGAATGCAGCCGCATATTGGCGCAATGCCGCAGATGAACGGTATGCCCCAACAGCCTATGGGCGGAGCTGTTCCGCAAATGGGCGGTATGCCTCAGCCGCAGGCAGGAATGCCGCAGCAGCCAATGAACGGTATGCCGCAGGCGGGTATGATGCAGCCGCAGATAATCGGCTATGACCAGAGCGGAATGCCTATATACGGTCAGGCGCCGATGATGTACGCACAGCCGCAGATAATAGGCTACGACCAGAGCGGAATGCCGATATACGGTCAGCCGCAGCCAATGCAGCAGCCTATGGGCGGAGCTGTTCCGCCAATGGGTGGAATGCCGCAGCAGCCAATGGGCGGAACTGTATCTCAGATGGGCGGAATGTCGCAAATGGGAGCAATGCCCCGTCAGCAGGCAGCTCCTGCACCGCGACAGCCTGCCGAGGATAAAAACAAGGTAAAAGTTCCCGACAATTTCTGGGAATTCTTTGACGGCGGCAAGGCTACCGAGCACGCAGAACCCGCGGACGATTTCTTTGGCAAGAGAAGCGGCAATATGGGCGATGTTTCGGCGGCTGATCTCGATATGAGCCGACTGAAAAAGTTTGAGCGAAAGAAAAATTCCTACATGAACGCCGCACCACTTGCGGACGCAGCCGAACTTGCACCGCATACAGATGCGAAATACAACAAGCTTTACATGAAAAATACAGCGGAAGTTAATGCTGACGACCTTCAGGCGAAGGTGCAGCAGGCTCCGCAGGACATAATGGGACACACCAAAGAGGTAAACGCGGACGATCTTGAGGCGCACGAGGAGCGCAATGAAGCATGGTCGCTCATGAGCGAAACAGATGAGGCAAATGCCGACGACCTTGAGGCGTATGTGCCCGAGCATAAAGAAGCCATAATGTCTCAGGCTGACCACGCCGTTGAGTCCATGCCCAAGAAAAAGACGACCTACAACGACGAGATCGATGCTATCGAGCTGCCCGAGTATATGCAGGCACGAAAGGCTGTTAAGGATGAACCCCCGGAGATACCGGGACTTCCTGAGTTATAAACCGGGGATACATAAAGGAGAAGTTTAAAGTGAAGAAGTTTTTACAGGAATTCAAGGAATTTGCCCTTAAAGGCAACGTCATGGATATGGCTGTCGGCGTTATCGTCGGCGCGGCTTTCGGAAATATCGTAAGCTCGCTTACGGATAACTTTATCAATCCGCTTATCGCAGTCATCACAGGCGGCGCAAAGAAGGATGAAAACGGCGTAATGCAGCTTGTCGGCGGTAAATTCAGTATCAACGGGATCGACTTCAATTATGGCGCGTTTCTTTCGTCAGTCCTTAATTTCCTGATAATTGCTCTCATTCTGTTTTGTCTCATCAAGGCTGTAAACACGGCTATGACTATCGGCAAAAAGAAGAAGGAGGAAGAGGAGGCTGCAAAGCCTGTTGAACCAAGCAAGGAAGAGGTTCTTCTCACAGAGATCAGAGACCTCCTCAAGGAGCAGAACACAAAGTAACAGGTGACGGTTCTCCGCGGTACGGAGAACCGTTTTTCATGGGATCAACACCACCAAAAAGGAGAATTTATGCCGAATATAATTGAAATACACGACCTTGACCTGCCCGCGCTTGAACCCTACCGCTGTACTTCGGAGGTTCAGTTATTGAGGTATTACGAGCCGAAAGAGGGTATCTTCATCGCCGAAAGCCCGAAAGTCATCAGACGCGCACTTAGCGCAGGCTATGAGCCGATATCGTTCCTTGTTGAGCGCAAGTACATTGAGGGGCAGGCAAGCGACATTATAGCAGGCTGCGGAGATGTGCCCGTGTATACTGCTCATAGTGACGTTCTGACGCAGCTTACGGGGTTCAGGCTCACACAGGGAGCGCTCTGTGCCATGCGCAGAAAGACTCTTTCCGATGCGGCAGAGCTTATATCGGGGGCACAGAGAATAGCGGTTCTTGAAGATATCATGAATCAGACCAACGTTGGCGCGATATTCCGCTCGGCAGCGGCTCTCGGATTTGACGCAGTCGTGCTGACCTCGGGGTGCAGCGACCCGCTTTACCGCCGCTCGGTAAGGGTGAGTATGGGCACGGTTTTTCAGATACCGTGGACTTACATTGGTTTGAGCAGCGATAACTATGTTGAATGGCTGAGGGGACAGGGATTTGCCGCCGCCGCAATGGCTCTGCGCAGCGATACCATAAGTATTGACGACCCAAGGCTTGCGCAGGAGGAGAAACTCGCCGTAATTCTCGGAACTGAGGGCGAGGGTCTGCGCGGCGAGACAATTTCAGCGTGTGACTACACGATAAAAATTCCCATGGCGCACGGAGTGGATTCACTCAACGTTGCCGCCGCCAGCGCAGTCGCATTCTGGGCGCTTAGTAAGAATAAATGAGACTAATAATGGGATTCTAAAGGGTTTTTAACCCTTTAGCAGATCCCAAAGGCAGAGCCTTTGGTGGGGTGTGGGGCAACGCCCCGCAAACAGCCGCCAAGCGCTCCGCAAAGGGTGAATTAAAAAACAGTCCGGTGGACTGTTTTTTAAGAGGGAACGCCCTGCAAGAGAGGGCGTTCCCTTATAAAATATACATCTTTTGCAAGCTAAAAATCGCTCAAAAAAGTCCCTCATTCAAGAGGGACTTTTTTGTATCCACAAAATAAAAATGACTGCTGTTGGCAGTCATTCGATAGTAACAGAGACCTTGAGGTCTTTTTTAGCTGCGCCTGCGCGCATGATAGTACGCAGAGCCTTGGCAATTCTGCCCTGCTTACCGATAACTCGTCCCATATCATCGGGGGCAACGGTAAGGTGGAAAACGATAACGCCCTCCTCATCGGGAGCGTCCTCAGTAATGCTTATAGCGGATTTATCCTCAACAAGTCCTGCTGCAATAGCGTAAAGCAGATCTTTCATTGTTAACCTCCATAGGGTAGCTTTCGGAGCAGAGGGTGAAACGGAAAGTTTCCCCTCTTCCGCAGCATGGGATTAAAGAACGCCCTCTTTTTTAAGAATGTTCTTTACTGTGTCTGTAGGCTGTGCACCCTTAGCGATCCATTCCTTAGCCTTATCTGCGTCGATCTTGACAACAGAGGGCTCCTTTGTGGGATCGTAGTAACCGATCTCCTCAACGAAACGACCGTCTCTGGGGTATCTTGAATCAGCAACAACTACACGGTAGAAAGGAGCCTTCTTAGCGCCCATTCTTCTGAGTCTGATTTTAACTGCCATTATTATTCACCTCCGTAAAAAGATTTCTTGTATATCAAGCGGAGGGAGACCGCGTTGATTTGTTATCAGAGTGACGGGAGATTTCCTCCGCCCTTGCCTGTCATTTTGTCAAAGTTCATGCCTGCAAGCTGTTTTCTTGCCTTTCTCAGCGACATTTTGCTGCCCTTGCCCGTGAACTGCTTCATCATCTTCTGCATTTGTTCAAACTGTCTGAGCAGGCGGTTTACGTCCTCGACCTTTGTACCCGAACCCTTTGCGATACGCTTTTTGCGTGAGGGATTGATGATAGAGGGCTTGGCGCGTTCCGCGGTCGTCATCGAGGTGATTATCGCCTCAACTCTTGTGAACTGGCTCTCGTCGATATCGGTATCCTTTATCTTGTCGCCGACACCGGGGAGCATTCCTATAATGGACTTCATCGAGCCCATTTTCTTTATCTGTCTCATCTGGTCGAGGAGATCGTCCATGTCGAACTTGTTCTCCTTGAACTTCTTGGTGAGCTTTTCCGCGTCCTTCTGGGACATAACGTTTTCGGCCTTTTCGATAAGCGTGAGCACATCGCCCATGCCGAGGATCCTTGAAGCCATTCGCTCCGGGTGGAACTGCTCGAAATCGTCAAGCTTTTCGCCCATGCCGACATACTTGATCGGCTTGCCCGTAACGGAGAGAACTGAAAGAGCAGCACCGCCTCGGGTATCGGAATCGAGCTTTGACATGAGTATGCTTGTAATGCCGACAGCTTCATCGAAAGCCTTAGCCACGTTTACAGCGTCCTGACCCGTCATTGCGTCAACAACGAGCATTATCTCGTCGGGATCTGTAAGAGCCTTGATATCTTTCAGCTCCTGCATAAGCTCCTCATCGATGTGGAGTCTGCCCGCGGTGTCGATAATGAGGACATCGTGACCGTAGTCCTTGGCGTATTTGAGCGCCTCACCTGCGATCGTGACAGGGTTTATCTGTCCCATTTCAAAGACCTTCACGTCAGCCTTCTGACCAACGACCTGAAGCTGATTTATAGCGGCAGGACGGTAAATATCGCAGGCTGCGAGGAGCGGACGGTGTCCCTCTTTTTTGAGCAGCTTTGCAAGCTTTGCGGCGTGGGTGGTTTTACCCGAACCCTGCAAACCGCACATCATGATGACCGTAGGCGGCTTTGAAGCTAAATTTATGCGTGAACTGCCATTGCCCATGAGGGCGCACAGTTCCTCGTTAACGATCTTGATGACCTGTTGTGCAGGAGTAAGGCTTGAGAGAACTTCTTCGCCGACAGCGCGGTCTGTGACCTTTTTAACGAAGTCCTTAACGACCTTGTAGCTTACATCGGCTTCAAGCAGAGCCAGACGAACCTCGCGCATTGCCTCCTTGACATCGCTTTCCGTCAGCTTTCCGTGTGATTTGAGCTTTTTAAAGACATTATTGAGTTTTTCGGAAAGTCCTTCAAATGCCATGCGTTCTCCTCCTGTTGGTTTGATCAAAGAAGCGACAGACCCGTCTGCACTTCGCGCATAAGAGCCTCTTTTAAAGCGTTATCGGAGCATTTACCGGCGGCCTCGGAGATATTTCCGAAACACTCGCGCATTTTGCTCAGACGCTGTGCAAAGCCGAGTTTATCCTCATAGTTTTCGAGGATACTTTCGGTTCGCTTTATCAGGCTGCGGACAGCCTGACGGGTGATACCCATAGGTTCGCCTATTTCCGCAAGGGAAAGATCCTCGCAGTAGTAAAGCTCCATAACGCTGCGCTGGTGTTCTGTAAGCAGATCGCCGTAGCAGTCGAGCAGCATAACGAATTTAAGTTCCTTTGCCATAAACGCGCTCCTGTGGGGTGTAATCTAAAATCACTTTACACATTATACTACATTATTTTCGGTTTGTCAAGCATTTTTTCAAGAAAAAAACGGCATCAGAGAAAACTCTGATGCCGCAGCTTGGCGTATAAGCACTTGTGGGGGATCTGCCCCATACCAAAGGCTCTGACTTTATTTCAGAAACCACCTTACTGCAAAAACCACAGCCATTGCAACAAGCGCAACGGTGATAGTGATGTTTTTGTTGAGCTGTTCCTCGTACTCGAATCGGTCGGGATATTTCGGGTCGCACACGATAAGGTGGGTCGATCCGACCTTCAGCGGCTGTGTAAAGCCTGCCCTGTCGCGGCATTCGTACTCCTTTTCGCCGATAGTATAGCGCAGGGTGTGGACATATGAGTCCGTCTTGCGCGTTGACTTTATCGAAAAACCAAAGAACATGAGCGAGCGGTGCTTGGTTTCGTTCACAGCGGTAACGGCAGCAAGAGCCGTGATACCGCGCTTTTTCAGCAGGAGCAGATTTGTCAGGTAGACCGCTCCGCATACGGCAATTATAACGCCGATTATCGCATAAACAGTATATTTCATTATGTGTGTCCTTATTGCCGTTATTCAGTGGGAAATTCGGGTCAGTCCTCCATTAATCTTACCATAACTGCCTTCTGAGCGTGGAGACGGTTCTCAGCTTCCTCAAAGATCTCGTTTGCATGAGCCTCGAAAACTTCCTCTGTGATCTCCTCGCCGCGGTGAGCGGGGAGACAATGGAGAACCATAGCGTCCGGCTTTGCAGCAGCCATTATCTCGTCATTGATCTGATATCCTGCGAAAGCCTTTCTGCGCTTTTCAGCTTCGCCCTCCTGACCCATGGAAGCCCATACGTCAGTAATGACAACATCAGCATTCTTAGCGGCATCAAGCGGAACATTGGTCATCTCGAAGCAGTCATATCCGGCAGCAAAATCAAGTATCTCCCTGGGCGGCTGATAGTCGTCCGGGCAGGCAATGGAAACAGCCATTCCGACCTTGAGACAGCCGACGATGAGCGAGTTAGCCATATTGTTGCCGTCACCTATAAAGCACATCTTGAGACCGTCAAAGCTTCCCTTGAATTCGCGGATAGTCATGAGGTCAGCAAGTATCTGACAGGGGTGGCAGAAGTCGGTAAGACCGTTGATTATCGGGATAGAGCCGTACTTAGCGAGATCCTCGACCTCTTTCTGCTCAAATGTACGGATCATTATGCCGTCAAGGTAGCGTGAGAGAACTCGTGCTGTGTCCTGAACAGGCTCGCCTCTGCCGATCTGGAGATCGTTTGAGGAGAGAAAGAGCGGATTTCCGCCGAGCTGGTACATACCTGTCTCAAAGGATACACGGGTGCGGGTAGAAGCCTTCTGGAAGATCATGCCGAGAGACTTGCCCTTGAGACGCGGGTGGGGGATCCCGTGCTTGCGCTCATATTTGAGCTGATCTGCGAGGTTGAGTATATCAATGATCTCATCTGTGCTCAGGTCGAGCATTTTAAGTAAGTGTTTCATGTTTATGTAATTCCTTTCGGTTATTTTTGTTTGTTTATGCTGCCAAAAGCTTTGTCTATGGCAACTGCGAAAAGAGGAATATAGTCGTCAAATGCTGTGTTCTCAATATCAAGGTCATATTGCAGGTCGCCGGAAATCGCGATTTTGGTTTTAATGTGACCTACAGTTGCGTCATTCAGGATAATGTCAAAATTTTTTCTGTCCTTGCTTGCCAATTTATAGCTCATACCGTTTCCCTCAGCCGTGATAGTGGGGTCAAGAAACATGGACTTGCACTCCACGTTAAGGAAAACCTCATCGTTTAAAATAATGGAGAAAGAAGGCTTTTTATCGCCGGTAAGCTGGACGAGGGTGTAGAGAATATAATTGCTTGCGTCCATAAGGTTATATTGACCTGTACCGAAGCCTTTCTTTTTAACAGTATACAAAAGACGCGCTTTTTTATCCTGAACAAGATATTTACTGCCCTTTGAAGCGATATTGAGCTCCATACATCATTCCTCCAGTATATCAATCAATATTTTAAGACCGCTGTCAAGCTCATCGTATGAGATGGTGAGAGGCGGGAGAAGTCTTACCTTTGTCTTAGCAGTAAGAACGAGGAGACCTCTCTTGAGAGCTTCCTTTGCAACGTCTGCGGCATTTTTATTTTTGAGCGCAATGCCGATCATAAGACCGAGACCGCTCACGGACTCGACCTCGCTGCACTGTGAAAGCTTATTTTTTATGTACTCAGCCTTTTTGCCTACCTCGTCAAGGAATCCCTCGCTTTCAACTCTGTCGATAACAGCAAGTGCGCCTGCGCAGGCAATGGGATTTCCGCCGAAAGTCGAACCGTGAGTACCTGCTGTGAGTACGCCGCTGCACTTTTCGTTCATAAGGCACGCGCCCATAGGGATACCGCCGGCAATTCCCTTTGCAAGAGTGGTGATATCGGCTTTCTTGCCGAAATGCTCACCTGCAAGGAACTTTCCTGTTCTGCCGACACCGGTCTGGACTTCGTCCGCAATAACGAGGATATCCTTTTCAGAGCAGAGCGCGAAGATATCGTCAACGAACTTCTGATCGAGCGAGTTGACTCCGCCCTCGCCCTGAACGTATTCGATCATGACAGCGCAGACCGTGTCATCGAGCTTAGCTCTGAGGTCGCCGGAATTGTTTGCCTCGACGTTGATAAAGCCCTCAAGGAACGGGAAAAAGTAGTTGTGGAAAACGTCCTGACCCGTAGCCGAAAGAGTAGCCATAGTCCTGCCGTGGAAAGAGTTCACAAGGGTGATAATGTTGTGTCTGCCCTTGCCGTACTTGTCAAAGCTGTACTTTCTTGCGACCTTGATAGCGCACTCGTTGGCTTCCGCGCCGCTGTTTCCGAAGAAAATGCCCTTATAGCCCGTTACTTTGCAGAGTTTTTCGGCAAGATCAGCCTGGACCTGAGTATAGTAATAGTTTGAATTATGCTGGAGAGTTCTTACCTGAGCGCAGACGGCATCTGCCCATTTCTCATCGCAGTAGCCGAGGGAATTAGTGCCGATACCGCTTCCGAAGTCGATATATTCAACGCCGTTTTCGTCAACACATCTTCTGCCCTCGCCTTTTTTCAGTGCGACAGGCATACGTCCGTATGAGTGTACAACGTGTTCGTCGAATTGGCTGATAGTTTTTTCATTGCTGCTCATGGTTATCCTCCTTGATAGCATATCTTATAATAATTATAACGCTAATGGTGTTATAAAATCAATAAGGCGCATATTTTAAAATGTAAATTTTCTGTTTTATAATCAAATAAATTTCTTTGTGCGTGGAACGCTTCTTATACGAACTGAGTGCCGATACCCTCGTTTGAAAGTATCTCGATAAGGATAGAGTGCGGAACTCTGCCGTCAATGATAACTGTCTTGTTTACGCCGCGTCTTACAGCTTCCACACAGCAGTCTATCTTCGGTATCATGCCGCCCGAGATGATACCCTGTCTCTTGAGGAAGGGCACTTCGCTGACATTGACCTTGGGAATGAGAGTTGACGGGTCGTCCTTGTCGCGCAGGAGACCTGCGATATCGGTCATGAGAATGAGGTTCTCAGCGCCAAGCTCTGCCGCTATCTGAGCCGCAGCCGTGTCTGCGTTTATGTTGTATGTGTTGCCGTTCTCATCGGTGGCAACAGTAGCGATAACAGGAACATTTCCGTTATCGAGGGCGTCGAGTATAGGCTTTGTGTTGACCTTGGTTATCTCGCCTACCCAGCCGAGATCCTGACCGTCATCGGTCTTTTTCTTTTCGGCAATGAGCATTCCGCCGTCGATACCGCACAGTCCGACAGCATTTCCCTTGTGCTGAGCGAGGAGCTGAACGAGTTCCTTGTTGACCTTGCCCGAGAGAACCATTTTTACAACTTCAATAGTAGCGTCGTCCGTGTAGCGCAGACCGTTCACGAAACGGCTCTCGATGCCGAGTCTCTTGAGCATATCATTTATCTCAGGGCCGCCGCCGTGAACGAGAACGACCTTTATTCCGACAAGCGAAAGAAGAACGATATCATTCATAACAGCGTCCTTCAGCTCGTCATTGGTCATTGCGTTTCCGCCGTATTTGATAACGAGTATCTTGTTGTTGTACTTCTGTATGTAA
Source organism: uncultured Ruminococcus sp. (assembly GCA_900540005.1). Lineage (GTDB taxonomy): Bacteria > Bacillota > Clostridia > Oscillospirales > Ruminococcaceae > Ruminococcus > Ruminococcus hominiciens. The sequence continues at coordinate 12,183 of UQEM01000035.1, forward strand.
GGAAGCGCGTCGATAAGTATCTGCGACTTATCGTAATTTGATATCTTATCCATTGTTTTACTCCTAATTATTAAAAGAATTTCCGCATCTGTAAGCAGCTTCCGTGATTATCCGGCGGACTGTATATGGATTTTTTATCCCGAAAAATCCAACGCACTGAGAGCCGTGCTCTCTTTCGGGATCGGCATAGGTGAAAGCGACCGCGCCGATATTCCTGCCTAGATCGGTAGCCTTAATGTCTGTTATCTGTCTCAGCTCGCCCGATGTGACCATAGTTCCGCGAATCGCGATAACGCGCTGATCGGTCACAGCGTAGAATGTATTTATCGAGCCTGAAATTGTGTAGCTCACGAAGACTATCAGCATGAAAAACATTGCCGAACACAGGAATCCGCTTTCGCCCACAGCTGTCGATAAAACAGCAAATATTATGACGAAAGCGACCGTGATTATTGCGCCTGTTTTAGAAGCCGCCATGCCGCGCTCCTGCCTGCTTGCAATTTTCTCGGGTTTGCCCAGCCACATTATCCTTTCGCCCGGTCTCAGCAGGTGAAGGAATTTGTCCTCTATCGAGGACAGGTTTTTGGGCTGAGGAGCTGTCGAACCGCTCTTAGGTATCTCGTGGTGCGGGATATCGTAATTATCGTAGGTCTGCTCATGGTCGTGCGAGCATTCGCGCCGTTCCTCCTCGGAGGGACGAATGTAATCGTCATCGTACTTTTCGTTTGCGCGCTCGTTGTAGCTCTCATAGTCGTCCTGTTTGTGTCTGCCGAACACGGATATCACTCCTTATTATGAGCGGTAATCGCCGTTTATCTTAACGTAATCATAGGTGAGGTCACAGCCCCATGCAACGGCTTCTCCTGCGCCGTTTCCGATAGAAATAATGATCTCAATTACTTCCTCGCCGAGTATCTCCTTAGCCTTTTCCTCGGAGAATTCAACGCCTGCGCCGTTCTTGCATACCTCGACAGAACCCTTGGCAGACGCAATCTTAACGTCAACCTTGTTTATATCGAAGTCAGCGTCAGCGTAGCCTACAGCGCAGAGGATACGTCCCCAGTTTGCGTCCTCGCCGAACATTGCTGCCTTGAACAGGCTTGAGCAGATGACCGATTTTGCAACAGTTTCCGCGATCTTTTCAGTCTCAGCACCCGAAACCGAGCACTCGATGAGCTTGGTAGCGCCCTCGCCGTCTCTTGCCATTTTGCGCGCGAGATTCATCATGATAGCGTACAGAGCAGTTTCAAATTCCTCGAAGTCCTCGTCCTCACGGCACACTGTCTTGTTGCCTGCGCTGCCGGAAGCAAGAACGCACACCATATCATTCGTGGAGGTGTCGCCGTCAACGCTTGCACGGTTGAGAGTGACCTTAACGATATCGCTTAGCGCTCTCTGGAGCAGTTCCGCGGATATATCGGCGTCAGTTGTGATGAATGTGAGCGTTGTAGCCATATTGGGGTGTATCATGCCGCTGCCCTTGAGCATACCGCCCATTGTGCAGGTAACTCCGCCAAGTCTGAACTTAACGGCAACTTCCTTGGGCATGGTGTCGGTGGTCATTATAGCTTCAAGAGCGCGGTCGTTTCCGTCATATGTAAGACCCTCCGCAAGGCTCTTCATTCCGTTAGCGATAGGCTCGATAGGAAGAACCTGACCGATAACTCCGGTCGAAGCTACGATGATATCCTCGGCTTTGAGTCCGAGCTGGTCTGCCGCAAGTTCGCACATCTTGGAAGCCTTTTCATATCCGTCAGGATTGCAGGTGTTTGCGTTGACGGAGTTAACGATAACAGCGCGTGCTTTTCCGTCCTTGATGTGCTCCTTGGTCACGAGTATAGGTGCGCCCTTGACCTTATTGGTGGTGTAGACCGCAGCGGCGGTACATTCGGTATCAGAAACGATAAGCGCGAGGTCGTTCTTTTTTTTAGTAACAGAAGCGCCTGCATGAGCAAGTCCGCACTGTATTCCGTTTGCCCTGAAACCCTTTGCGGCGCAGACTCCGCCCTCTGTAAATTCAATATTTCCAACCTTTTTAAGTTCCATTTTCTTCTCCTTTTACCGCGAAAAACGCAGATAATAAGTGTTTTATGCAGCAGCGCGCGCATTTGCGGCACTGCTTGAAGACTGTCTTACAGCAGTCCTGTAGTCTCGTCAATGCCCATCATTATATTAAGGCACTGAACAGCCGCGCCGCTTGCGCCCTTGCCGAGATTGTCCAGACGTGCGCAGAGAAGCATCTGCTCATCGTTTCCGAAAACGAATACCTGAAGCTTGTTCTTGCCGCTGAGGGTGTTTGACGCGAGGAAGAACGACTTCTGCTCGTCAGCGGACATGAGGGGCATTACCTCGACCATATTTGCGCCCGCATAGTGCTTTTCGTACATTTCGTGGACTTCCTGCGCGGTAACTGCCTTGGGGAGCATTCGCGTCTGGAGCGGAACGCTCACTACCATGCCGCTGAAATAATCGCAGACCATGGGGTTGAACATCGGCTTGTATGTAAGACCCGAAACCGTCTGCATTTCGGGGAGGTGCTTGTGCTGCTGGGAGAGTGCGTACTGACGCGGACTGTTGAATTCAAACGGCTTGTCGTCGCTCTCGTAGACCGCAATAGCCTTTTTGCCCGCACCGCTGTAGCCTGATGTGGCATAAGCGAAAACAGGGAAGTCGGCAGGGATGATACCATTGCTGACGAGGGGATAAACGACAGACGCAAATCCGCTTGCGTAGCAGCCGGGAACTGCAACGCGGTTTGATGTGCGTATCTTCTCGCGGTGCTCGGGTGAAAGTTCGGGGAAACCGTAAGCCCACGCGGGATTTGTGCGGTGAGCCGTTGAAGCGTCGATTATCCTTACATGGTCGTTTTCGGCGAACGAAACAGCCTCTCTTGCCGCGTCATCGGGCAGGCAGAGGAAAGTGTAATCCGACATATTGATGAGTCTTGCGCGCTCGGCAGAGTCCTTGCGCTTATCCTCGCTTATCCTGAGGAGCTCGATATCGTTTCTGCCCTCGAATCTTTCAAGTATTTTAAGACCGGTCGTACCCTCCTGACCGTCGATATAAACCTTAACTGACATAACGTCCTCCATTATTTTTTCTTGCGTTTAGTGGTTTTGCGCTCGTATTTTGCACGTTTTGGGTCAACAAGGTCTGATTTGTCCTCGATCATCGAGTGCCACACGTTTACGACGAGCGTGATGATGACTATGAGCGCGAGCCAGAAAATGTGAGCCTTTGGCACGACCGCGACCCACAGTCCCATGACCAGCTCGCCTATTGCCCACAGTACGCCCATGAGAATAGTCAGACCTATCGTGAATTTCAAGTCCTTTTTATTCATATCAGAGGTTCAGAGCCTTTTCAGCAAGGGCAATCTGCTCCTTTACAGCGTCGGGAGACGGGCCGCCCTCGGATTTGCGCTCTCTTACGCAGGTATCAAGGCTGATAGCATCGTAAACGTCCTCGGCAAAGAGGTCGGTCATAGCCTTGTAATCCTCAAGGGGGAGAGTTTCGAGCGTGAGTCCCTTTTCAATGCACTGAGCCACGAGAGTACCTGTGATCTTGTAGGCATCGCGGAAAGGCATACCCTTTTTAACGAGGTAATCCGCGCAGTCCGTAGCGTTGATGAAGCCCTTTGCAGCGGCGTTTCTCATGTTTTCCTTGATAACGCGCATTGTAGCGAGCATGGGGGTGAAGGTCTTTACGCAGAGCTTTACGTTGTCAACAGCGTCAAAGATAGCCTCCTTGTCCTCCTGCATATCCTTGTTGTAAGCGAGCGGTATGCCTTTCATCATGGTGAGCAGGGTGATGAGGTCGCCGTTGACGCGTCCTGTCTTGCCGCGGATAAGTTCGGTGACATCGGGGTTCTTCTTCTGGGGCATGATAGATGAGCCTGTAGCGAAAGCGTCATCAAGCTCGACAAACTTGAATTCCCACGAGCACCACATTATGATCTCCTCGGAAAAACGCGAGAGGTGAGTCATGAGGAGCGAAAGAGCGCAGCAAAGCTCAACGCAGTAATCGCGGTCGGAAACTCCGTCAAGGCTGTTCGGCATAGGTGCGGTAAATCCGAGCAGGTCAGATGTCTGCTTACGGTTGGTCTTGTAGGTAGTTCCTGCGAGCGCGCCGCTTCCGAGCGGACAGTAGTTCATGCGCTTTGCGGTATCGTCAAGGCGCTCCATATCGCGGATAAGCATCCACACATAAGCCATGAGGTGATGAGCAAGAGTGACCGGCTGTGCCCTCTGGAGATGTGTGTAGCCGGGCATGATGGTCTCGGTGTGTTTCTTTGCCATATTTACGAGAGTGACCGCAAGTTCTTTTACGAGCGCGGATATCTCTGCTATCTCATCGCGGAGATAAAGTCTGAGGTCAACTGCGACCTGATCGTTTCTTGAACGGCTGGTGTGGAGTCTCTTTCCAACGTCGCCCAGACGCTTTGTAAGTTCAGCCTCGACGAACATATGGATATCCTCGGCATTGGGGTCGAGTTCAAGCTTTCCGCTGTCGATATCGGCGAGTATCTCCTTGAGTCCGCCGATTATTTCGAGACTGTCCTGCTTGGTGATTATGCCGCAGTCGCCCAGCATGGTAGCGTGGGCAATGCTGCCCTGTATATCGTGGCGGTACATACGACCGTCAAAGGCTATTGAAGAGTTGAAAGCGTTGACGCCTGCATCGACCTGCTTTGAAAATCTTCCTGCCCACATCATATCTGCCATAATTTTTCTCCTATATGATTAAGAATTTACCTGTTTATGTTGTAAATGCGTCAAAATGCGTTGATAATGTTTGACAATATATTAAATATATATAAAATTGCAGCAAAGCAATTCAATAATAAACCTGATACGCATCCGATCACCGATAATTTAAAGCCGTTCTGCCAATCTTCTTTTATTGATTGCAGAGATACAACAACACCGACCACGATCAGAAGCGCTAATGTTGTACTTATTATCACAACATTAAGTTTAGTGCATAAAAGAACCAACAGAATATTTACTGCACTGAAAATAATGCAACCCTTCCATGAAGGGGAAGGCTCTTTTTCTTCTTTCAATTATGTCACCCCCTGCTTTGAAAATCTTCCTGCCCACATCATATCTGCCATAATTTTTCTCCTATCGTTTTAGTGTTATTAAAATAAATCAGAATTTCAAGCTGTAGCCAGCTTGACTGCATATCACGTTCCCACTCGCAAGCTCGTTACTTTCTGCGAAATGCAAGTCTGCTTTCGCTCACTGGGATTTACTGTGATAAATCAGAATTTGTGGGTAAGTAAATATAAGGTTGTATTGTTGAATGAAAACAGATAAATATATTATTTATTAGAACAAGAGTATATAACCGGGAAATTATATATATCATCAAAATATATGACAACTTTTTCTCCCTCATTAATCTTTAAAAAATCTTTTCTATCACAACATATGTTTTCATATATATTTTCGTTGATTTCGACTGTGCAAAAGTAATACTTGCAGACAGTTTGAGATAATGTATATTTATGCTTGTATGTACCTAATTCAACAGTATTCTCATAAGGCATAAATACACGTCCTCTGCCTGAAACTCTGGCACAGCGAACAGTTTTTTCTTTGACGATTCCATAGCAAGCATATAATTTTTTTTGTTTAAAGGATTCAATTGTCATTGGTAAACATAAAAACACAAAAAACAATATAAATAAAAGTGGAACTTCTTTTTCTGCTATCCAATAATAAGGAATAGATATAATCATTATTATTGATAATATAGAAAAACTGATTTTAAATGATTTTTTTCCACTTTTCTTGTAAAGCATTTTTATTTCAGTTTCTGGTAATTCTTCTTTATCTACAATAGCCTTAAAATTTGTTTTATAGAGTTTCATATTTATTACTCCTAAAAAATCTTAAGCATATTAAATTCCGATTTATCTTAACAACACATTTATTTAAAGTATAACAGGCAGGAGAAAATCTCCCCTGCCTGCAAAGTATTTATTGATGATAGATCTGACTGCTTACTTGTTTTCGTTCTCTCTCTTCTGGTCGAGCTTAGCCTTAACGTGGAGCGGGAGACCAAAGAGGTTGATGAATCCTGTAGCGTCTGCCTGATTGTAAACATCGTCCTCGTCAAATGTAGCAACTTCCTCACTGTAGAGAGTGTAGGGTGAAGTAACGCCTGCGTTGATGATGTTGCCCTTGTAGAGCTTGAGCTTTACATCGCCTGTAACGCGCTTCTGAGTCTCTGTAACGAAAGCGCTCATTGACTCGCGGAGAGTTGTGAACCAGAGACCGTTGTAAACGAGGTCAGCGAACTTGATAGCGAGATACTGCTTAACTCTTGCAGTTTCCTTGTCGAGGCAGATAGTCTCAAGAACCTCGTGAGCGTGGTAAAGGATAGCGCCGCCGGGAGTCTCGTAAACGCCTCTTGACTTCATGCCGACAAGACGGTTTTCAACGAGGTCAGCAAGACCGATTCCGTTCTCGCCGCCGAGCTTGTTGAGGGCAGTTACCATTTCAACGCCGTTGAGCTCCTTGCCGTCAAGCTTTGTAGGGATACCCTTTTCAAAGTGGATAGTGATGTATGTAGGCTTGTCGGGAGCGTCAATGGGAGAAACGCCCATTTCGAGGAAGCCGGGCTTCTCGTACTGCGGCTCGTTCTCGGGCTTTTCGAGGTCGAGACCCTCGTGTGAGAGGTGCCAGATGTTCTTGTCCTTTGAGTAGTTTGTCTCGCGGTTGATCTTGAGGGGGATATTGTGAGCCTCAGCATACTCGATCTCCTGCTCACGGGACTTTATATCCCATTCTCTCCAGGGAGCGATGATCTCCATGTCGGGAGCGAGAGCCTTGATAGCCAGCTCAAAACGAACCTGATCGTTGCCCTTGCCTGTGCAGCCGTGGCAGATAGCGTCAGCGCCTTCCTTGACAGCGATCTCAGCGATCCTCTTAGCGATTATCGGACGAGCGAAGGAAGTACCGAGCATATATCTGTTCTCGTAGATCGCGCCTGCCTGAACTGTGGGGTAAACGTAATCCCTGTCTCTTATACACATCTCCGAGCCCA
>UQEM01000036.1 GCA_900540005.1 uncultured Ruminococcus sp.
TTTAGCGGATTCCAAAGGCAGAGCCTTTGGTGGGGTGTGGGGCAAAGCCCCGCAAACAGCTTTCAGGCGCTCCGCAAAGGGTGAATTCAAAAACAGTCCGGCGGACTGTTTTTGAAGAGGGAACGCCCTGCAAGGGAGGGCGTTCCCTTATCAGATCCACGTTTTCTGACAAGCTGAGTATACTATTATAATAGTATACTGCCGCGGTTATCGAAAAATGACCGCCGATCTTCAAAAATATTATTCGTGACAGTACACTTTATGCGCGTACTGTGTGAAGTGTGCTGGAAACAGGCACAAAAAAGCGGACGCATAAAGCGTCCGCCATTTATCTATTACTTAATTGCCGATCATTCAACGGGAACTACCCAGCCGAATGTATCCTCGATCTTGCCCCACTGGATACCTGTCATTGTATCGTAGAGCATCTGTGAGATCTTGCCGATCTTGTTGTCGTTGATCTCCATGACCTTATCCTTCCACTTGAGATGACCTACAGGTGAAATTACTGCGGCAGTACCTGTGCCGAATACTTCGTCAAGCTTGCCTGCGTCATAAGCATCAGCGATCTCCTGAATATCGATCCTTCTCTCCTCGACCTCGATACCCTTTGACTTACATACCTCAATCGCGGACTTTCTTGTGATTCCGGGGAGGATAGAGCCCTGAAGCATAGGAGTAACAACCTTGCCGTCGATAACGAAGAAGATGTTCATTGCGCCAACTTCCTCAATGTATCTCTGCTCAACGCCGTCAAGCCAGAGAACCTGCGAGTAATTCTGCTTGTGAGCCTCGTCCTGACCGATGAGTGAAGCAGCGTAGTTTCCGCCTGTTTTAGCAAAGCCCATACCGCCTCTTACTGCGCGGACATACTTGCTCTCAACGTAGATATTTACGGGATTAAGACCGCTCTCATAGTAAGCGCCGGAGGGTGAGAGAATTATCATAAAGTAGTACTGTGCGCCGGGCTTAACACCGAGGAACGGGTCGATAGCGATGATAAAAGGTCTTATGTAGAGCGACTCGCCTTCCTTGGAAGGAACCCAGTCCTTTTCGATTTTAAGAAGTTCCATGAGGCACTTCATGCCAAGCTCCTCGGGAAGCTCAGGGATAACGAGTCTCTTATTGGAGTTATTGAGTCTCTTGAAGTTTTCCATAGGGCGGAAAAGCTGAACCTTGCCCTCAGCCGTTCTGTATGCTTTCAGGCCCTCGAAAACTGTCTGACCGTAGTGGAAACACATTGCGGCAGGAGAAAGTGAGATATCGCCGTAGGGACGAATCTCAGGATCATGCCAGCCCTGACCCTCATCGTAGGGCATAATGAGCATATAGTCTGTAAAGATGTGACCGAATCCGAGCTTATCGCCGGGCTGCGGCTTTGCCTTTAAAGTTTCTGCTTTTGTGAACTTGATTTCCATACAATTCAACCTCTTTTAAAATTAGTGTAGTTATAAGAAACTTCGGCGCCATTGCCTAAGTTGCTTTAATCAGTTACCGAGAAGTAATTTTTCTCATAGATGCGCTTGCATATAATAATTGCCGCAGCAGCAGCTCCTGCCGCGATAAGAGACGCGCAGACAGAAAGGGCAATAACGATCTTTCCTCTTTTAGTCATAAAATGTCCTCCTTTTTAAAGATTACTTCACTTATTATTCATTATATCACACAGTTTTGAATAAAGCAATAGTGCATTGAAAATTTTCTTGGCAAAATCTTAAAAAAGACCTGTCCGTTTTCAGGTGGACAGGTCTTTGAACTTTTATTCGATCGGAAGTTCGATAAGTCCGACAACCTTTTTCTGTACAGAAAGTGCGTCAGCGGTGGTAACTCCGTCACGGCTGAGATTGCAGTCAGCGTTTATCATGCCCTGCTCGGTAATATGAGTGGGATCGGTTCCGTCAACTCCGTATTTATCCGTGTTTGCAAGTGCCTGAAGTATCATAACAGCATCTGAAACGTCAACCTTTTCGTCGCAGTTTGCGTCACCGTACAAAATGTCTCCGCCGGTAGTTGTGGTGGTTGCATCTGTTGTTGTAGTGGTAGTCGAAGCTGCGGTCGTTGTGGTCGTAGTTGTGGGCTGGTCATAGTCAATGCCGTCAACTATCTGATAATATGAAGGCTTTGCAGTGTAGTCCTCATTAAAGAGAAGCGGATACTTTGAAGATCTCCAGCTCTGATCGTCTGTAGTTCCCCATACTACTACTGCGGAGATATTGTCGGCATACTTGACAATAGCGTCCATGATATCGCTGTAGTACTTAGCCTGCTCGTCAAAGAGTGTGTTGTCGTTTACAGTAACGTCAAGCTCGGTGATCTGAACATCGAGTCCTGTTTCGGTGAATGCCTTTAGAGCCTTTTCATACGCGCTTACAGACGGGAATGCGTCGCTTCCTGAACGTGCATCAAGGTGAGACTGCATACCGATACCGTCAATGAGTCCCTTTTCCTTGAGCTCGTTTGCCATTTCAATGATAGCTTCTGTTTTCTGCGGCATATACTCGTTGAAGTCGTTGTAGTAGAGCTTTGTTCCCTCGGGAGCGTACTTTCTTGCGTACTCAAATGCGTAGGGAATGAACGAATTATCGCCGAATACAGCAGTCCAGCCGGAGAGATTTCCCTGCGGAGCCTGCTCATAGGTTCCGGGCCTTCTCGGCTGACCGTCATCGAGCCATGCCTCGTTTACAACGTCCCAAGCGTAGAAGTCAACATCGGGATATTCTTCGCCGAGAACTTCAAAAACGCCCTTGATGTAGCTCTCCATACGGGCAAGCATTGTCTCCTTATCGACATAGTCGCCGTTCTCGTCATAGTTCTCCTTGAAGAACCAGCCGGGAGTCTGGCTGTGCCATACAAGAACGTGACCTCTTACAGAGATATTGTTGTCTCTTGCAAAGTTAAGCACTGTTCTTGCGCTGTTGTTGAGCTTTACGGAAACTTCGCCCTCGTTGCCTGCCTCTGCGTTTGCGATACAGCCTGCCTTATCGAGCATATTCTCGGGCTTGAGTTCGTTTCCGAGCGTAATGCTGTTGAAGTGCTTGAGGATAAGTTCCTTTGTAGCCGACGGAGCAAGTTCGCTCTCGGTAACGGCTGTTCCGAACTTGAAATATTTTGCGTAAACGTCCTTTAAGCCAGCAATATCGCTTTCTGGATGAGTCTCCGGCTCTGCCTCGATAGAGAAGTCGTCAACATAGAGGTCTGCGCCGTCGCTTCCCTCGATGTAGAGGTAAGTAGAACCTTCGGTCTGTGATAAGGTGAACTTTGTAGAGATAGTTATCCAATCGCCCTGAGAAACGCCCTTCGCAAGATTTGAGTAGGAAGCATTGCCCTCAGCGTCGTTTTTCTGCATTGAGATATTGACAGTGTTGTACCATGCAGTCTTGACCTTTGCAGAAACCTTGTACTTTACGCCCGGTTCAAGTATGGTATCAACTCTTATCTGTGGGCCGTTCCAGTTATTGGTTCTGCCTGTTACAGCCATAACGTTGCCCTGCTCGCTGTCTACATAAGCCGAGATAACGCTGGTATCGGTGTCGCCTCTCTTTGAGAAAGCCGAAACATCGCCGTCCTCAAAGTCATAGAAATAGCTTGCGGCATCGGCACTTTTTACAGAACCGAGCGAGATCCCGGACGGACTTGCCGCATAAACTGATGATGAAGCTGCACACATCATGACTGCACTCATGATACCTGCGGCAAGCTTCTTTGCTTTTTTGCCTTTCATGCTGATTCCTCCATAAATATAAAAATGTTGTAAGGTTACTGCCGCACGATCGCACGGCGTTGATAGTCACATTTTAACATATTATTTCATAAAAGTCAATGCATTGTTAACAACTTCGCAATAAATGAGAAGTTGCGCAAAAACGCGGCAGTCTTTCACATTAAGGTTTTACTTGACAAGTTCGCGTATTCTGAGCGTTGCGCCGAGTTTCTCGCATATCGCGCGTGAAGCCTCTATCTGCTCGGGCGGTATAACGTCAACTATCGACATCATGACCTTGGCGCTGCCCTCCTTTACGCAGTCGGCTGTGAACTTCTGCATTGCTTCAAAAGCATCGGGGAACTTTGGGCGTGTTACCTTCATGTACTCCTCTTTTGTACCTGCATTGAGGCTAACCGAGATAATATCAAGCGCGCGGCAGAGTTCAGCCGCAATGCTCCTGCCGTTTATGAGGTCGCCGAGACCGTTGGTGTTCACCCTGAGTTTTATATTGCTGTCCCTTTTGCGCAGGTAAGCTGCGACTTCCAGCATAACTCCGAGGCGCTCGGTAGGCTCGCCGTAGCCGCAGAATACCACTTCATTGTACTTTGTAAGGTCACGCTTGCCGAGGTCTGTGAATATTTCCTCAAGGCTCGGCTCGTGCTCCAGCCAGAGAGGGTCGGAACCGTAAGCTCCGTCCGCGTTATTTCGTATACAGAACGTACACGCGCAGGGACATTTATTTGTCAGGTTGAGGTAGAGGTTCTTATCCACCTCATAAGAGATCGTCATTGACTTTTTCATTATAATCCTTCCTTTTCAACAAGTTAGAACCTGTGCACATAGAATTTGTGTGCGGACAGATCCTTAAGGCAATACCGCACAAGCTCTGTGCGGTATTGCCTTAATCAATGTAAATTCTCGGAACGCGCTTGGAAATTCCGCAAACCACCTCGTATCCGATAGTTCCGTACATCGCCGCAAGGTCGTCAGCCGTGATGATATCGTCTCCGTCACGTCCGATGAGCGTTACGATATCGCCCGACTGAGCCTCGGGAACGTCCGAAACATCTATCATGAGCTGATCCATGCATACTCTGCCGACAATTTTGCAGCGCTTGCCGTGAACGAGCATTTCTCCCTTTGAGGAGAGAAGTCTCGAATAGCCGTCAGCATATCCCACCGTCACGGTAGCGATACGCATTTCCTTATCCGCGGTGAAAGTCCTGCCGTAGCTTATGCACGCTCCTGCCCCGACTGTCTTGACTTGGGAGATCACCGCCTTTACCTCCATTATCGGCTTGAGGCCGTCAGGTATCTCAAGCGAGATATCGGGATGCAGTCCGTAGAGGATTATTCCCGCTCTTGAAAGAGTACTGCGCGAACTGTTACGGTAACAGGTCGCCGCGCTGTTCATAAAGTGAACGTGCGTAAGTCTTATACCCATTCTGTCAAGCGCGTCATAGGTATCGGTAATGAACTCCTGCTGTTTGTCGGTATAGGCGATATTGTCGGGAGAATCGCTGTCGGCTACGGCAAAATGGGTGTAGATACCCTCGACCGACAGCTTATCTATCTTCATCATCTGCGCTATCTCGTCAGCGCACTCCTGCGGAGTATCGTGTCTGAGTCCGATCCGTCCCATGCCCGTATCTATCTTTATATGGCAGCGTATCGGCTCGGGAGTATTCTTCGTGAGCGCAAGGGCATATTCGGTCGAGACCACGCCCTGAATGATGTTGTACATGGCTATCTCGTGGGCATACTCGGGCGGGGTATAGCCGAGTATCAGTATATCCGCATCAGGTGCAAAAGACCTTACCGCGATAGCTTCGTCAAGATTTGAGACGGCAAAATATCTTACGCCGCACTTCTCGGCAAGACACCTTACAACGTGCTCATCGCCGTGACCGTATGCGTCAGCCTTGACTACCGCCATTATCTCGGTCGGAGGCGAATTCAGCCCCTTTATTATCTCGACATTTTTTCTGAGCTGAGCGAGCGACACCTCTGCCCACGCTCTCTTTAAATATGGTTTCATTGTCTGTCATATCCTTTCCTGAACGCTGCCGAGGCGCTGAGACCGGTCTCAGGCAGCAGCAACTATTAAAATTTTATTACAAGGCTCAAATTTTTCTTGAAATAAAAAGCCGTGTATGTTATAATTGATAATATATGGTCAACGACGCGTTTATCGGAGGTAAAGTATGCTTTTTTCACTTGATTCGGGACTTCCCGTAAGTACAAAGCTCCCCGAGGATCATGACCCTGAGCGGACTGTCTGTTTCACGGGACACCGCGAAAAGAGTATCCAGCCTTTTGAGGGGAATCCGCTGTACCGTCCGCTGACGGTCTCGGCGGTAAAACTCATGATATACCGCTGCATAGACCTCGCTGTCGGGCAGGGCTACAACTGCTTCATAAGCGGCCTTGCAACAGGCACAGACCTGTGGGCTGCCGAATACGTCATGAAGAAAAAACTCAGCGGCAAAAAACTCTCCCTCATCGGTGCTATCCCGTATCTGCGCCACGCAGAACGCTTTCCACAGGACTATAAGATCATTCTGCGCGATGTCGAAAAATGCGCCGACTGCCTTGTGACTGTCAGCGATTCGCCGAATATCACCTACGGAAAAGGCAGCGGAAACGTCTCACAGTCGCTTTACCGCGACAGGAACTACTTCATGGTGGATAATTCCTCCGCCGTCATCGCCTTTTTCAACAGCAGCGAGTTCAAATCGGGAACGTACCAGACATTGTCATACGCCGAAAGAAACGGCAAAAGCATCTGCCGCTTCGGACTTGGCGACATCTTCCGCCTGATGTCCGGCACTGAACCTGATATGCGGAAAATAGCGCGAAAGATAGCCTCGGTCGAAGGTTTCCCCGACCTTGTTCTGTAGCCGCCGCAGTACGGCATATATAACATTATATCACATTCGCGGGATTTTGCAAGTGATTTTAACATTTATCCACCATTTTCAACCAAGTGTTGAATCGTGTGTTTAAACATTCATGGGGAGAATTAAATGTTGAAAATGTGGAAAACCCTGTTGAAACACGAAAATACGACATTAATTTTAAACTTTGCTTTTGGGAAAACTATTTTCATTCACCCTGATATGAATATTTTCACCCCTGTCATTACAGTTATACAGGCGGACAAAAAGGAGAAATCAGAATGGCACGAAAAAAGAGCGGACATATCGCTGTCCCATTTCTTATCACAATTTTTATCGGACTCATCGTTGTCGGCGGAATGGCTTTCGGAGTATACCGCTACTTCGGATTCGGCAAGGAGGCGGCTCCGCCCGAGCCTACACCGAGAATAAGCAAGCAGGTGACCTACGAGGACAACCACACTGTTCTGCTCGTACTCGAAGAACCCGAACAAAAATGCGCCGAGACATTCGTCCTCATGCGCTCGATACCCGTCAAGAAGCAGATACTCTTTATCGGTATCCCGACCAACACCATTGCTCTCGTTAACGGCGAACAGCAGAGCATTCAGGGCGCATACGACCGCGGCGGAGCTGCTTCCGCTGCCGAATTCACACAGCAGTTCATGGGCGTGACCGTGGACAGATACATGAAGTTCGACTCTGACGCTTTCCGCAAGGTATGCGATATTTTCGGCGGAGTTACCTACGCGGTCAACGCTGATATCGCAGGCTTCAAAAACGACGGCAGTCAGCAGTACATGAAAAGCGATCAGATAGAGACATTCGTGACATACTCGATGTTCAGGGACGGCGAATCCGAACGTGCATTCACTGCCGCTTCGGTACTCTCCGCCATGATAAATCAGACAGACGGAAAGAGGATCGCCGACAGCTTTGACAGCAACTTCAACGTCATAATAAACATGGTGGATTCAAACGTAACGGCTGTTGACTATAAAAAGCGCAAAATGGCAATAAAGAATATGTTCGAGAACGGCACGACCATTGCTGTTACGCTTTCGCTCGACGGAAGTCCGGCAGGCAGCGACTTCATACCAAGTGAAAACTTCATCAACACTCTCAGAGAGGATTATTTTACGGACTGATCATGTACAGGAATATTTTTGACACACACTCGCATTACGCAGACAGCGCATTCGACGGTGACAGAGATGAACTTCTCGCGGCTTTGCCGGATAAGGGCGTTCGATTTGCTGCCCTCGCAGGTTCTTCAATGCAGGATTCCGCCGAAAATGTCGCACTCGCGCAAAAGTACGGCTACATCTACGCCGCAGTGGGAGTTCACCCCGAATCGGTTGACGAAACTCCGTCAGACTATCGGGAAAAGCTAACGGAACTCGTAAAAAGTTCCGAAAAAGTACGCGCTATCGGCGAGATCGGACTTGACTACCACTACGAAAACTACGACAGGGATAAGCAGATACTCTTTTTCAGGCAGCAGCTTGAACTCGCAAGGGAACTTTCGCTCCCCGTCATCGTTCACAGCCGAAACGCTTCCGAGGACACGCTTGACATACTTAAAGAGTACAGACCGGCAGGCGTTGTGCATTGTTTCAGCGGTTCTGCCGAGGTTGCCAGAGAGGTAATAAAGCTGGGAATGTACATCGGCTTTACAGGTGTTCTCACGTTCAAAAACGCGAAAAAGGCTCTGCGCGCACTCGAAGCTGTGCCGCTCGACAGGCTGCTCCTCGAAACGGACTGCCCGTACATGGCTCCCGAGCCGCTAAGGGGTCGCCGCTGTGACAGCTCAATGATCTGCTACACGGCTGAAAAGGCTGCGCAGATAAAGGGCGTCTCCACTCAGGAACTGCTCGATATCACCTGCCGCAACGGCACGGATTTCTACCACATTCCACATTGACAAGAGGTTTTAGCTTATGTTTTACTGCTGCGGAATCACAGATAAGGGCGTAATGTCCCACAATGAGGACGCTCTGCTCATCGGCGGCAAGGTCTGCACCGATGGGAGCTGCATAGAAAAACTGCGCGCACCGTTCATAATTGCCGTTTCGGACGGAGTTTCGGGCGAGCTTTCGGGCGAAGTCGCCTCAAAAATGGGTCTGGAAAACATTGCGGAGATAAGCTACAGTTCCGCCACCGACCTGCGCGGAGAACTGTCGGGTATCCACAGAATGATAGCCGAATACAGTGCGGGACAGCCTGAAACACGCAATATGCAGGCAACTCTCTGCGGCATCGCACTTGACGAAAACGGACACGTTCTCTCGTTCAATGTCGGCGATTCGCGGCTCTACCGCTATCGGAGCGGCAGACTGAAACAGCTTACCAAAGACCAGTCGTTCGTCCAGCTTCTCTACGAGGAGGGCACGATAACCCTTGAACAGCGCAGGACTCACGTTCACCGCAACATTATATTCCCCGCGTTCGGCAATGCCAATGCAAAGCCGCAGATAGACATACTGGATATCGGCTGCATGGAGTACGGCGATGTTCTTATCCTGTGCACAGACGGTCTCTCCGATTACGTCTCGCCCCTCGATATCGAGGAGATAATGGAGCTTCCGAAAAGTCTGCCGCGGCGGCTTGAACTGCTGCGCGACAAGGCTCTCGAAAAGGGCGGAGAGGACAACATAACCGCAGCGGCTGTCGTTTACTGCGGCGAATAGAACAGCCGCAGCTTTCCAAATAACCGAACAATAACCGAAAGGAAGATATATTATGATTATACTCGATGATTTAAGAGTCGAAATGACAGGCTACAGAAAGGAAATGACCGAGCTTGCCGATGTTCTCGACATCAAGGCGGCAAAGGCAAGGATCGAACAGCTCGGCGAGGAAACCGCAAAGCCGGGTTTCTGGGACGATCTTGAAAATTCACAGGCTGTTCTCAAGGAACAGAAGGCACTTGAAAGAAAGATTGAAAAGTACAACAAGCTAAACGAGAGCCTTGAGGACGTTATAACCCTCATTGAGCTTTCTATCGAGGAGGAGGATGACAGCTCCATTGAGGAGATAAAGTCCGAGGCTGAAAGCTTTAAGAAAAAGCTTGAGGAGGAGCGTCTTGCTACCCTTCTTACGGGCGAATACGACAGTGCAAACGCTATTCTTACATTCCACGCGGGCGCAGGCGGAACAGAGGCTCAGGACTGGGCAGAAATGCTCTATCGTATGTACAACCGCTGGGCGGAGCGTCACGACTATAAGGTGGAACTTCTTGATTACCTCGACGGCGATGATGCAGGTATGAAGTCGGCATCTATCCTTATCGAGGGCGAAAATGCTTACGGCTACATGAAGTCGGAGTCCGGCGTTCACAGACTTGTCCGTATCTCACCGTTTGACGCTTCGGGCAGACGTCACACATCTTTTGCCGCTCTCGAAGTAATGCCCGAGATCGACGACTCAATCGAAGTCGATATCCGTCCCGAGGACATTGAAATGGAAGTTTACCGTTCGAGCGGTGCGGGCGGACAGAAGGTCAACAAGACCAGCTCGGCTGTACGACTTATCCACAAGCCGACTGGAATCGTTGTCTCCTGTCAGACACAGCGAAGCCAGTATCAGAACAAGGATTACGCTATGAAAATGCTCCGCTCAAAGCTCATTGAGATAAAGGAGCGCGAACACCTTGAAAAGATCGAGGACATCAAGGGTGTTCAGAACCAGATCGCGTGGGGCTCGCAGATACGCTCGTATGTATTCATGCCCTATACTCTCGCAAAGGATCACCGCACGGGCTTTGAAAACGGCAACATTCAGGCTGTTATGGACGGCGATATTGACGGATTCATCAACGCTTACCTCAAATCGCTCTCTCACGGAACTTTAGAAAAATAAGCAAAAACGGGACGCTTAAAGCGTCCCGTTTTGATTTGTCCCAAAACATAGCCCTCACTTGCAGGGTGTTGCCCACACCCCACAAAAGTCTCTGCCTTTGGGATCCCGTTATTATCAGAATGTCACACTATCTGTTACTGTAAAAGTTTCGATATCTGCCGCTGTTATGGTGTTGTTTACCACAACATAAACGTAATCGCCGATATATATCGCTCTGTTGAATCCGGTATCAGATGAGTCTGTGTCAGGTTCTATCATGCCGCGCTGTACAAACTCTCCGTTTTCGTAGGAAAAGAAAACATAATAGTATTCGTTCCTGTCATATGAGCTGTCACCACCGTAATTGTATTCGTTTCTGCATATCGGAACGGCTATGAGATTCTTCTCGGGAGCTATCATTAATGCCTTGCGCTCCCACTGAGCCTCCGAGTAAACGCTGATCCATGACGTTTCGTCCTCACTGCCGAGTATTTCAACACTGCCCATCTGACGAAGTTCGTTCGGATCGGAATTATCGAACATGACAAGCTTTACGCCGTTTGAGATACCGTTGTCATCTGCCACGCCGAACCCGAGAAGCTGACCGTCACCCCATTGCTGCATATAGGTGCTGTAGCCGGGGAGTTCAAGCTCGTCAAGGATAACCGGAGATGTCGGGTCGGAAAGGTCGATCGAAAACAGCGGATCAGTCTGCCTGTAGGTCACTACATAAGCCATATCGCCCGAAAAGCTGACCGATTTTATATTCTCGTCCTCGCCGAATCCCTTTACGCTGCCAACTTCGTTGAGGTCGAGGTCAAGAACGTAAACGCGGTTTTCGCGGCTTATAAATTTGTATGTGTAGTATCCGCTGTCGTCTGACGAATCGCTGAAAGCGTCCCACCAATATATGTCATCATCTGTGTAGTCATATGTCTTCTTATATGTGTCCTTGGTAGCCGCAACACGGAAATAGCCGTTGTACTCGCTCATCGAGAACTGATCCTTTACCACGCCCTCTATCGTGCAGGACGCGACAGGAGTGATTTCGCCCGCGCCTATGGAAAAACGCGTAATGTCGGTATCGTCCCAGCCGTAAGCCGTGTACAGATTGTCTGACGAACAGTAAATGCTGCCCATATAGCCTGCAAGAGCCTTTGTCTGAACGGGAGTCGCTGCGCCAGATGTATTGAGGTCAATGCTGCCGATGAGCGTATAGCTGAGGTTGTAAGAATCCCCAAAGCCTTCCTCGGGGAGGAAGATATCGCCTGCTGCAAGGTAATTAATATCGTCGTTTACTCCGCACGCCGGAATATACTCCGCGATCATGTTCTCGTCCTCAATATCCGTGTAGGAAGCTGTTTCATAGTTGCTGACAAGATAGAGGTATCCGTCCGGCGAGATCCTCACGTCAGAGTACGCTCCGTCCTGACTGTAAACATCTATTAGCTGCGGATCGTCTCCTGCTGTGAAGAATGCGGCGCAGGTGGTGTAACACTCCGAATAATCATCATCGGAGTAGCTGTAGCCGCTGCCTATAACAACTACCATGTCATTATAGAGATACATATCATCAACGTTGAAGCTGCTGTTGTCGTATTTCGTATAATATCCGCCGAAAATATCACTCAAATTGATTTTTGCGCTTGACGTTAATGTACCGTTGTCAGCGTCCGCCACTTCGAGATAGCAGACAACATCGTTGTAATACAGTCCGTCCTCTTCCGGCTCATAATAATTGTTTATGTGGTAGATACGCTCGCCGTCAGTCTTTACGGCATCTGCCTCAAGAACGTCCTGCTCCTGATCGTAGGTCTCGTAGAACTCGCCGCTGCCTGTATCGGAAGAAGCACCTGTGGCTTCACTCACGCCATTGTCGGCAGGAGCTGCTGACTCAGCGGCGGAATCCTCCATTATTTCAGCCTCACCATAAACCGTATTTGAATTACTCTTTTGGGCACGCTTATATGATTCGCCAAAAAGCGTATAAATCTCGCTGTAGTCGGACGCTCCGCTCATGTACGAGCCGACTTTCTCGGTTTTGTCGCCGCCTTTCTTATAATTCAAGCCCGATGTCATTTCAGAACGGCTCGCCTTGCGGTCTTTGTCGAGCAGACCGCTTTGATTCCCAAAGTAGACCGCAGAAGCTCCGACAACCGCACAGGCTGCTGCACCTGCGGCAATTCTCGTACCTACTCTTATCCTGCTCCTCTTTTTCGCCGGAGCTTTTTCATCAAGCATTTTCTTTACATTCTCGGGAGAAAGCTCCTCGGGAACAGGCTCTTTTTCGAGTGCCTTTTTGATTTTATCAACATTGTCGTTATTAGTGTTCATAACCATTCTCCTTTCGCCTGCCGTTCGCAGACCGCGCCCTCATCGGAAAGTGCTATCCTTAGCTGCTGCTTTATTCTGCTTAGCCGCGAACGCACTGTACTCGCTTTCATGCCGCATAACTCCGCTATCTCTCCGCTTGTATACCCTCCGAGTACCGACATTGACAGCATAAGCCGCGATTCGCTCCCAAGCCTGTCGAGAGCCTCGTTCAGCTCCGCGCTGTCATAGCTGAAATCGGTAATGTCGGGCAGAGTTTCGCTTAGCGTATCCTCATTGCGGAAATATTCCCTTTGCTTTCGCTTTATCTTAGCCGCGAGAATGGTCATTATCCAGCTACGGAAATTCCCCGCGTCTCTCAGCTTTTTTATGGAACAGAATGCATCTATGACCGTATCGCTCACGGCATCTGCGGCGTCATGCGTGCTCCTTAAACTATAAAGTGCTATATGGTACATATCCTTGTATACGGTCGAGTATAACCTTGCAAAAGCCTCGCTGTCACCCTTTTTCGCGAGTTCTGCATCTGCGATCATATCTGTCATGGCTGATACCCCCTTTGAATCGATTCATAAAATTAGTGTCGCCCGAAAGAAGAATTGACGCATGGAATATAAAAATTTGGCTGTATGCACAAATGGCAAATCGTCTTTTTGTACATACAGCCTAAAATTTATTCTCTTTTATTGCACTGCTGAATTATGAATTAGCTTTGCCGAGGAAAGCTGCTCCGATAAGTCCTGCGTCGTTGCCAAGCTTGGCGATAACGATCTCTGTGCGCTTTTCGGACTTATTAGCGAAGTCCTCCTCCTCAACGATCGCCTTTACGGGGAGGAGAAGCGGATCGCCCTCGTTGCATACGCCGCCGCCGATACAAAGAATATCGGGCTGGAAAGTATTGATCGTGTTTGTGATTCCTGCTGCGAGATACTTGATATACTTGTCAACAACAGCCTTTGCATACTTGTCGCCTGCTCTCATGCAGTCAAATGAAGTTCTTGCAGTTACCTTGCCGCGCTCCTCAGCCATTTTGTTCATTATGCTGTCGGGGTTCTCAGCCATTGACTCCTTAGTCATTCTGATGAGTCCCGTAGCAGACGAATAAGCCTCAAAGCAGCCCTTTCTTCCGCAGGTACAGGGTGCGCCGCCAACTTCAATTACAGTATGTCCGATCTCAGCGCCTGCAAAGTTTGAACCTGCATATATTTTGCCGTCAATTACGATCCCTGCGCCAACACCTGTTCCAAGGGTAATGCATACCGCATTCTTTGCTCCCTTTGCAGCGCCTGCAACATATTCGCCGTATGCTGCTGCATTTGCGTCATTCTCGATATAAACGGGTGTATCGTTTCTGCCGATGAACTCCTTGACATATTTAACAAGGGGTGTGTTTATAAAGCCGAGGTTGTTCGCTCTCTCAACAATGCCTGTTGCGCTGTTTGCAATACCGGGAGTACCAATGCCCATCCACTCGATATCGTCCATTGTGAGCTTTGCGTTCTCTACAGCCTGTACAGCCATTTTCGCCATATCCTCTGCAATTTCCTTTTCAGGACGCGGACAGTTTGTCTTTGTGCTCGCCTTTGCGATGATGTTGTAATCTCCGTCAACTACACCTGCAACGATGTTTGTTCCTCCGAGATCAATACCTACATAGTATTTCATTTGAAAAATCCTCCTTAAACTACTGTGATGATTATTGTGCAGTTTCCTTTTATACAGCAATTATCCGTTCCTGCGGGAACAAATACTCCTGAACCTTTTTTTGCGGTGAGTATCTGCTCGCCGCCGCAGAATACTTCGCACTCTCCGTCAATGACGAGAATATGCCTGAAGCTGTCTGCCCTGTTTTCGAGGCGAAGCTCTCCGCCCCCGATCTCATACTTTTCTACGTCAAAATACTCGCACGAAGCAAGCTTCTGAACCGAAACAGAACCGCCGATGTTCTCCGCGCCGTTGGTTTGCTGCTCGGGCGACGGGTCAAGAGATGTGACCTCGATAGCCTTTTCAACGTGAAGCTCGCGCGGCTTTCCGTCCGCACCAAGTCTGCCGTAGTCGTATACTCTGTATGTTACGTTGGAACTCTGCTGTATCTCAGCGATGAGGATACCCTTGCCTATCGCATGGAGAGTTCCGGGCTTTATGAAGAAAACGTCACCCTTTTTTACGGGAACGCGGTTTACATATTCAAGGAGAGTATTGTCGGCGATCGCCGCGCGGAACTGCTCCTTTGTAAGCTTATCCTTAAAGCCGTAGATAAGCTCTGCGCCCTCCTCGCAGTCAACGATGTACCACATTTCAGTCTTGCCGTTGTCGTTTTCGTACTTGCGGGCGTAGTCGTTATCAGGGTGTACCTGCACGGAAAGGTTGCCTCTCGCGTCAATGAGCTTGATAAGAACGGGGAAAGTGTCAAACTGTGTACACTTTTCACCGAGAGCCTCGGGGTGCTCCTGCGCGAATTTTGCAAAGCTCATGCCCTCAAGTTCGCCGCTTGCGATAAAGCCCTCGCCGTCAGGGTGACAGCTAAGCTCCCAGCTCTCTGCAAGGCGGTCAAGGTCTGATTCCTTGCCGAATTCTTCTCTCAGGCGCGTTCCGCCCCATATATAGTCTTTTATAGCGGGTTTTAGCAGAAATGGTTTCATTTTTTACCTCCATGTTATAATAATACTCAGCCGAACTGCTCCTCAAACTCCCTGCGGCTTCCGCAGTAGACGTTAAGGTCAATGTATTGTTCATCGCCCTCATAGCCGTCAAGTTTGCCGTGGTCGCAGTACTGCCAGAACTGCCAGTCCATAAGGTCGGGTTCAAAGTTTACGCTCCGTATCCAGAGCGGATAATCGGAAAACTCCGACTTTACATACCTGAAATACGCGGGGATAGTGGTGTAGATTATCGGCTTTACGCCATAATACTCCTCAAGCCGCTCAAGCAGGGGGCGGAGTATAGCCTCGGTCTCCTCAGATGACGGCTTGTGTATCTTCTTGTCGCCGTAGTATTCAATATCCACAACGGGCGGCATATCTATCTCGTCCTTTCCGACAGAGGCGATATAATTAGCCGCCTGTGTTTCGCCGGAACTGTCAAAGCTGAAAAAGTGATATGCCGATATCTTGATGCCCGTTTCCGATGCGTTGTCGAGATTGTAGCGTATCGAGTCGTCGGTGTGGCCGCTTCCCTCAGTTGCCTTTATGAAGGCAAACGAAACGCCCTGCGAATGCAGCTTCTGCCAGTCGATAGTGCCCTGCCAGTTGGAAACATCGACTCCCCAGACGGGATACTTCGATGTGTTCACGGCTGCCTCTGAAAAGTAGCAGCCTGCCGCCGTTGAAGCTGCCATGAACGCAAATCCGAACACGCAGCAGATAATTCTTCTTGTGATAGTACGCATTTATTTTGCAACGTCTCCCATTACAATGCCGCGGCCGTTCGTGGCAAAATAAACTCTTCCGAAAACCTCGCTGTCGCCTGTTATCGAGTAGGTGAGGTTGCCGAAAAGGTGATTGTCGTCATTGAGGCGAACCCAAGTCTTGCCCTTGTCTGTCGAGCGATAGATACCGTCGCCGTGCGGAGTATCGTTTCCGCTGACGTTATCGTTGCCCATGACGTAGATAGTCATGTAACCGCCCTCTTTTTCGGGTGCGCCGAAACCAAGAGCCTTGGCGTTTATGGTTTTAAGAACGGTGAAGTTTTTGCCGCCGTCCTCGGTATACATTATAGAGCCGCCTGTAGCTGCCCAGACGTGTCCCTCCTTGTCACCAACTGCCGTGAGCACGCTGTTGTCGGTGAGTATCGCGCCTGTCGGTTCAAAGTGATAGCCGCCGTCAGTCGAGATGTAGAACGTTCCCTCGCAGGTCGCGTAGAATGTCTTGGGATTCACACGATCGGCGATCACCTTTGCACCGTAGGATATTCCCTCACAGTAGTACCAGTTCTCGCCGTAATCGGGCGTAACATAGGGCTTTCCGCTTATTGAGGCAGGCTTCCAGATAATGGTCTTGCCGTCTGCGGACATCGCCACGCTGCCGCCCTCTGATTTTTCGGGCAGTCGGGTTATCGTGTTCCACACAGCGCCGCCGTCAGTGGTGTAGTTGAGCGCGGCTTTCTTTGAGTCGCTCGTATAGACCGCGCAGTTTCCGTCAAGCCACGCGCAGTCAACCGACTGGGCGTCCCCGTTTTTGAAGAAGTGCGCGTCATCGGGGGACTTTTCAACATCAAGGTGTGAAAATCCCGTAAGGTCGCCCATTATCGAGTACATCTGCGGCGAATTTTCGTCATATGGCGGAGCTACCATATTATAAACGGCAGTTTCCTCTATTCCCTTTGCGTCAAACTTTATTGTAACGGGCGTTTCACTTCCGAGATCTGTGAGATTCTCGGTGGAGTAGAGCGTTGCTCCCGTGCCGTAGCTGACCTTGTCGGAATTGAACGGATCAAGCGCAACGGCAGCCGTCCACCAGCCGATAGATGCCTCGCCCCTGCCCCATGTGAGCCAGTCCGCCTCGGAAACGTCCATCTGATAGTTCTTTTCGGTCTTTGTATAAAGAGCGTCCCAGCTCTCGCCGCCGTCCGTTGAGCGGTAGATATTGTGTCCCTTGTCGTCCCAGAAGCTGAGTGAGGTAACGACTATCGTGTCATCGTCCTGCGCGTCAAGGGTGATCCCGCCGAATCCGCCGTATCTTCCGTCATCGAGCGAGGGCGTAATATCGGTAAACTCCTGCGTTTCAAGGTCAAGCTCATAGACCGCGCCGTTCTTCGGGTCAACGTTAGGCCCTGCCGTGTCCGAGCAAGCCATATACATCTTGCCGTTGGGCGAGATCTCTGCCTGAAGCGGATAGTAGCCTGCAATGTTGGCTGGCAGAGTTTCCCACGTTTCTCCGCCATCGCATGACTTGTAAATGCACTCGCCGTTCGTCATGGCTGCACCTGCGTAAACGTCATTTGTGGAAGGGTCAAACTGCACCCACATTATTCCTATGCTGTTGCCCTCCTGAGAATAATCGCCCTTGACCGGAAAAGACTCGACCTGCGCCCACGTCTTTCCGTAGTCCTCGGACTTCCAAAGGCCGCTGTTGCGCGAGCCGAAGTAAATGTTGCTGTTGTCCACGGGATCGACCCTGAGCCGCTCGCCGACTCCGCGTCCCGAATTGTTGCCGCCGCAGCCGAACGGCAGGTCGAATCTTGTCCATGTTTCGCCGTAGTCGTCCGAAGCGATGAGCGCACCGTTTTCGCCCATGTAAGTTCCGCAGGCAGCGTAAACCCGCTTTGGCTCAACCGGATCGGTAGCTATGCTCTCTATGCCGATGAGATTCCACTCGTCACCGCCGAAGCAGTCCGTTATCGGCACCCACTTGTCCTTATCGGTATCAAAGCGGTAAGCTCCGCCGATATCGGTGCGGACGTAGGCAAGTCCCTCCTGCGTGGGATTGTAAACTATGCCCGTGATGTAGCCTCCGCCGCCTATCGCGACATTGCTCCAGTCGTACTTTACAGCCGCCGCGTCCTTTTTATCGTTACTGCATCCGCCGAGAACGGTCATTGAGAGAGCAACCGCTGCCGCAAACGCAGAAATTTTCTTAATGCCCATTATTCCCCTCCCGAGAAGAAATATTACCACTATCGTATCATAAAATCAAAGAAACGCGCAAAGCTAAACTTTGTGCTGTTCCGCCTTATCCAATTATATGCTTTGCATTATTATATCACATAAAATGGCAAAAATCAATAACTTTGTCTATTATTAATGCACAGAGTTATTGATTTTTGCAGGTTTATATGGTATACTGTTAAGGCAATACCGCACAGGCTCGTGCGAAAGACACAGACAGCCGCCGCACAAAACCGTAAGGCGAACTTTATTCGGTGCTGCCTCAGAGCCTGTTCAGTATCTTAGGGAGTGTTGACACTAAGATAATATGCAGATTTTCGAGCATAAATTTTAC
>UQEM01000037.1 GCA_900540005.1 uncultured Ruminococcus sp.
GTAAAATTTATGCTCGAAAATCTGCATATTATCTTAGTGTCAACACTCCCTAAGTAAATTATACCATATTGCTCATTCCGTGTCAATTGTAATGATATCGGCAGCTATTTTGTTGTGATCGCGTTGATTTTAAGCTGTGGTAACTATTGACCGGATCGGGATCTTATGTTATAATAAAATTGTAAAATATGTTGGAGAGAATACTTTGATCCAACGATCATCAGGGGGAATGACTATGAAGATCAAGAGGTTATTTGCTGTTGTTACTTCGGCGCTTGTTCTTGTATCAGGTACAGCAGGCATGAATATCTGTGCAAGTGACAGCGAGGAGGAGATTTCGGGCAGCACACTTGAAAACATTGATGTATACGAGGAGCTCGTAATAAGGGTCAATAATGAAAGAGCCGAAAATGGTGCTGAACCGATCAAGCTTTATCCCGAATTGTGCGAGGCTGCGGAGATCAGGGCGGAGGAACTTGTTGAAAGCTTTGAGCATACACGTCCCGACGGAAGAGCCTGCAGCACAGTGCTTGATGACTGCGGTATACCGTGGAACGCGGTGGGCGAGAATATCGCCTATGAATGGACCGGAACAACAGACAATGTAATGGATATGTGGATGGGTTCGTCCGGACACCGAGCAAATATTCTCAATGAGAATTTTACGGATATCGGCGTGGGCGTTGTTGAAAGTGACGGTTACTATTACTGGGTTCAGCTTTTTTCCAAGGGCAGCTATGAGGGAGATTACATTCCCGAGGAGGTCGTGGTGGATTACGGCGATTCAAACTGTGACGGAAAAGTTGATATTTCTGATGCGGTTATGATACTTCAGGCGATATCTGCTCCCGACAAGTACTATGTTGGCGGAACCGAACCGACTTGTATGACTGCTCAGGGCGAAATAAACGCTGATTGCTCGGGAAACGGTGACGGCATGAGCGCTAAGGACGCGCTTGCGATTCAGAAGTATATTGCTGAGCTCATCACTGAACTGCCCGAAGAATAAAAATTGATGAACCGCTGTTTCGACAGGCGTAACTGAACTGCACGGAATTTTTCTCCGTGCAGTTTTACTTATGTGAAAATTGTACATTATGGTTGATTTTTCCGTAAATGTGTGTTATAATGAATGTAATAAAATGCGGAGTATTCCGCAAATACGAAACGAGAGGGAATTATTATGAAAAAAATCGCAACTGCTGCTGCGGCTTTCCTGTCAGCAGCAACAATGTCGTTCTCGGCAGCAGCGCCTGCTTTCAGCAATATG
This sequence comes from uncultured Ruminococcus sp., assembly GCA_900540005.1. Lineage (GTDB taxonomy): Bacteria > Bacillota > Clostridia > Oscillospirales > Ruminococcaceae > Ruminococcus > Ruminococcus hominiciens. The sequence goes on from UQEM01000037.1 coordinate 1,271, forward strand.
GCTGTCACAAATGTATCGGCTGCGGATACAAGCGGCGATGACTGGCTCCATGCAGAGGGCAGCCGTTTGTACGACATGAACGGCAATGAAGTCTGGCTTACCGGCGCTAACTGGTTTGGCTTCAACTGCACCGAAAACGTTCTTCACTATCTCTGGAGCGGTGATCTGTGCGACATGGTAAAGGATATCGCTGACCACGGGATCAATGTCCTCAGAATACCTGTTTCCACCGAACTTCTCTATAACTGGATGATAGGCGACCCTGATCCCATAGAGAGCGTTAACCCGAATGATGACCCTTATTATCCGTTTAATGTTGCACTTATAAATAAGGACGGCTCTGTAATGAACAGCCAGCAGGTTTTCAATGTTCTGCTTGAGCAGTGCAAGAAGAACGGTGTCAAGGTTTTCATTGATATTCACAGCCCCGAGTCGAACAATTCCGGTCACAACTACGGCTTGTGGTACGGCAAGAGCTTTACTGCCAATGACGGAGAAACGGTTGAGGTTACTACCGATGTATGGATGGAGACTCTCGCATGGACTGCCGACTATTACAAGAATGACGATACGCTTATCGGATTCGACCTCAAGAACGAGCCTCACAGCAAATACGGCGGAGCGCCTGTAGACGCTGTATGGGACAATTCAACTGCTGAGAACAACTGGAAGAATGCTTCCGAAAAATGCGCGAATGCTATCCTCGAAAAGAATCCTCACGCGCTGATATTCATTGAGGGCGTTGAGGGATATAACGGTCATGGAGCATGGTGGGGAGGAAATCTCCGCGGTGTTGCAGACTATCCCGTAACTCCCGAAACAGGAACAAGTCAGATCGTGTACTCTCCCCATGATTACGGTCCGATAGTAAGTGACCAGACATGGTTCAACAAGGACTTTACAGAAGAAACTCTCCTTGACGATTACTGGTATGATACATGGGCTTACCTTGTTGATAAGGACGTTGCGCCGCTTCTTATCGGCGAATGGGGCGGACGTATTCCCGATACTGTTGATGAGAAATCACTTCTTTCCACACCTTCAACATCGCTTAGTGCAACGGAAAAGAACGTAAAGTGGATGATACTTCTGCGCAACTACATGATAAATCATCACATCAGCCATACATTCTGGTGTCTCAATGACGATTCCGGCGATACAGGCGGACTCTGGAAGAATATCCAGTATAATCCGACCACCGGAACTGTGATAGAATGGGATACAGAAAAGTATAAGCTCTTTGAACCTTCACTTTGGCAGACTCTTGACAGCGGCAAGTATATCGGTCTTGACCACCAGCAGGCTCTTGGTGAAAACGGTATCTCACTCAATGATTTCTACGGCAATTATTCCTCAACAGAGGGAAGCAACATTGACGGCGGTAAAAAGTCGGGCGGAACACCTGTAGTTCCTGACGGTACTACTACCGACATAAAAACCACGACCACAACCACCACCACTACTTCCAAGACAACATCTTCTTCCACGACTACGGACTCTACGACCGTCAGTAATATCATGTACGGAGATTCTAACTGCGACGGTAAAATTGATATATCGGATGCTGTTATGATATTGCAGGCGATCGCAAATCCCGATAAGTACGGAGTTGGCGGAACTGACCCGACTTGCATGACAGCTCAGGGTGAAAAGAATGCAGACTGCTCTAATGTTGGCGACGGAGTAACGGCTAAGGACGCATTGGCAGTTCAGCGATATGTAGTTGAGCTGATTACTGTTCTTCCTGAAAAGTAAATAACACATTACAAAGAAAAGGTTTTGCAGATTTCTGCAAAACCTTTTTAATTCACCCTTTGCGGGGCTTTGCCCCACACCTCACCAAAGGCTCTGCCTTTGGAATCCGCTAAAGGGTTATCAACCCTTTAGAATCCCTTTATTATTTTGACAATATTACTTTAAGTCAGTCTTGTTGAAAATAAGTATTCCCCCGACAGTTGATGCGGCTATGATTATAACATCATAAAGAACCATGAGACCTGCGTGGTCGGGAACTTCCGTAATGCTGCTCCTTATCATGCTTATCTGCATTGAGGGCAGGCACTCCTCAAGAAAACGCGCGAGTTCTTCATACTTTATCGCCAAGATCTGGAGAACCGTGCCAAGGAACGAACCAACGTAATCAAGCGCAATTGCAAGGATAGCTCCGCCAACGCTCTTAATGCTCATCGTTATGAAAGTGATCAGCGAGGAAAATGCCAGCATGATCGGAATGGTGAGAAAAATATTCTTGACCATGTCCGCGCTCGGGAATTCTCCTGTGCCCACAAGCGGTATGCCCACTGCGCAAATGAAAAAAATGTACGCGAAAAGGTAGATGAGTATGATCGTCGAGGTCACTATCAGGTTGGCGAGGTAAATGTTCGTGCGCGAATGACCGATTATTATCTTGTTGCGGATTGTGTTGTTGGTGTAGTCTCGCGCTATAAGCATACCGCCCGTTATCGCGGTCATGAGGACAGTAAGGCTCAGTCCCGAAAAAATAAGCGTGTCAACATTCAGCAGATCGCCTGCGCCGCTGAACATATTATTGCCTATGCGGTAGATAATGATTTCGAACAAGGCTATTGAGAGATAAACTATCATGCAGATATAGAATCTCTTTCCCTTGAAAAGCCGCCTGTAACCCTCAGCGAGCAAATTAGCCATTTATCGCACCTCCCCCAACGAGTCCCATAAAGTAATTTTCGAGGCTCTCGTGGCGCTCGGTCATTGTTATAACCTCACAGCCGTTCTTGTTGAGTTCGAGAACGAGCGGAGTAACCTTGACCTGCGTGAAAATATCAGCCTCCTGTGGAGAATAGACCTTGTATTCAAGCTGCATTTCGTCAAGAGTCTTGGCAAGGAGCGAAGTGTCGCTGACCGTGACCCTGAGAGCGCTTCTGCACCTGTTGTTCAGCTCGTCAGCGCTGATCTCCTGCAATATGTGTCCTCGGTCGATGAAGCCATAGTGCGTAGCAAGACGCGAAAGCTCGTCAAGAATGTGGCTGGATATAAGTATCGTGATCCCGCGCTCATGATTGAGGCGCATTATCATTTCGCGCACCTCCATGATCCCCTGCGGATCGAGTCCGTTGATAGGTTCGTCAAGCACGAGAAATTCGGGATTTCCCACGAGCGAGAAAGCGATTCCGAGACGCTGGCGCATACCGAGCGAGAAATTCTTAGCCTTTTTCTTGCCCGTATTCGGCAGTCCTACAAGGTGGAGGATATTTTCAAGATCTGTCGGAGGGAGTCCGAGCGTCTTGTAGTGCTGGATAAGGTTGTCGCGCGCCGTCATTTCAGGGTGGAGCGAGGGTGTTTCAACAACCGCGCCCATTTTTCTACGAGCCTGCCTGATAGCTGCGTCAGTATTGCTTGCTCCCATAAGGGTAAAAGTGCCCGATGTGGGGTTATTCAGCCCCGTGATGATTCGGATAAGAGTAGTTTTGCCCGCGCCGTTTCGTCCGACAAAGCCGTAAATAGAGCCGCGCGGAACATTCATATTAAGACCTGTCAGAGCAGTAAAATTGTTGTATTTCTTAACTATCTGACTGGTTTGCAGGATATAGTCCATTTAGCACCCCTTCTTTTATAGGTGATCATCCCTAATTTAATTAACAAAAAGCGGTCAGATCATAGTGACCCGACCGCCTAAAGTCGTTATAGATCCAATTATTCGTTGATCTTTGTAACAACGCCGGAACCTACTGTTCTACCACCCTCACGGATAGCGAAACGGAGTCCCTCTTCGATAGCGATAGGAGTGATGAGCTCAACATCCATAGCTACGTTATCACCAGGCATGCACATTTCCTTATCAGCAGGAAGTGTAACTACGCCGGTAACGTCAGTTGTTCTGAAGTAGAACTGAGGTCTGTAGTTGTTGAAGAAAGGAGTATGACGTCCGCCCTCTTCCTTCTTAAGAACGTAAACCTGACCAGCAAACTTTGTGTGTGGGTGAATTGAGCCGGGCTTGCAGAGAACCTGTCCACGCTCAACCTGATCTCTTGTGATACCACGGAGAAGAGCACCTACGTTATCACCAGCCTCACAGAAGTCAAGAGTCTTTCTGAACATTTCAAGACCTGTAACAACTGTGTTGAGCTTCTCGTCAGAAAGACCAACGATCTCAACAGGCTCGTTAACGTTGAGCTTTCCTCTCTCAACTCTACCTGTAACAACAGTACCACGACCGGAAATTGTCATAGTATCCTCGATAGGCATAAGGAAAGGCTTAGCATCGTCTCTCTCAGGGCTGGGGATATACTCGTCAACAGCATCCATGAGCTCAAGGATAGGAGCGTAAGCAGGATCGCTGAGGTCATCAGGAGCATTAAGAGCAGCAAGTGCAGAACCCTTGATGATAGGTGTTTCGTCGCCAGGGAAATCATAAGAAGAAAGGAGCTCACGGATATCCATCTCTACGAGCTCGAGAAGCTCTTCATCGTCAACCTGATCAGCCTTGTTCATGAATACAACGATTGCAGGAACGCCAACCTGACGAGCGAGAAGGATGTGCTCTCTTGTCTGAGCCATAGGGCCGTCAGAAGCAGCAACAACGAGGATAGCGCCGTCCATCTGAGCAGCACCTGTGATCATGTTCTTAACGTAGTCAGCGTGACCGGGGCAGTCAACGTGAGCGTAGTGACGCTTGTCTGTCTCGTACTCAACGTGAGCTGTATTGATTGTGATACCACGCTCTCTCTCCTCGGGAGCCTTATCGATCATATCGTAAGCCTCGTACTGAGCCTGACCCTTAAGAGCAAGAGTCTTTGTGATAGCAGCAGTAAGAGTAGTCTTACCGTGGTCAACGTGGCCGATAGTACCGATGTTTACATGGGGTTTAGTTCTTTCAAATTTAGCCTTAGCCATTGGAAAATTCCTCCTTAAATAAGAATTCAGAAATCTGTATATACATTATATCAGATTATTTTGGTAAATTCAAGTGTTTTGGAGAAAAAAGTTTCTCCAAAACGCATGATTTTATGAATATCAGACTGTCCTTAGCGGAAAGTATGGTATGATCAGTTCTTAGCTCTGTTAGCCATGATCTTTTCAGCGATGCTCTTAGGCACTTCCTCATAGCTGTGGGGCTCCATTGTATACTGACCGCGTCCCTGTGTGTTGGAACGGAGGTCTGAAGTGTAGCCGAACATTTCAGAAAGCGGAACGAGAGCGTCGACCTGGATAGAACCGGATCTTGTTTCCTGACCCTGGATCTGACCACGACGTGAGCTGAGGTCGCCGATAACTGTACCGAGGTAGTCATCAGGAACGATAACGGCAACCTTCATTACAGGCTCCATGAGAACTGCGTTAGCCTGCTTGAGAGCTTCCTTGAAAGCGATAGAACCGGCGATCTTAAATGCCATTTCTGAAGAGTCAACTTCGTGGTAAGAACCATCATAAAGTTCAACCTTAACGTCAACAACTTCGTATCCTGCGAGGATACCAGCCTTCATAGCGCCCTGAATACCTGCGTCAACAGCAGGGATATATTCCTTCGGGATAGAACCGCCGACAACGGAGTTCTTGAATTCGTATCCCTTGCCCGACTCGTTAGGTGAAACACGGATCTTAACGTGACCGTACTGACCTGAACCACCGGACTGCTTCTTGTACTTGTAATCGATGTCAGCGCTGCCCTTGATAGTTTCCTTGTAAGCAACCTGAGGTGCGCCTACGTTAGCCTCTACCTTAAACTCACGGAGGAGACGGTCAACGATGATATCGAGGTGGAGCTCACCCATGCCGGCGATGATAGTCTGACCGGTTTCCTCGTCAGTCCATGTCTTGAAGGTAGGATCTTCTTCAGCAAGCTTTGCGAGAGCGATACCCATCTTGTCCTGACCAGCCTTAGTCTTAGGCTCGATAGCGAGCTGGATAACAGGCTCAGGGAATTCCATGGATTCGAGAATAATGGGGTGCTTTTCATCACAGAGAGTATCACCTGTTGTGGTGTTCTTGAGACCTACAGCAGCAGCGATATCGCCTGAGTAAACTGTTGTGAGGTCCTTTCTGTGGTTTGCGTGCATCTGAACGATACGTCCGAAACGCTCGCGGCTGTCCTTAGTAGCATTAAGGACTGTGTCACCCTGATTTACAACACCTGAGTAAACACGGAAGAAAGCAAGCTTACCAACAAACGGGTCAGTTGCGATCTTGAATGCGAGAGCTGAGAACGGCTCGCTGTCAGATGAGGGTCTCTCTTCTTCTTCCTCTGTATCGGGGTTAACACCCTTGATAGCGGGAACGTCGAGAGGTGAAGGCATATAATCAACGATAGCATCGAGGAGCTTCTGAACGCCCTTATTCTTATAAGAAGTACCGCAGGTTACGGGAACCATGTGGTTAGCGATAGTAGACTTTCTGATGCAAGCCTTGATCTCTTCCTGAGTGAGTTCTTCGCCGTCGAGGTACTTCATCATGAGTTCCTCGTCCTGCTCAGCAACGTGCTCGACCATATCATCGTGATACTTCTGAGCGATCTCCTTCATGTCCTCAGGGATATCCTCAACCTTGATATCAGTACCAAGGTCGTTTGTATAAATGTAAGCCTTCATTTCAACAAGGTCAATGATACCCTGGAAATCGTCTTCTGCACCGATAGGAAGCTGAATCGGAACGGCATTACACTTGAGTCGATCCTTCATCATGTCAACAACACGATAGAAGTTGGCACCCATGATGTCCATCTTATTTACATAAGCCATACGGGGTACCTTGTAGTTATCAGCCTGACGCCAAACGGTCTCAGACTGGGGCTCAACACCGCCCTTAGCACAGAGAACTGTTACAGAGCCATCGAGTACACGGAGTGAACGCTCAACTTCAACGGTGAAGTCAACGTGTCCGGGAGTGTCGATGATATTGAGTCTGTGACCACCCCAGTAGCAAGTAGTAGCAGCAGATGTGATAGTGATACCTCTCTCCTGCTCCTGTGCCATCCAGTCCATAGTAGCAGCACCCTCGTGAGTCTCACCGATCTTGTGGTTAACACCGGTGTAGAAAAGGATACGCTCTGTAGTAGTGGTCTTACCTGCGTCGATATGGGCCATGATGCCGATATTTCTGGTGTTTTCAAGTGAACAATCTCTTGCCATAATATCCTCCTGTAACCCTTACCAGCGGTAATGAGCGAAGGCCTTGTTAGCCTCAGCCATCTTGTGTGTATCGTCACGCTTCTTGCAAGCGCCGCCTGTTCCGTTGAGAGCGTCCATGATCTCTCCTGCAAGTCTTTCCTTCATAGTTTTCTCGTTTCTCTCTCTGGAGTACTTAGTGATCCAGCGGAGACCGAGAGTCTGACGTCTTTCAGGTCTAACCTCCATAGGAACCTGGTAAGTTGCACCGCCGAGACGGCGAGCCTTTACCTCGAGCTCAGGCATGATATTCTCCATAGCCTGCTCGAAAACTTCAAGAGCGTCCTTACCTGTCTTTTCAGCAACGATGTCAAATGCATCGTAAACTATTTTCTGCGCAACGCCCTTCTTACCGTCCAACATGATATTGTTGATGAGACGTGTAACGAGCTTTGAGTTGTATACAGGATCCTGTAAAACGTCACGCTTTGCGATATTACCTCTTCTTGGCATTTTCGCTTCCCTCCTTCACATAGATTAATGAATTCATAGGTACTCGTACAGACCGATTACTGCTCATGTGACGTGAGCTTACTTCACCGGTCAGTGCGTCAGGAGCCAATGCAGAGGATTTAAAATATATATAAATCTCCGCATTACCCTGCGGTAGTAGTTAGCCTATTTTAGTAGTTGCGCGGCATATTCCGTTCGCAGCGAGCCGCCTGCTGCATTGCAGAGGTGATTACTTCTGCTTGGGCTTCTTAGCACCGTACTTGGAACGAGCCTGACCACGGTTAGCAACGCCCTGAGCATCGAGAGTACCTCTGATGATGTGGTAACGTACACCAGGGAGATCCTTTACACGTCCGCCTCTGATGAGAACGACGCTGTGCTCCTGAAGGTTGTGACCGATACCGGGGATGTAAGATGTAACTTCATAACCGTTGGTAAGCTTTACTCTTGCGATCTTTCTCATAGCTGAGTTAGGCTTCTTAGGTGTAGCAGTTCTTACAGCAGTGCAAACGCCTCTCTTCTGAGGTGAGCTCTGGTTGATCTGTACCTTCTTCTTTGCATTGTAGCCCTTCTGAAGTGCAGGAGCAGTAGACTTTGTCTCAAGATCCTTTCTTCCCTTACGAACGAGCTGGTTAAATGTAGGCATATTCTTCCTCCTTTTTCAAAAATTGTCTGTGCGCAACAGCACACTTTAATTATTATACCCGAAATGCGGCGGCTTGTCAAGAGTTTTCCCTAAAAAGCCGCCGTTTCCTCGATATTTGGTTATTTTTCCTATTCAAACAGCTGAAAATCATCTGTCATTAGTTATTAGTGCTCAGTTTTCTCCGGCTTGTCTGCTATAACAAGGATCACTGTCCCCACCATAAGCAGCAGGGCAACGAGCACCTGTGTAAGCGACAGTATCTTTCCGGCGTGTGACTGTCTGAGAAAATCAAGTGCAAACTTAGCCGCCGCACCTGTAAAATATACGGGCGCTGCCGCTTTCCTGCCGCGCAGATACAGCAGCAGTCCCGATATAAATATGCCAAGGAAAATCAATGATTCAAGAGGCTGAACAGGAAATACATCCGCCTCACCCGAAAGTCTGCCGCTGTAATGTATCCCAAGCGCTCCCTCATACTCAAATCCCCGACAGCAGCCCGCAAGAGTACAGCCTATTTTCGAGACGGAATACATCAACGGAAGCGCAAGCGTACAGCTCCCGAACATTGTTATCGTATCGTCACGCCTGCCGTTTATCAGACTGAGTGTTACTACAGCAGCATACATTCCAAGAAGCCCGCCCAGAGACGAAAGTCCGAATCTCTTGCCGCCCGAGGTGATATAGTTCAGTCCAAAGCCGCAGAAAACGCTCATCATCGGCGAAAGCAGCATAAGATACCTGCACACAGTCTCAGAAACTCCGCCGCGCCGGTCAAGAAGATATGAGACGGTCAGCCCCGCTGCAAACGACAGCATTATCATTATAGGATACGGCGAAATAACGCTGTAATCCGTATTAATATCCATGGTCATCTCTCATATTCTTCCTCATGCTATAGTAATCCCCATAATTGTCATTCAGCCTGGTATGTGGCAATTGTTGCAATTGTAAATGCATGAATTTATCGCCATATTGCACATTACCGCAAGGGTAATAAAAATAAACATCTCTATAAAAAATGTTACCGCTATCACTATGCCAAGTGTTTTTGCCAATTTGTTGTAAGGGTATTTTGAGCGCACTATGGATACAAGTACCACTGAGGCTATCAAAACCAGAAACGAAACCGCAAATGCTCCGATCAAATGTATAAATGATACTAAAAGCAATATCGGTAAATGGCACACAAAGAGTATCAGCGCCGCAGTACAAAGCTTGTCCGCAGTCTTGTCGAAAACTATACTGCCGTTAGGCGGCACTGCTCTCATCGTCAGTTCCTCTTCACTACTCAGGAAATGTGCCCACCGCCCTTCAATATAGCTGAACTGGTGCGAGCTAAAAAGCTCATTGTCATACGAAGCGACTGCAACGAATACGGGGATGCCGTTATAAAACTCGTATGTACACCGTATACCGTAATAATATACACTCTGTCCCACAGGCACTCTCCTTTTCTTACTGTATCGGGCGGTCAGATCTACCTGCCATTATTGCTTTGGCAGCAAGACAGCAGGCATTACTCAACAAATGAAGCAGTTCACAAAATAATATTTGCTATATTTCACTCTATTCCTGCCTGCTGTTTAGCCGCAGTAAGAGTATTCTTCATGAGCATTGCAATAGTCATCGGGCCTACACCGCCGGGAACGGGGGTTATGTACGCCGCTCTCTTTTCAGCAGACTCAAAGTCAACATCGCCGCAGAGCTTGCCGTTTTCATCGCGGTCCATGCCGACATCAATAACAACAGCACCCTCCTTGACCATGTCTCCGGTGACGAACTTAGCCTTGCCGACTGCGACCACAAGAATATCCGCGCCGAGACAGATCTCCTTGAGGTTCTTAGTCTTTGAGTGGCAGATAGTTACCGTTCCGTTCTTCTGGAGAAGGAGCATTGCCTGTGGCTTGCCCACGATATTGCTTCTGCCGACAACAACGCACTGCTTTCCGGTGATATCAACGCCTGTACTCTCGATGAGCCGCATAACTCCGGCAGGAGTACAGGGCAGGAAAGCATAGTCGCCTATCATTATTCTGCCGACATTCACGGGGTGGAACGCGTCAACGTCCTTTGCGGGCAGGATAGCGTTTATAACGGCTTTCTCGTCAATGTGTGCAGGGAGCGGAAGCTGGACAAGTATTCCGTTTACGCGGTCGTCCCTGTTGAGCACATCAACGAGATCGAGGAGCTGCTCCTGAGTTGTGCTCTCATCGAGCGCGTACTCAAACGACTGGAATCCTACCGCCTCGCAAGCCTTTTTCTTGTTGTTGACGTAGACCCTTGACGCCGAATTGTTGCCGACTATCACGACCGCCAGTCCGACCTTGAGTCCCTTTTCGTCCCTGAGTCTTGCTGCCTCCTCGGCAACCTCCTGCTTAACCGCTGCCGAAACAGCCTTGCCGTCAATTATCTGTGCCATCTTCTTTTTCCTCCTCAGCATTTTCTTTTTCCCCGCCGCTTTCCGCTGCGGGTGAACCGCTTTCGTCATCGGAGCCGTTCTCGTCCGTATCATCGTCATCAAAAACGCTCTCGTCATCGAGATCTATCTTTACATCTTCCGCAGAGATACCGAGCTTTTTACGTCTCGTCTCCTCAATGAGCAGACGCGATTCCTCGGTGTTTGCGTAAAGCTCGTAGCTCTCGGGGTCGCGCTTTATGCGGAAGAACATCACGATCTGGATTATTACCGATACTATGAAAATTATCGCCGAAAGCGCCTGCGAAACTCTTATCTTTCCGATGTAAAGGCTGTCCGTTCTCAGTCCCTCGACAACGAAGCGCTCTGCGCCGTACCATGCCATGTACATGAGAAGAAGCTGTCCGTCGTACTTTCTTCTTTTCGAGTACCAGGCAAGGAGCACGAATCCCAGAAGGCACCACAGCGACTCATACAGAAAGCATGGGTGAACCGTTTTCTCCCAGTACATCTCAATGCCGCTGTTGTACATATCGCCGCCTATCTGAGTACTGCTGATGATAGTGTCCTGAATCCTTCCGCCTGTCATACCGAGGAAGAAATCGGTATTCGTACCGAAAGCCTCCTGATTCACGAAATTGCCCCAGCGTCCGACTCCCTGTCCGATAAGGAGTCCGAGCACCGTGACGTCAAGCATGGGCAGATACTTGACCTTGCGTAATTTGCATATCAGCAGTCCGACCGCAAGCGCGCCGATTATTCCGCCGTAAATAGCAAGTCCGCCGTTGCGTGTGTTGATCATCGCTTTCCAGTCCCACTTGTACTCGTCCCATTTCCAGAGGACGTAGTATATTCTCGCGCCGATTATTCCGCCGATTATTCCGCCGATTATCGGGTCAGCCGCTCTGTCGAGGTCGAGACCGAAGCGTCTCATTTTCGGCAGGCAGTAGACAAACGCGAGGAGCATTCCGAGGGTGATTATAATTCCGTACCACTGTATCGAAACTCCAAAAGCCGTGAATGCCGTGGGGTCTATGTGAAAAGTCCAGCCGAGTTTCGGAAAGCTTATCTCGTTGAGATCGGATATTCTTGAAACCTCCATGTCAAGCCTCCTTTTCAACAACGGACATGACCAGTCTGTCGCTTCTGAACTCGTTTTTCATGAACTCGACCACGTCCTCACTCGTTACCTCCGAGAGCGTGTCAAGCGCGTCAAACGGCAGAACGCCGTCCATGTGGGCATTTATCATGTTGTTCGCAACAGCCTCAACGTTGTTAAGCTCACGGATAAGCATTCCATAGGTGGATTTCTTGATCCGCTGGAAATCGCTCTCATTGATACCGCCGTTTATCATGCGCTCAACCTCTGCAAGGATAGAGTCCCGTATCACTTCGGGCTTTTCGGATTCGCCGCTGAAAATAACGGTGAAATAGCCGTCTCCGCAGAAAGTCTCCGCGCCGAAGCTTGAGTTGATAACGCCATCCTTTAGTAATTTCTGATACATAGCGGACGAGGCATCGGTTATCAGTGATGACGCGATAGAGCCTGCGATAGACTTGTTGAGACGCTCCATGCCTCTGCAATCGCGGCACTTGTAGCCGATGTGGAAAATTGACGCTCCAACAGGCTGAGTCTCTCTTATCTCGGGCTGAACGATCGTATCGGGCTCTTCGGGGAACACGGTTTCAAGACCCTTGTCCTCGCACGGTTTAAGGCACTCGTCACAGATAGCGAGGACTTCCTCCGCCTTGATGTTTCCTGCAATCGAGAGAACCATGTTGTTGAGGTTGTAGAACGTGTAGTAGCACTTATAGAGAAGTTCTGCGTTTATCTGCGCAATACTCTCAACCGTTCCGGCAATATCTATCTTTACGGGGTGCTCGTGGTACATTGCACGGAGCATATTGAAGAACACGCGCCACTCAGGATTGTCGTTGGTCATCTTTATTTCCTGAGCTATAATGCCCTGTTCCTTTTCAACGGTCTCCTTTGTGAAATAAGGCTTCTGAACGAAATCAAGCAGTATTCTCAGCGAATCCTGATAATTTTGCGAGCAGTTGAAAAGATAGCAGGTCTTGTCGAAAGAGGTGAAAGCGTTGCCGTTTGCACCGGTCTTTGCGTAAAGCTCGAAAACGTCGCAGTCCTCGTTCTCAAAGAGCTTGTGTTCAAGGTAATGTGCTATTCCCTCGGGAACAACGGTGTATTCAGCGTCTCCGCGCATTTTGAACATCGTGTTTATCGAACCGTATTTTGTGCCGAAAAGAGCCTCAACACTGCTGAATCCGGGCATTTCGGCGATATAGATGTCAAGTCCGCTCTTATGCTTTACATGGATACAGCCGTCGCCTGTGACATAGCTTGTAAGATTGTTTTCCATAATCACGCTTCCTCCTTTGCAAGCATAAGGTAAATGCTGTCGAGCTTAACGGAATTCGCAGCCTCAATTATGCGAGCCTTGGTGACGTTTTTGTAGTTGAGAAGCTGCTCCTGCGGAGTGCTTATCTGACCGTCACAGAAGCGCTCGAAATACCAGCCCGAATATGACGAGGGCGTATCGCCTATCTGGCAAAGGGCATTTTCAAGGCTTGCGAGTGCGCTTTCAAGCTCCTCATCGGTAATGTTTCCGTTTCTTATCTCGTCAAGCTGACGGAGTATCTCCGCCTTAGCCTTTTCAAGGTTTGAGTTTTCCGCGCCGATATCTACCATGAGCGCGCCCTTCTGAGGAATATTGCGGCACGCGCAGTAGTAGCAAAGGCTGAGTTTCTCGCGGACATTCATGAAAAGCTTGGACACGGGAGTTTCACCGAAAATAGTACTCAGCAGCTTCATTGCGAATACGTCATCAGTCTCGCTCTTGAACGTAAGAACCATTTTGCACTGTCTTACGTCAAACCTGTCCTCAGCGGTCACGACCTCGCTGTTAAGCGGACTCTTTGTGCGGAAAGTCACCTTTTCGGGTGCTCTCTTTATCTTAGCAAAGCTTTCCTTGAAAAACTCCGCCGCCTTTTCATTTTCCTGCGGAGAAACGAAGTAGATCTCGACCTGTGCTGTTCTGAGGAGTCTCTCGTAAGCCTCGAACGCCTGTGCGGAAGAAACTGCCGACGCTGATTCCTTTGTGCCGTAGCAGGAATTTTCAGCCGGCTCGCCCTTGAAAGCAGTCTCCGCTGCCCTTGCAATGGCAAATCCGCGTTTGTTGTTAAGCTCTGCGTCTATACGGTCGAGGAGATCCTTTTTCGTGATATTGAAAGATTCGCTGTCAAACTCGCCGCCCTCTGCGTTCGGAGCAAACAAGCAGTCTCTGAAAATATCGAGCATTTCGCCCTCAACGTCCTCCTCGTCTATCGCATAGCGGTTGCATATCCACGATGCTCCGATACCGAGTATCTGAACGTCTCCGCGCTTTCTCGCAAACGAAGAAAGTCCTGCACCATAGAGCGCAGAGAGCTTTTCATTGAGCGCAGCAAGGGTCTTGTATGTGCTGTTGGATGACGAAAGCGTTCCCATTCCGAGAGCATTAGCCGCAGCCGTGTCCGCACTCAGGGGGGTGATGAATCTAATGCTTATCGAGCTTGTCTTGAACTTTTCATCAATAATAGACGAAAAACCGATGTTCTCGGCAAGCTCAGTCCTGTTATATTTCATTCAGCCGACACTCCATTCTGTAAAATGTTGTTGATGTATAGATATACATTTTATATTATAACACATCTTTTACGGAATTACCATACCCATTTTAAAAAATTTTTCCGCACAGACAAAAAGCTCCCCCAAGCGGAGATCCGCCGGGGAAGCCTTATATTTTATATTATCAGAAACAGATCAGTCAGGATCAAACGCAGCCCTGAGCCTTCATTGCCTCAGCAACCTTGAGGAAGCCAGCAATGTTAGCACCTGCCATGTAGTTGCCCTCACAGCCGTACTCCTTAGCAGCCTCATCGCAAGCCTTGAAGATAGACTTCATGATGCCGTGGAGCTTAGCGTCAACTTCTTCAAATGTCCAGCTAAGTCTCTCGCTGTTCTGGCTCATCTCAAGACCTGATGTTGCAACACCGCCGGCATTAGCAGCCTTAGCAGGACCGTAGAGAATGCCATTGCTGAGATATGTCTCGATAGCCTCGGGAGTAGAAGGCATATTTGCGCCCTCTGCAACTGCAAATGCACCGTTAGCAACGATAGCCTTAGCGCCTTCGCCGTCGATCTCGTTCTGTGTAGCACAAGGAAGAGCAATGTCAAGCTTGATGTCGCCTGCGTTGCACTTGAGTGTCCAAACGCTGCCCTCGTGGTACTCAGCGTTCTTGTGTGAAGTTCTGCCGACATACTCCTTGATACGTCCGCGCTCAACCTCCTTGATCTGCTGAACGAGCTCAAGCTCGATTCCGTCGGGATCGTAAACGTAGCCGTTAGAGTCGGAAACTGTTACAACCTTTGCGCCGAAAGTTGTAGCCTTCTGGCAAGCATAGATAGCAACGTTACCTGAACCTGAGATAACAACTGTCTTGCCCTCGAAGTTCTTGCCGTTAGCCTGAAGCATTTCGTTTGTGAAGTAGCAAAGGCCATAACCTGTAGCCTCTGTTCTTGCGAGTGAACCGCCGTATGTGAGGCCCTTACCTGTGAGAACGCCTACGAATTCGTTGCGGATCCTCTTGTACTGACCGAACATATAGCCGATCTCTCTTGCGCCTGTTCCGATATCGCCAGCAGGAACGTCGCAGTCAGCGCCGATGTGCTTGCAAAGCTCTGTCATGAAGCTCTGGCAGAAACGCATGATCTCTCCGTCGCTCTTGCCCTTGGGGTCGAAGTCGGAACCGCCCTTACCGCCGCCCATGGGGAGTGTAGTAAGGCTGTTCTTGAATACCTGCTCAAAACCGAGGAACTTGATGATTCCGAGGTATACTGAGGGGTGGAGTCTGATACCGCCCTTGTAAGGTCCGATAGCAGAGTTGAACTGTACTCTGAAGCCTCTGTTTACCTGTACCTTGCCGTTGTCGTCAACCCACGGTACACGGAACATGATCTGTCTTTCAGGCTCTACGATACGGTCAAAAACGCCTGCATCGATGAGATCCTGTCTCTTCTCTGCAACGGGCTGAAGTGTTTCGAGAACCTCTGTAACAGCCTGAATGAACTCAGGCTCGCCGGGATTTCTTTTCTTAACTGTTTCCAAAAGATCGATGAGATACTGATTTTTTAACGCCATTGTTAAAAAACCTCCTTTAAAATATTCTGCTTTCGCAGTTCACAATAAATTATAGCACCGCCAAATTCATTTTTCAAGTAAATGTCAGCCATAAATCAGAAAAAAGAACACTTTCAGCACAATGCACAATACAGAGTGCTTTTTCAGGCTGCTTAATCAGCACAATTACTTGAAGATCCAACCATATTCAGGTACTCGCTTGCAAGGTACAGTGAGCCGCATACAACAACTATTCCGCCGCTTCCGGCTGCGGCAGCCTTTGCCGACCTGATTGCCTCGTCAAGCGAACCGCTCGTATGCGCATTGGTGTAGAATCCGGCTATGTCCTCTATTTCCTGAGCCGGAACGGCATTCGGCGCAAAGCCGTCAACCGCAAAAAGCTCGTCCGAGGCGCGCGCGATCGTCTTTACGCACTCAACATAGTCCTTTGAGCCGAGCATTCCCATGACCGTGCATATCCTGTGCCTGCGTGTGGAAAGATACATCATCGCAAGTGCAAGCATGGACGTTCCCGACGGATTGTGTCCCCCGTCAACGATAACAGGCGGTTCGCCGTCAATGAACTGCACCCTTGCCTTGACCTGAGTATTTTCTACCATGCGGATAATATTTCCATCACTTATGGCGAATCCCTTGCCGCGGAGACAAATGCAGGCGGTTATCGCAGCCTGCGCGTTATATAGCTGGTGTATCCCGGGCATTGCAGGAGTGAGTTTCACTCCACGATAGAGAAACGGCGCAAAAAGTCCGCCGTCTGCGGCAGGAGGACACGGTTCAAGCGGAACGAACTCCGCTCCTCTCTCGGCAACAGTATCTTCGACCAAACGCTTGACACTGTCTGCGTTGTCCTGTGAGATAACGACAGCCGAGCCGCCCTTGATTATACCTGCCTTGTGGACGGCTATCTTCTCGACCGTATCGCCGAGCAGCGCCGTGTGGTCGAGCGATATCGACGTTATGACCGACAACAGCGGCGCGGGGATTATATTCGTACAGTCAAGAAGTCCGCCTATGCCTGTTTCGAGCACCACCACGTCACACTTCTCCTGCTCAAACCACAAAAACGCTATCGCCATGGTTATCTCGAACTGAGAATACGGACGGTCGCTGACGTTCGCCCTGACCTGCTCCGCGATCCTGCAAAGAGCGTCCTCGCTTATCTCCTGTCCGTTTATGCGTATCCTGTCGGTGTAGTGCAAAATGAACGGCGAAGTAAACTGTCCCGTTTTATATCCCGAGAATATCAGCGCGTCAGAGATGTATTCGAGCACCGAACCCTTGCCGTTCGTTCCTGCGATATGCACGAATTTCAGCCGCTTTTCGGGATTTCCGACCCGTCCCATAAGCTCCTGTGCGCGCGACAGATCGGTAACTCTGCCGCCCGACTTGCTGTATGAGTTTATAAAAGCCATTGTTTCATCTATATTCATGTTTCAACTCCAAAACCATGGTACTTATCGGAGCGTGTTCACATAAAATGCCCGTGCAGAACTTCTGCGCAAACAGGGTAAGAATTTTTAAGGCAATACCGCACAGAGCTTGTGCTGAAGATGCGCTGTCAGATTTTTC
>UQEM01000038.1 GCA_900540005.1 uncultured Ruminococcus sp.
CGAGATGACGTCGAGTCTCGTGGGCTCGGAGATGTGTATAAGAGACAGCATCATAGCATTCCACGGGAATGCCAGCCCTTTGCAGAGCCAGCATACCGCAGGAGATACCGTCAAATAAGCTGAGTACCTTCATTAGACAAATTCTCTCTCTTTTCTCATTGTCTTATGTTGTTTGTTTTGTTGTCGGGAACTTTGAATCCACTGGGTTCAAAGTTGATTATGCTTCGTAATAGTCCTCACAAAGCTCGTTGTAGTTCGCCTGAAGCTCGTCAAACTCCTCGCAGAGCTTGTCATACTTCTGCTAGATCACGGTCTTTTCCTGAGCGAAGCTCTCCGCAGCGTTCAGATTGCCGATGAATTGTCCTGCCTCAAAGCCACGGAGAAACCACTTCTTTCTCACGCCCTCAACTGCCTTAGCAGAAATGCCTGCAATTCCGGCGGTCCCTGCCACCGCTGCCGCACATAAACAGATCTTCTTCATCTTTTCCATTCTTTTGCCCTCTCTTTCTTATTCTTCATCGTCCTGATTATCGTAGAACCTCATATCGTCCTCAGATTCTTCGGTGATCTCTGTATCATCGTCATACTCAGGCTCAAACTGAACCGCTGTCTTATTGCCGCCTTTCTTTTTCTTCATCAGGAAGAAGCCTGCGACACCGACACCGATCAGAGCAACCACACCGAAAACAAGAATCATACTATTCTTGTTCATAGGAACAGACTTTGCCTGAGCTGCTGACTCAGATGATTCCTCGCCGTCCTCTGCGGTATCTTCGGCATAGTCAACATCGTTACTGTCGCCGGACTGCACTCTGCCGTTAGCCTTTTCCGCTTCCTGAGCTGCCTGTTCGGGAGTGATCTTGTCCTTTTCATCATCGTCCTCATCTCCTGCGTAAAGCAGAGCATACAGGTCATAATCGTCAACTTTGTTCAGGAAATACACGTTGTCCTCGCCATTGCCTGCCGTGTAATTTATAAGCACATAGAAAACGTGACCGTCCTTTGTGGTCACAGCGATGAACTGCATTTCCTCTGTGTTGTAAATGATTTGTTCTGACTTGATAAGAGTAGCGTTGCCGTCTGTATCATAGTAGGGATCACCGTCATAGTCGGGGGCAACATCGTTTGTCTCTGCCTCGGCAAGCTCACTCATGACCTCACGGAACTTTTCCATATCATCGGAGCTTTCGTCCGCAGGCTCAGAAGCGGTTGTTTCCGTAGTCTCTGCTGTTCCTTCTTCGGCAGAAGCGGTAATACCGCCAACACTTGCTGCTGCAAGCATGAAAGCAGCCATCACAGCACTAATCATTCTTGTTTTCATCATCGTCCTCCTCAGAGTAAAATCTCATTTGTTCTTCATATTTGCCGCCTTTGCCGAGATCGTCTATCTCATCATCGGTCAGACCACGAGCCTTCATATTCTGAATCTGCTCATGTTCTCTGGCAAGCACGGTTTCTAATTCCTCTCCATCACAATTCAGCTTTTCGCAGAGTGAGAGGTAACGCAGCCTTGTGATTTCGGAGAGAAGCCGTCTGCGTTCCTCTGTATCCCGCTTGATATTTCTTTCAAGCTGCTCTGCCTTTTTGCTGAATTTCTCTATTTTTGCATCATATAAAGCCATTATGTACCTCCGTTAATACAGCACGAGCCGAGGATCAATATAGTCCCAGCCGTAGCCGTCGGTGTCTATATAAATATGGAAATTAACATTTCCGGCTGTTGTTTTGGCAAATTCCTTGCCTTCCTTGATACTGTCGCCCTCCTCGTAGTCATTTATAAGCACCGCATTTGCAATGGTGACTTCCGTATCACGCTTAGTACCGCCCGTGCCGTCATACCAATACTGTACATCGTCCTTGCGGATAGTGATTTTGTTGTCATCGGTATCAACATCGGTTATCTTACCGCTGAAAGGCATTTTGAGCTTTGTACCGCTGTCAGCATACACCTTGATACCCTGGTACAGACCGTCACTTTCTTCATTCCAGCCTGTCATTTCATATCCGAACTCTCTTTTGAGGGAATAGTCACGGATAGACGGCTCGGGCAGAAGATTATGCAAGGTCTGATGATTGCCATAGAGTGTATTTCCGTCCTCGTTGCCGACAAGCAGATTGTAATACTGCCAGCGTTCTGTCTTGTGGGACATTGATTTTAGCTTGTCCTCTATGACCTCATCAAAAGTCTTTTTCTGCTTGACGTTGTAGTAGAGATTGCACTCCGTTTTCCAATACTGTTTCTGCACATAACCATACAGAGCTGAACAATTGCTGTCGCCTGTCCACGATCTCGCATCGGATTCTGTAATCATGAACCAAGCATCATCGTTCTCCCAACCGTAGAACGAACGGTACTGATTATCTCCGTCATGATTTTGGAAGAAAAATTTGCCGTTATCATCTATCCAATAGAACGGTGGCTTTGTATGTGCGCTGTCTGCATAATAGCGGTTATCAAGAACATAATAGCCCGTGAGAGCATAATCTTCGTTTGGGTTCAGTACACGATAATTGCTGTTCATATAACAATAGCCGTCACCGTCAAGATACTGACCAAGCTCTGAGGTATAAGAAGTCGGCTTGAATTTGTAAGTCCAAGCTCCGTTGCTTTTACTTGCTGATTGCTCGCAATAATAGTAACTGCCGTCGGTACTGCTTCCACCGCCGAAATATACATAGGTGTCAAGCTCCTCCCAACGGGATTTATTGTCATACCAATATACGAACTCATACTCCGCATTGAAAATGTCCTCAAGCAAATCCTCTGTATCGCTTTTGAATTTCCAATACTTAATATCGCCGTTATCATCGGCATCAAAATCATAGTAATACGCACTCAGAAAAGCCCACAGTTTGTAGCAATCGAAATCATATTGCGGTTTCCAATCGTAGATCGAAGATTTGCCCCAGTACCAGTTGTCGGGTTTATCTTTAAGGTCTTTTTTATTAGCACCAAAAGCAGTCAGACCTTTTTTCCAATCAGAAGTATCGCTGACTTTAAGTATTTTCTGATTGAAGTTATAAACAAGCTCCGTGTAATACTTTTCAGCTTCGGAAAGGTCATAGTCCTGCGCCGCATAAGTGCCGAGAGTAAAACCACCGCCTGAAACTATGGAGCTGAAAATCATGATGATAAAAGCAAACACAAGAAAGATAATAAGTATCGGAACAGCTATTGCTGCAAAGAACTTTTTGACTTCCTTTTCATAGACATTTTTCACGAATTTGAAAGCCGACTTGAATCTCTCAGCCACCGTTTTTTTAGTTTTCTTATTTTTGGGTTTACGCTTCTTTCTCTGCTTGTATTTATCGTGATTTTCATTCAGCTTGTTTTCCTGCCGATTGAGTTTTTTATTGGATTTCGACTTTTCATCGGACAGGCGATCACGCTTTTTTTCTTCTCGCTGTAACCACTGAGGCTTACTTATCTTATCTTTGACAGGTTCAGCTATTCTGCGTTTTGCAGAGTCAATGGCGTGAAGCATATCGTTATCCTGATCTTCATTGACAGCTTTCTGCCACGCAGAAGCCTTCATTCGCTTTACCGAATATGAGGCAGGCTTTAATGCAAGCAAGCCGGGACGGGAGTTTCTGGTGATTTTTTTCTGATTACGCAGTTCCTTAACACGGAACTGCTGTTCTGTTTTTAGCTGTTTACGCTCAAAATTCAGCTCACGCTTTGTCTGCTTATATGCCTGCAATCGGCGCTTGTTCATCGCCTTGCGGAGCGTATTGCCCTTATCTTTTACAATTCGGGCTTTATACTCCGCCTTTGCTTTCTTCAAATCGGCTTTTGTCGCAGCCATTTTCGGCTTCTGAGTTTTCGCCTTATAGAGCTTGTTATCAGCTTTCTTTAGCTGTAACTTCGCTTTTTCGAGCTTATACTGCTTCTTTGTTTTCAGGTGATTGTGCGTACCCTTGACAGCATCGACCGCCGTGCGACCCACAAGAAATACGCCACGATGATAATCGTCCACCGCTTCACGGGTGTATTTCTGTTTGAGCTTGTTGCGGACTTCACGCTGGGCGGTGTCGGCGGTTTTGATACCGCCAGTTTCCGCTGCGAGACCGGTATCGACCGCCGTCTGAGCAACATCATGTACTGCGAAATTCACAGCACGGACGTTTGCCTTGAACAGCTTTCCCTTGAATGTCTTTGGCTGCCATGATTTGATCGTCCGTGTGACTGACGGTTTATCGCCCTGAATGCGGTATTTTGCATTTGCAAACTTATGGACGATACCCCGACCGCCGTGATGCGTTTTCTCACCACGGACGATATATGCACGGGTATGAAAGCGACCTCTGCTGTTTGCTTCACGGCGGAAGTCTATCTGAAACTGCTTCGACCGTCTGCTGACTTTGTCGAAACGAGCCTGCGCTCTACGGAGGTTATTCTCTTCTCTCTGTAAGCTCATAAATCCTCCAATCTGCGCAGTTTACGCACCCTCAGTAGGTTTCGTGGTCATAAGTTTATACATCTCTGTATCCATCGGAAAATGGTCTGTAAACGGCAAAAGCACTTTATCATAGCGGATAAGTCCCTCGCCCGGACCGCTGTTTGTTACAAACTTCATCTGCTCCTTTGAAATATGGAGCTTTTCAGCGAGAATGTCTCTGTCTCCGGCTGCCTGGTTCAGCATATATACAAAATCCGAGTTATCAAAGATGTTCTCAACCTCCTGAGAAGAAAGCAAGTCCTTGACATTTTGCGTGATGCCTGTCGGCACACCGCCCCACTTACGGAAACGCTTCCATATTTCTGCGCTGTACTTCGCTGTCTGTTCCTCTTTCAGAAGGAGGTGGAACTCATCAATGTAGTAGCGAGTGATTTTTTTCTTTTCACGGTTAGCTGATACTCTGTTCCATACCGTATCCTGAACGATCAGCATACCTACTTTTTTTAGCTGATTGCCAAGCTCCTTAATATCAAAGCAGATGATACGATTACTCATATCAATGTTGGTGCAGTGATTAAAGAGATTCTGGCTGCCGTTTACGAACATTTCAAGAGAATTTGATACACGCAGAGCGACTTCGCCTTCATTATTAAGCTCCTGCTGCAAATCGGAGAGAAGCGGCATCTTTTCAGGCGTCGGCTCATTTTCGATAAAATGCTTGTAGATGCTCTGAACACATTTGTCGATAACAGAGCGTTCCTCAGCGGAAAGACCGTAGCGACCTCCGACAATGATCTCACAAAGCGAAATCAGGAAGTCGGACTTATTTGCGATCACTTCCATAGGATTGCTGAACAGATAATCGTCAATGGTAATGTCCATAGGGTTGATATGCTGTTCGGAATTGCTTGCAATTCTGATAAGCTGTCCGTGCAGAGCCGAAACAAGCGGAAAATACTCTCCTTCGGGGTCGCAGATGATTATGTCATCAACTGTTGTAAGAAAGCAGTCGAGTATTTCACGCTTTACGCTGAAACTCTTGCCTGCACCCGGCGTACCGAGGATAAGTCCATTCGGATTTTTGAGCCTTGACCTGTTGGCACGGATCATATTTCCCGACAGCGTATTGATTCCGTAATAGGTAGCCTGTCCGTCCTGAAACAGCTCTTTAGTGGTAAACGGCACGAAGATAGCGATACCGCTTGTGTGCATCTCACGGCGGACAGGAATCTCGTTATAGCACAGCGGAAGTGTGGAAACGAGTGTCTGTTCCTGTCGATAATCATAGGGAAACATCGTGCAGTTATTCTTCTGGCAGACACGCTTCAGCATTTCAGAAAGAAGTTTCAGCTCCTTTTTACTTTTTGCATAAGCTCTCAGTGAAATACTGATATGAAAAAGACGCTCATTCTTGCTGTTCAGATCAGCGAGGAGCTTTTCAATGTCCTCGATATACATCTTGATCGCAGGAGGAAGAATATCGGGATCATAACCCGATTGCGAAGCCTTTTTCTGTTCGTCGATTTTCATCTGCTCCACATTGGTGAGCTTCTTTTTGACGAATTTCAGGGCATCTATCTGGTCCAGCGGATCAACATGAATATTCACGCAGAAAAGGTTCTGCATTTCAAGGAAGTCCTTTAATATCTCGTCCGACAGCTCTCCGGCAAGGATATTCATACCCCATACAGCACCGTAGGCATTGCCGATCTCAAAATCTGCCTTGTTGAATTTTAGTGATGGAGGACTGATAAAGTCCTTCGTGTCCATTCCAGCTTTAAGCATAGAGTCCCAATTGAAAATGAAGGGGGAGTTTCTGTAGGGATTGAGAGCATAGTACAGGGCTTCGAGCCTTTGCTTGCCGTCAAGTAATTCAGCTTCAACACCAAAAGCCTTAAATCCTTTGATAATATCATTCTTTATGCTCATCAGCTTTGCCCTTGCTGCCTTGTATGATGTGGACTCGATACCGAATGTCAGGAACTTTCTTGCCGACTGACCGTTAGAGCCTTTCATCAGCTTATCGGTCAGCATTTCGCTGTACTCCTTGCGGATCGCATTGAAATCATCGTCCTGTTCGGGTATCTGCACCGTTTTTACGAGCTTTTCCTTTGATCTGTTTTGATTTTCAAAGGTAAGCTGGAATTTGATCGTATTGTCAAAGAGATTGATAACATCACAGTATTTACTGAAAATATTGTTCTGTTCCTCAAACTCCGAAATAGAGTAATTGGCATCATAAAACTGTACCGTCATAGAGAAGAAGTTCTCCGATACCTGGCAAACACCGTCCTTATACATACACATATATGGAATCGTGTTCTGCACCGTAGTCTTACCGCCATTAGCACTCTTGATTTCCGCTATTCGTGCGGAAAGTATTTTTTTGTCCTCTTTTGTAAGCTGAGAGGCTGGCTTGCCCATGACAACCTTTGCTTTGCTGCGGTTATCACTTTTATTGGCATTTCTCTTTCTAAAGCCCATTGGTAACCTCCGTTTGTATTCAAAAGCGGAGACACCGAAAGTGTACTATATAGTAAGCCGTATCAGCCTTTTCTTTCGGCATCTCTCAGCTTTTTCTTGATTCTTGTGTATTCGATATGCCTTTCAAAGCACTCAAATATGTTTGTTGTGCGGTAATACCGCTTTCGAGGTCTTGTAAAGTATTCACGCATATATTTTGCCTGTTTTTCCAAGAAAACACCATTTTTCTTATAAAGTCCACAGAGTATCGCAGGAGCAGCGACTGCACCCATAGCGAATATCGCCCCGGACATTCCTATAGCTGTTTTCGTCAGAAAGAAAACAGGCGCTCCGAGAACAAGACCGATACCAAAGCATATTACCTGTCTTTTGGTAAATCCCATAATGAACTTCTCTTTGATGTCGTTCAGGTCTTTAGGGATTTGTACATAATGTGCCATAAATCCTCCAATCTTGTTCAAGGTCAATGTGCGTTAAACACACTTTTGCTGATAGCTCCTGTACGCAGAATGGTAAAGATAAGTGCTGCCGTGTATCCCATTAGCATTGCCATTTGCATTATCACACCGTCCTTGCTTGAATTGAGCGTAGCGATCATATTGCTAAACAGCGTTTTGAAGATACCAAGTGCGACTACGATAAAGAAACCCTGGAAAGAAAGAGCTAAAAGTTGCTTTATCCAGTTTTTACCGATGCTCGCCCATTCTCCGCTGTCCATCATTGTTGCCATAGGAATAGGTGCAATGCTGAGATACATAAACACCTCGATGATACGGCTTGCAAGTGTAATTACGATTGCAACAATAAGTATCATCACTCCCAGATGAACAATAAGGGATATGAACCACACCGTCATCAGTTCTCCCAAGCCTAAGCTATTGAGAGCTGATTTCTTTATCGCAAGACTTTTAGATAGATAGTCACCGCTGCCGAACAGCGTGGCAAGTCCGTTAGAGCATACATTTGTGCCAAACGAAAATAGTGCGGAAGCGATGTAATATGTGTTGGCTACAAGTATTACACCGCATAAGGCTTTGATGATCCATTTTATAAAGATCGAATCGTCGAAGTCCTTGAAATTGTTTCCCCGAATGACCATTTGACAAAGCTCATTCAAGAGGATGACTGTAAGAATGAAACCTCCAATAGGGACTACAACATTGTTACAGAGCGTTTCGATAGTTGCCCAAATTCCGTAGCCTGTCGGCGCACTTCCGGCAGTACCCGTAAACTGAGCAGGGTGCTTTGTTAGAAAGTTTGATACAAGGTTTCCCTTTGCTCCCGAACCTGTTGTCTGAGCAAATGTATCAGTCAGAAGATCGGAAATTCCGTCAAACTGAGATTTTATGCCGTCCTTGAATAAGTCACAGCACCAATCCTCCAAAGCATCAATCGCATCGCTGATTACTCCCATTTATTCATCACCCCTCTCCGAGGAATTCATCAATGGTCTGTCATATTTCACAAGCTGACGTAATTCCAGTTTTGTGGGGAGAAGGTTTCTGCAAAAATACGCAGATCCGAAATGATTGCCCTTTGTTGTAAAGAGCATATTCTGCTGTGTGTGATAGTCAACCCGACTATCAAAGCAAAGCATCTGAATCTCATTGTTGAATATCTTGTATCGTGCCTTACCCTGAATACTGTTCACGGGCAAGAGCAGAGCAAAAGGCTTCTGAAAAGCAAAAGCTCGTTTCAGGACTTCATTCTTCTTAGAAAATGGGGGATTGCTTACGAGAATATCCCATTCGTCAGGCTCAAAGTGAAAAAAATCCTTGTCATCTTTCAAGCTGCTTCGTTCCACATAAAACCCCTGTTCGGTAAGATACTGATAAAACGCACTCCATTCTTCATCGAACGGGCACCATATTTTCTTGTCTTTCGGCAGAAATTCCATTAACGGCTCTACCGCATAGAATGGAGTGTACACTTCATCTCCTGCACTTGTTTTATTGGCAGTTAAATATCCGATATTTATTGCCATT
The DNA here is from genome assembly GCA_900540005.1 of uncultured Ruminococcus sp. Lineage (GTDB taxonomy): Bacteria > Bacillota > Clostridia > Oscillospirales > Ruminococcaceae > Ruminococcus > Ruminococcus hominiciens. The sequence goes on from UQEM01000038.1 coordinate 8,870, forward strand.
TATATTTTCACTCCCTTTCATATCTGAGAGTGCAGATTGCTTACCCAAAACCCATTATTGCAATGCAAAACCCACCGCTATGTAGCTAATCTGCTTATATTCAGGTCAGAACGTCACTTAAATTGCGCCCGTCATCATTGTTTCAAGAACAGGAACAAGGACGATTGCAAGGAGAATCAGACCAAGACCTGACATGAGCTGCTTCATGCCCTGGGATTTACGACAGTAGGCATAAAGAAGTTTTCAGATAAACATTGTAAGACAGGTACAGCAAGCTGAATAATTACCGAAAGGATGCTTACAATGATTGATATGATTTACAACCTCCGTGTGGGAGATATTCACTCCGCTGAGTTCTCTGACGAGTTTGATGCTCTCTGTATTCCGTTCGAGGAGTCGCTCAGTGAGGAGCAGATTGATATATTCCACCGTATTCTCGACTGCGTGAGCGAAACTGCCGCTGCTGAAATGAGAGCTGCTTACATGGTCGGTTTTAGGGACGGAGTGGCTCTGATGCGTGAGGTTCAGGAGTAATCACATATAACTATTGAGGAAAGGTCTTATCTCTGTGATACGGGGATCAGGCTCTTTCTTTTCAAGTGATACACTTTTGGGAATTTGCGTATTCGGGTTATCTGTGGTATAATAATCATAGAAATTATTTCAAAATGACCGTTACCTGAGCGATATGGATTTCGTCTATAAGGGTGAAGGGGCATCGAGGAGGTGCGCTATGGAAGATCTTCATATCATAGAGCTTTACTGGCAGAGAGATGAGTCTGCGATAAAAGAGAGCCAGACGAAATACGGCGGTTATTGCAGTACCATTGCGAACAACATTTTGCACTCAGCAGAGGATACAGAGGAATGTGTTAATGATACTTGGCTTCGTGCTTGGAATACTATGCCCCCTGAAAAGCCGAGCCGATTAGCGGTATTCTTAGGTAAGATCACCCGTAATCTCGCAATCGACAAATACCGCAAGGATAGATCACAAAAGTATGGCGGTGGACAAGTTACATTATGTCTTGATGAACTGGGAGAATGTATCGGTGAAGATACTCCCATTGAGGACAGGCTCGCACTAAAGGAGCTTATGGACACCTTTCTTCACAGTCTCTCCGACAAAAACAGAAAGATATTTCTCCTGCGATATTGGTATATGATGCCAGTAGCTGAGATAGCAAAACGGAATAACATATCTGAGGGGGCTGTCAAGATGATATTACAGCGTGTAAGAGACAAACTGAAAAACTACTTAGAAATGGAAGGTGTAGGCGTATGAAAAACAAGGATATTCTTCTTGATGTGATCGGTGATACAGATGAAAAGCTCGTACCTGAGCTGACAGCTAAAAAGAAAAATAGCAGTATCTTCAAGTGGACAGCACTTGGCGGTGTATGTGCGGCAGCGGTAATTGCCTGTGTTGCTTTACTTCCGAAAACAGGCAGTGATACCTTGAACACTCCCTCCGGCAAGGTCGATACTAATGCAATGCTCCTTGCAGCGGCGGAATATCCCGAAATGCCCATGTATCCTGACGAAACTGCATATCCCGATTGGGAAACCTATGAGCCTGTGTATAATGAGTGGAATGAAGCACGGCTGGAACTCAGAAAGCAGCCGGAGGGTTATCAGGACGGATTTGATACATTCTTCTTGAATAGTTCACAAACATTTCTGACAGGCTCGGAAACAGACAATGTAGTTTATTCTCCGCTTAGTTTGTATATGGCACTCGGTATGTCGGCTGAGATAACTGACGGAAACAGCAGACAGCAGATACTCGATGTTCTGCACCAGAAAGATATAGATACTCTGCGTTCTCACGCAAGGTCTATATGGCAGGCTAATTACATGGACGATGGAATGGCAAAGTGTGTTCTTGCAACATCACTCTGGACAAATGATGATATTGACTATAATGATGGAACTATCAGATCTATTGCAGATAACTATTATTCATCAGTATACACGGGTGATCCTATTGATGAAAAGTACAACAAGCTGATGCAAGACTGGATGAATGAACAGACAGACGGGCTTCTTGAAAACTATGTATCGGATATAAAAATGAACCCCGAAATGGTACTGGCTCTTGCATCTACCGTGAATTACAGCGGAAAATGGGTCAATCAGTTTTCAGCCGAGAATACAAAGCAGGCTGCATTTCATGCTCCGAATGGTGATGTACAGTGTGACTTCCTGAATGCAGAGAGGGATATGAATTACTATTGGGGTGATCATTTTTCTTCTGTAAGCTTACAGCTTGAAAACAATGGTCACATGAAGCTGATACTTCCCGATGAGGGTTACACTCCCGAAGATCTGCTGAATGATGAACAGTTTGGAGAGCTGATGCTCAGTACATGGGACTACCCGAACAATAAGTATGTGACGGTCAATATATCTGTTCCGAAATTTGATGTTTCTTCAAATATTGATCTGCGTGACGGACTGAATGCGCTCGGAATTACAGATATATTTGATGCCGGAAAATCGGATTTTACTCCCCTTACAGACAGTACGGAAGAGATCTTTTTAAGCAAGGCGGAACAAGACACAAGAGTAATGATCGACGAAGAGGGCTGCAAAGCGGCTTCCCTGACAGTAATGATGTATGACGGTGCGGGCGCACCCGAAGATCATGCGGAGTTCATACTGGACAGACCATTTATATTTGAAATCATGAGTGATACGGGACTTCCGCTGTTTGTGGGTATCGTGAATAACCCTATTCAGTAAACCATAGCCTATTGGCGCACCCGTTTTCCGTTCCACACAAGTCTGATTAGGCATTGTGGAGCATACCACAACAAGCACAAACCCTATTGGAACTGAATAACCGCAAGCTCTCGGAAACGCTCTGTAAGCGTTTCTGAGGGCTTTTTCTTTTCAGCGGTTAGTTTTCCGCTCTGCAAGCTCGGACGGCTCTGTGGGGCTTTTCCGTTTGCCAACCGGTCAAGCAGAGGTCTGCTCGGTGATACCGTGACGGAGTTCATACTCCCTTACACGGCGGTAAAAGGTATTTGCCGACATATCCATTCTACGCATAAAATCCCTGCCTGTGATGTTCTTCGCTCTCCATTCCCCATAGAGCTGCCCGAACCTCGTCCAGTCGGTGGGGAGAGGTTTCCGTCCCGTGTACTTGCCCTGAGCCTTAGCGATCTCGATACCCTCACGCTGTCGCTGTTTGAGCTGCTCACGCTCTAACTGTGAGAGGGCTGCGAACACGGTCAACATGAATTTGCCCGTAGGCGTGTCGGTGTCGATCTTCTCCTTGTGGCTGATGAGGGTAACACCCTTGTCATTGAGCGTGTCGATGATGTTCAGCAAGTCCTTTGTGGAGCGTCCCAGACGGCTGATGCTCTCTACATACAGGGTATCGCCCTCACGCACATAGTCAAGCATAGCCCTGAGCTGAGGACGGTCGGTGTTCGCTCCTGACAGCTTCTCGGAAAAGATGCGGTCAACCTTGTAGTTGCCCATGATTTCCTGCTGTCTTGCTGTTTCCTGATGCTCCGTAGATACACGGATATATCCAATCTTACTCATAAATCTGTGTCCTTTCTGTTATTCGAGATAGTCTTTCTTTTTCTGCTGAGAGCGTTTTCTCTCCTGATACTGCCTGTTACGCTCCTGCTGACGCTGATCGTCAAGATACTTTCGTACCTGACGAGAGTACTGCGATGCCGCCGCCTTTCTTCTGAGAAAAGCATTATGCTCAGGCACCAGAGCATTGTATTTCTTTTTCAGCTTGGCAGACATCGCCTGTAGGTCGCTCAGTTTCGGTGGCTTGCCCTTGATGTAATAAGGCTTGATATGCTCGGCAATATACTTGTCGGCTTCTTCAAATGCGTCGATAGCGGCAGCATTCTTCTTGCGGAAACTCTTTTGTGTAAATGCCGAACGCTCCTGATACTCCTTGTATGTAGCATAGTTCTGAGAATGCTGTATCATCATATTGATGAGCTTTTCAATCGGCTTGATCTTGGCGTTCAGCTCGGCAAGCTCGTCCGTGTGGTCATCAGGGTGTTTGAAATTCCAGAAGAAGCCCTTGAGATCGTCAAGCGATGTGATTCCGCCAGCTTCAAGGTCAGCGATCATCTTGTCGCAATCACGCATACCCCTAATCTCTGCCCATACATCTTCTTTCTTTTCAGGTGCTTTACTCTCCGTAGGTGTGGGCTGTGGTGTCGGGGCAGACGGTTCAGGCTTCGGCTCGGCGGGCTTGGAAGCAGATGCGTTAAGCATATCAAGCTGTGCCTGCCGTCTTGCTCGTCGGGCTGCAAAGAACTTCTCAACCTGTTCCGCCGCAGCTTTTCTCTTTGCGGTTTCACTCGTTTCGGTGATAGTTTCAGGCTCGGCAGATTGTTTCGGCTTTGTCGGTGCGTTAACTGCCTGTGTCTGCTTAGGCTCAGGCTTAGGAACAGCAACAGGCTTCGGCGGTTCGATAAGCATATCGGGAGTGACATTCGCCGCTGACAGCTTTTCTTGTATCTCTGCTATCTGCTCGGTGATACGTTCGGGGGTGAAGTCTGCGCCCAGAGTGTCGGCTCTTGTAAACTTCTGTTGACCGTCACCTGATAGTCTGAATTTCAACTTGACCTTATTGCTCGGCTTATACACATATTCAATACCGCACTCACTGCACTTTTCAAGAAAGTCCTTGAAGTCATGGCTGTAAAGCATGACCTCTGCAATACGGACACGGAGCTTTTCTTTCCACGACTTGCCCTCTTTCTGCATATCCCTCTCAAAGTGAGATACCCCATGTCCCTTTTCAGGCTCGGAGATAACAGATATGCCGTGTTCGGTGCATATCTCGTCCGATAATTGCCTGAGTTCTGCCCAAGCACGTTCAGTCTTTTTACCCTGATTATGCTCGGTGGTGAAGCTCAGTCCGTTATACAGATTGGTATTATTAAAGATGATGTGTGTATGGATATGCTGGCGGTCGCTGTGAACGGCAAGCACATACTGATAATCACCTTTAAGATAGCGGTCACAAAGTTCTTCACCGATCTGCATAGCCTGTTCAGGTGTAACTTCACCGGGAGCAAAGCTCTGTATCAGGTGGTATGCAAGGATTTTTGTTCGCCCTGTTCCTCTGTCTCGGACAGCTCGGAAATCTTCGCTTGCCCCTGCGCTGTCGGCTCTGCAAGCATAAGAACTGACATATACGCCGTTGACGGTCTTATCTCCGTCTGTGATGTAAGCGATTGCTGCGCCGACTGTTGCTTTGATGCTATGGATAGAAGTAACCGCCAAATCTCTCCGACTCCTTTCTTGATTTCGGTCATATCGTCTGCGTAAAAGTTGCCTGTGCTGTGCAGGCGGACAGCAATCTGATTGATGTTCGTGCCGATGCGTTTCATAGCCTTGTTGACCTCGGCAAGTCCACCGCTGTCGGGAGCAAGGTCAACCCTCGCACGAACGCAGTCACGGATATACTCCGTTTTGTTTTTGTACCCGTACTGATCGCACTTCGCAAGTATATCCTGCATTTCGGATTCCGTGAAGCGTACATTCAGCGTGTAAGACTTCTTCTCCCTCTTGCGTTTCAGGTACTTGCGTTCATCATCGGTAAGTTCGCCCTCAGACTTGTGTGCAAGGGTATCGTCAAGCTCGGCAGCAAGCTTTTTGTCCAGAGCGTTGTTGATAGCTCCCTCATAGCTCATACCTGTGGTTTCAAAAAACTTCTGCTTGCGTGGTCTGCCATGCTTTTTCTTTTCGGTTTCCATTGTGGTGTCTCCTTTATCTCTATTTCGGCGTTAGCCGATTTTTTTATGACCGCTGTGCGGTCATTTCGGGGCTTGGGGTGTCCCCAACAAGCATTTGGTATTTTCGTTCGCTGTGCGGCGCAAAATACAATGCTTGTTATTTTTGTTGCGCTTAGGCGCATATTTTCTCGCCTGAGCGTTTCTTTCCGCTCAGGCTTTCGATGCTCCGTCATCGAATTTGGAGCTATGCGACTTTCATTCCCTCTGCATTCTTTCGACGGTATCATTATTGTAAACTGGCTCGGCGCAGTTATTGCGCAACTTGGGCGGCAATCTGGTGAAATACAGTATATTGCTTTTTCAAAGAATGTGTGATATAATGTATAGGTATTGCTCCCCCAATTAACTCTTGAATTATTGTTTCGATATTTTCTTTTTACTTCAAGGATTAAGAAACACCTATTTTCTGTAGTATCAAGTAAGTTTACATAAGAAAAATGCACAAATGAAAGTTTCAAGTTTTAATTGGGGGAGCAATATTAAGAAATCTAATTCTCGTCCAATCGAATATATGGGAGATATGATGTGTCCATGAATAACAAATCTGCTCAACGAATTGTAAAAGCCCTTGCATATTTTCACCGATACGGGTGGATAGTAGCTATGATAATAATAATCGAAATTACTGATTCGATTTATTATTTTGGATTACTTTTAATCATTTATAGTTTATGGACGATAATAGGATATTTGCTGAAATGGAAACACATATATTGCTCTTACCAAGATGTTTATCATAAGCCTATGACTCCAAACAACATTAACTGGAACAGCATTCGCAAATCTGATGTGTATGTTGTTACTGCATTTCTATTTATTGGAGGATTGATTATATTATCTCTTGCAAGCTGAATATCCCATTAAGCTGTGTGAGCGAACTCCGCTCCGCAGCTTTTTTATTTTCCCCATAACAATATGTCGAACTGGATAATTTCACTGGAACGGAAAGTTTGAGCGCAATATCAATAGACACAGAACAGCGATTCGCGCTATAATATTAGCATAGGGTATTTTCCCTAAATCCAATAAAATGTGAGGTGAAGTAAATGCGTGGTAATCTGAAAGACAACCAGGCGAAGCTCGACAGCTACGAGAAGTCTATCAAGGCAGCTCTCGAACGTAAACGCAAGGTCATCATGGAGAGCAAGCAGATCGCTTACGATATGCTCTCTGAGCTTTACGGCTTAGAGGGACAAGAGCTTGTCGATACTGCAACCATAGAGCATACGCTGATCGGTAAGCTGACCGCAAGCGGTATGACTTATGACCAGATCGCTGAGCTTGCTGACGATAGCTCTGCCGATACCAACGGCGATGAGGACGATGATTCCGACAGCGACGATAATGCCGACTATCAGACTACGTTCTTCGATAACAAGCACACTCCGTATTCGGATTAACATATATCCGACAACAAGACGATAGCTATGATAGGGGCAGCAGCAATGCAGTTCCTCACGGCTATGAATATGAGGGCAGAGAGATAAAGCGAAACCCTCAAATCCAAATGTGTAGATAAAGACAAGCTGAAGGAGAAAAATTCGCTATGAACGAAACAACAACTGCCGCCGTTGCGGTAACAGATAACGTGTCCGAGTATCATATCGGGCATACGACTTACAGAGTGAAAACGGTCTTTAACCCAGCTTTTCGGGAGAGCCTGAGCGATATTCTTGCAAGGCTCATCACAGAGGACTGTGAGAAAATGCTCGGTGAATCCGGACAAGAACAGGACAAGCAGGCTGTTTGATTTTGGAATATCGGCGCATTGAAAAAAGAAATATGGTGCGCTATAATGATAATAGCTTGCTGTATCCTGTCGGAAAGTGAGGTTAATATGACAGACAAGATAACAGCTTTATACTGCCGTCTGAGCCAGGACGATATGCTCGACGGTGAGAGCAACAGTATCACAAATCAGAAGGCTATCCTCCAGAAGTATGCCGATGACAACGGCTTTCGCAACACGGTGTTCTATGTGGACGATGGCGTGAGTGGAACTACTTTTGAGCGTGATGGCTTCAAAGCGATGATGACGGACATTGAGGACGGCAAGGTCGCTACGGTCATAACAAAGGATTTGAGCCGATTAGGTCGTGATTACCTGAAAACGGGTGAGCTGATTGAAATGGTGTTTCCCGACTACGATGTGCGATATATCGCTGTGAACGATAATGTCGATACTGCAAAGTCCGAGAACGAACTGCTTGCTTTCAAGAACATTTTTAATGACTGGTACGCCCGTGATTGCAGTAAGAAGATTCGTGCGGTGTTCAGGGCAAAGGGACAGTCGGGCAAGCACCTGTGTCCACCCGTGTACGGCTACAAGAAGTCAGATACCGACAAGAACCTGTGGGTAATTGACGAGCCTGCTGCTGAGGTGGTACGCAAGATATTCAAGCTCTGCATTGACGGCTACGGTCCGGTGCAAATTGCCCGTATCTTGACCGAACAGGGTATCCCTACGCCGACTGCCTACGCATTGTCGCAAGGTCGTGACAACGGACGGCATAACGCCAAGACCTACCGCTGGGGAGCGAATACGATCACCCATATCCTCGAAAGGCTTGAATACTGCGGTCACACGGTCAACTTCCGCACAAAGATGAAGTCCTACAAGGTACATAAGATCATCTACAATCCGGAGGACGAGTGGCAGATCTTCGAGAATACGCAAGAGCCTATCATTACTCAGGAAACATTCGACTTGGTGCAGGAGCTTCGCAAGAATAAGCGCAGACCGCAGAAATGCGAAGTAGTGAATCCGTTCGCAGGAATGGTTTACTGTGCTGACTGCGGAGAGAAGATGTACCTGAGCCGCCGTAAGAATGAGCGTCCCGAACAGGAACACATGAGATGCTCCACCTACGCAAAGGAACAGGATAAATGCTCGGTGCATTATATCCGCACCTGTGTCTTGAATGAGATCGTCCTCGGTGAGCTGAACAAGCTCCTGACGATGGTCAGAGGCAATGAGGAGGAGTTTGTCAAGCGTGTCATGAGCAGTTCCGTACAGCGTAAATCCTCAGAGCTTACAAAAGCAAAGAAAACGCTGAAACAGGCTGAAAAGCGTATCGCTGAACTGGACAAGCTCTTTACAAGGCTCTATGAGGATAATGTCCTCGGCAGACTGTCGGACGAGCGTTTCACGATGATGTCGGCAGGATATGAGGAAGAACAGGCAAAGCTGAAAGCCACTGTTGCGGAGCTTACCGCCTTTGTCGAAACGGCTGAACAGAAGTCCTCTGATGTAACGGCGTTCCTCAATGTCATCAAGCAGTATGAGCATATCACGGTGCTTACTCCGAAGATCATGCACGAACTGATCGACAGGATAGTAGTCCATGAAGCAGACAAGTCCAGCGGAAAGCGAATCCAGGATATTGTCATTCACTATCGCTTTGATGTGGCGGTATCGACTATATCCGTTGAAACAGGCAAATATGGAAAAAAGGTCGCATAACCGACGGTGTTATGCGACTACACTAAGGGAGAAAAAACTTCTATATCACTACTGTGCTTTAGCACCGGGGTTATCATTACCGTAACCTTCAAGAAGGTTTACAACGCCCCATACACCAACGCCTGCACCGATCAGGCAGATAACGCTCTTGAGAACGGTACACGCAGTAGAAATGAAAGAAGAAGTATCAACAGCACCCGTGCCTGCTGCGAATGCCTGAGTTGCACAGGCAGATGCCATAACGCCTGCGATTGTGCAGAACATGGTTGCCTTCTTTGCACCACGGGTGAGCTTAGAGAGCCACTTGTGCTTCGGTGCAGAGGTAGTGGCTGCTGTCTCCATTGCGGTTGCATCGACCGCAGAAATATTCAGTTCGTTCATAGGTAAAAAGTCTCCCTCAAAAAATAAAGTAAAGATTGTCCGCAGCTTCAACCGATTCTCTTTTTATTCGGTTTCTTCACTGTCTGAGTTAAAAGCCGACATATATCTCTTTTTCGTCGGTTCCCTCAGAATTTTGAGTATCAGCGGTTTCTGTTTCTGTTGCTGATACTGTTGTAACTTCCTGTCCGGCGG
>UQEM01000039.1 GCA_900540005.1 uncultured Ruminococcus sp.
AAGGCTATTCGTCGGCAGCGTCAGATGTGTATAAGAGACAGATATAATATATACAGCAAATGAAGATAATTGGTACTCGGTATCAAGTGCCCTCCCCTCTCATGTGCTTGATACTGGGTATTAGTTCACTTGCAAAACATAGAAATAGTTTTGTTAAGAAATAAAACTGACCCCTTTCATTTGTGATTTTTTCATGTTTTCTATTCTCGATTATTTGTTTTAACTTATGAATTATGATCTGATCCATAGTGCTAAACGGTTTTGCCGTTGGGATCTGATGCGTCCACTCTTCGGAGTGGATTTTTTTCTGATTGTGAAATTTGCGTGAAAGATTATATAATATGCTTGACAAATTCTATAATTGGTGCTATGATTAAGAAAACGAAAAGAAAAGGGTGATCCAATGAAAAGAAGCGTTTACAGTCTCGTCCTTATGGACGATGTGATAAAGGCGGTGGACGAGCAGGCTTACCGGCTTGGTACGAGCCGTTCCAACCTCATAAATCAGATACTTGCGGAAAGGCTTTCGTGCGTGACTCCGGAAATGAGAATGCGTGAGATCTTCGACTCGATGACCGAACTTATCGGCGGCGCTTTTCGGATACAGCAGCAGCGTTCGGCGTCCCTTATGACGCTCAGGACAGCGCTGGACTACAAATATCGCCCGACGATAAATTTCAAAGTCGAGCTTGAACGTGCTCCGGTCGATTGCCTCGGCACACTCAGGGTCCAGATACGAACTCAGAGCGCGGCACTGATAAATCTGTTTGACAGTTTCTTTTCCGGTTGGGTCTCTCTTGAAAAGAAATGTCTTACAGAACGAGGGTATAATAATTATATGTATGAGCTCGGCGAGGGAAGTTTTACGCGGCGTCTCATTAACAGCGGACTTGATGTTGAGGAGGTGGGAAAAGCGATAAGCGGCTATCTCACAGAGTTGAATCAGGTCTTGCAGATCTACTTTTCAGCTCCGTCCGAAATTGCGGAGTCAGTTCCTGAAATAGAAAAGAATTATAGGAAAATGCTTGAAAAATACATCTTATAGTATAGCGCATACGGCGTGATCTTAAAATGATATGGAGGTATGAAATATGAATGCAGAGAAATTTACACAGAAATCGGTTGACGTTATAAGGAAGGCTCAGAGCATTGCTGTTATGATGTCGAATCAGGTCATTGAGCCTGTACACATTCTGGCGGGTCTTGTTAAGCAGGACGGCGGACTCATTCCGCAGCTTCTGAAAAAGATGAACATTGACACGGATATTTTCGGTCAGGAAGTTGACAGAAAAATCTCCGCATTGCCCAAGGTAACAGGTAGCGGCAGAAGCAACGAGGTCGGAATTACTGCCGACTGCGACCGTATGCTCAATTCGGCTGAAAAAATTGCTTCTGACATGAAGGACGAGTTTATCTCGGTTGAGCACATCATGCTTGCCCTCATTGACTGCAAGGACAGAGACGTGTCTCAGCTTATGAAAAACTTCGCGATCACGAAAGAGAATTTCCTCAGCGCACTTATGTCGGTAAGAGGCAACACGCGCGTTACCAGCGAGAATCCCGAGGACACCTATGACGTACTCACGAAATACGGTCAGGAACTCGTAGACCTTGCAAGGAGGAACAAGCTCGATCCGGTAATCGGCAGAGACAGCGAGATAAGAAACGTTATTCGTATTCTTTCGCGTAAAACCAAAAACAACCCTGTTCTTATCGGTGAACCGGGTGTCGGTAAAACCGCTATTGCTGAGGGACTTGCCCTGCGTATCGTTGCAGGAGATGTGCCCGACAGCTTAAAGGACAGAAAGGTATTTTCGCTTGATATGGGCGCACTTGTTGCCGGTGCAAAATACCGCGGCGAGTTCGAGGAACGACTCAAAGCTGTACTTAATGAAATAAAGAACAGCAATGGTCAGATATTGCTCTTTATTGATGAACTTCACACAATAGTGGGCGCAGGTAAATCAGACGGCGCTATGGACGCAGGCAATCTCCTCAAGCCTATGCTTGCAAGGGGCGAACTCCACTGTATCGGCGCAACGACTCTTAATGAGTACCGTCAGTATATTGAGAAAGACCCTGCACTCGAAAGACGTTTCCAGCCTGTTATGGTTGACGAGCCGACAGTAGAGGACACGATTTCTATCCTCAGAGGCTTGAAAGAACGCTACGAGGTTTTCCACGGCGTTAAAATCAACGATAATGCGCTTATTTCGGCTGCGGTTCTCTCAAACCGCTACATCACCGACAGATTCCTTCCCGATAAGGCGATCGACCTCATTGATGAGGCGTGTGCTACTATCCGTACAGAAATGGATTCAATGCCGACAGAACTTGATGAAATTTCCCGTAAGATAGTGCAGCTTGAAATCGAGGAGGCTGCTCTTAAAAAGGAGAACGACAATATCTCACAGGAACACCTTGCAGAGATCCAGAAAGAACTTGCGGAACTTCGCGATAAATTCAGCGGCATGAAAGCTAAGTGGGAGAATGAAAAGTCCGACATCTCGGCAGTTCAGAAACTTCGTGAGGAGATTGAAAGCGTAAGCAAGGATATCGACAAGGCAGAGCGTGAATACGACCTCAACAAGGCTGCGGAACTTAAATACGGCAAACTGCCGCAGTTACGCAAAGAGCTTAGTGAACTTGAGCAGAAAGCGGAGAAGGATATCGGCGACGACAGACTTCTGCGTGATAAGGTAACTGAGGACGAGATCGCAAAAATCGTCTGCCGCTGGACAGGTATTCCGGTTTCAAAACTCATGGAGGGCGAAAAGGAAAAGGTTCTCGGACTTGAAGGCTTGCTCCACAAGAGAGTTATCGGTCAGGACGAGGCTGTAACTAAAGTCAGCGAGGCTATACTCCGTTCAAGAGCAGGTATACAGAATCCTGACAGACCTATCGGTTCGTTCCTCTTCCTCGGTCCTACCGGTGTCGGCAAGACCGAACTTGCAAAGGCTCTTTCGGAGATACTCTTTGATGATGAGCGTAACATGATCCGTATCGATATGAGCGAATACATGGAGAAATTCAGCGTGAGCAGACTTATCGGAGCGCCTCCCGGATATGTTGGATATGACGAGGGCGGACAGCTTACAGAGGCTGTAAGAAGAAAGCCTTACTCGGTAGTTCTCTTTGATGAGATCGAAAAGGCTCATCCTGATGTATTCAATATTCTGCTTCAGGTTCTTGATGACGGACGTATCACCGACTCACAGGGCAGAACGGTAGACTTTAAGAATACTATTATAATACTCACCTCAAATCTCGGTTCCCCCTATATTCTTGAGGGTATTGACGAAAATGGCAACATCACCGACGAGGCAAGGGGACAGGTAGAGACTCTGCTCAAACAGCAGTTCCGCCCCGAATTCCTCAACCGTCTTGATGAGATAATCTTCTACAAGCCGCTTGCAAAGACCGAGATCATAAAGATAGTAGATCTTATGCTTGCTGATCTGCAGAAACGTCTTGACGACAAGCATCTGCGCATAAATGTAAGCGATGCGGCAAAGCACTACATCGTTGAGCACGGCTATGACCCGAATTTCGGTGCTCGTCCGCTCAGAAGATTTATCCAGAGCAGAGTTGAGACTATTGCAGCTAAGAAGATAATCGGCGGAAATCTCTCCGCAGGTGACGTTATCGACATAGACCTCGATGAAAACGGCAATCTTACGGCTGATTGATGAAAACTTGTGCGGCGATCCGCTTGTCTGCACAAACCGAAGAAAATAGCGTAAAAGCAGTTGTTTCCGTAAGGGGGCAACTGCTTTTTTGCGGTATGTCGGGAATGTGCGGGATTATCCCGGCTTTTGCCCGTAAACAGGGCTAACCGGGTTAACGGAAAATAGCCTTATTCTATGGTTGTTTTTTATAAAAAAGGGCGTGCGGATCGCGTAGAATCGGTCGATATGTCATTTTTTCACAATTTCCTTGACAAATCAAATTAAAGGGTATATAATTCAAATTGTAAAAATCTTATTTATTGGAGGATATGAAAATGACAAAGACTGAATTAATTAGTGCTGTTGCTGATAAGACAGATTTCACAAAGAAGAATGCTGAAACTGCTGTAAACGCTATCATAGCTACAATTACAGACGCTCTTGCAAGCGGCGAGAAGGTTTCGATCGTTGGTTTTGGTACATTCGAGGTTCGTGACCGTAAGGAAAAGCAGGTCATCAATCCTCAGACTAAGCAGATGATGACTGCACCCGCTTCAAAGGCTCCTGCTTTCAAGGCAGGTCAGGCTCTCAAGAGCGCTGTAAACAAGTAATTTTAAGGAGGAATTTATAATGGCAAGACCTAAGAGAAATACAGCTGCGGCAAAGGCTGCTGTTGAAAGTGTTAAAGCTGCTGTTGCTGCTGAGCCGGTAAAGGCTGTTGAAGAAACTGCCGCTGCTGTTACAGAAGAAAAGAAACCCGCTGCAAAGAAGTCTGCTGCGAAGAAGCCTGCTGCAAAGAAACCCGCTGCTCCCGAGAGCAAGGTAGTTGTTCAGTTCGGCGGTTCAGAGGTAAACACTGATGAGCTCGTTGAAAAGGCAAAGATTGCTTCTGAAGTTAAGAGCATCAAGAAGGTTGACGTTTATGTAAAGCCTGAGGTAAACAAGGTCTACTACGTTGTCAATGGCGATACATTCGGTGATTTTGACCTCTTCTGAGTTTAAAATTAAATGAAAGGCTGTCGGGTGATCCGGCAGCCTTTTTTTGGACGACACACTTTTGCTGCGAAAATACGCTTGCGGCTGTGCGGAAAATGCGGCGGTATGGTGCGTTCGGCACTTTTGTGCTGCTTGACAATTACAGGGAAGTGTGATATAATTTAAGTTAATAGTTTGTAGATGTGCGGGAGCGGCTTTATCCGCTCATACCGCTGTTTGCCCCTGCTTATTTGCAGGAATATATCTGTTAAGGAGAATGATAACATGGCTGCTAAACAAATGTCACAGGAGAGCTATACAAAGCTTCTCGCCGAACTCGATGACCTCAAGATCAATAAACGTAAGGAAGTTTCCGAAAGACTGAAAGTCGCACGTTCTTACGGAGACCTTTCCGAGAACGCTGAGTACGACGAGGCAAAGAATGAACAGGCTATCCTCGAAGCTCATATCCAGGAGCTTGAATACACCATTGCAAACGCCGTAGTTATCGACGATTCAAGCATTTCTGTCGATGAGATCGGCATGAGCTCGATCATCACGATCAAGCGCGTTGACAACGGCAAGGTCGAGACGTTCACTATCGTTGACACAAATCACGCTAACGTAAGAGAAAAGAAGATTTCCGATGAGTCGCCTATCGGCAAGGCAGCAATGCATAAAAAGGTCGGAGATATTTTCATTGTTGAAGCTCCCGCAGGCGAACTCCGCTTTGAGGTAATGGAAATTTCAAAATAATCCCCGAAAGGACGTATAACAGAATGAGCGAAAATCAGCTTAACAAGGCAGCTCAGGAGCAGGAAGCTCCGGAGCAGGATATAAATATTCTGAAGAAGGACAGGATCGATAAGCTCGCTGCACTCAGAGAGAGCGGTACTGACCCTTTTCAGGTGACAAAATATGACGTAACAGGTCACGCTGCCGATTACAAAAAGCAGTATGAGGCGGACGAGGATAAAGTTACCGAGGAGGCAGGCGGAGACGAGGAAAAACTCGCCGAGGGACTTGCTGCACTCAACGAAAAAATTGTCCGCATCGCAGGCAGGATCATGAGCTGGCGCGATATGGGTAAGGCTAACTTTATTGACGTTCGCGATGTTTCTGACAGAATCCAGGTCTATGTGCGTTCAAATGACATCGGCGCAGACCTTTTCAAGGAATTCAAGAAAAAGTGGGATATCGGCGATATCATCGGAGTAGAGGGTTATGTTTTCAGAACCAAGAGGGGAGAGATATCCATTCATGCAAAGAAGATCACCCTCCTTTCAAAGTCTCTCCTTCCGCTCCCCGAAAAGTGGCACGGTCTCAAGGATACCGACACAAGATACCGCCAGCGCTACACAGACCTCATCATCAATCCCGAGGTCAAGGATACATTTATCAAGCGTTCAAAGATAATTTCATCTATTCGCCGTTACCTTGACGATCAGGGCTTTATGGAGGTCGAAACTCCTATGCTCGTTTCAAATGCGGGTGGAGCTGCTGCGAGACCTTTTGAGACTCACTACAACGCCCTTGACGAGGACGTTAAGCTCCGTATCAGCCTTGAACTCTACCTCAAGAGACTCATCGTAGGCGGACTTGAAAGAGTTTACGAGATAGGCAGAGTTTTCAGAAATGAAGGCGTTGATACTCGTCACAATCCGGAATTTACGCTCATGGAGCTTTATCAGGCTTACACCGACTACTACGGAATGATGGATCTCACAGAAAATATGTACCGCCATGTTGCACAGGAAGTCTGCGGAACTACCTGCGTTCCCTATGGCGAATACATGATAGACCTCGGCAAGCCCTTTGAAAGACTCACCATGATCGACGCTGTAAAGAAGTATTCGGGTGTTGACTTCAATGAGATAAAGACTCTTGAAGAAGCAAGAGAGGCTGCCAAGGCTCACAACGTTGAGTTTGAGGAGCGTCACAAGCGCGGCGATATCCTCAACCTGTTCTTTGAGACTTTTGTTGAGGAACACCTCATTCAGCCTACATTTATTATTGATCACCCTGTTGAGATCTCGCCCCTTACCAAGAAAAAGCCTGACGCTCCCGATTATGTTGAGCGTTTCGAGCTGTTCATCACAGGCCGAGAGATGTGTAATGCTTACTCTGAGCTTAACGATCCTATCGACCAGCGCGAGCGTTTCAAGGCTCAGGAAGAAGCTCTCAGTCAGGGCGATGAGGAAGCTAACCGCACAGATGAGGATTTCCTCCGTGCACTTGAGATAGGTATGCCTCCTACAGGCGGTATAGGATACGGAATCGACCGTCTTGTAATGCTCCTCACAAACAGCCCGTCTATCAGAGACGTGCTCCTTTTCCCGACAATGAAGTCGCTTCCTGCAAACAGCGGAAGAACGGTTTCAGCGGAGAGCGAAGAAACAGAAGAATAATTATTTTCGGGCGGATCTGATTCCGCCTGATTTCTTAAATGGAGATTTTATGAAGGATAAGGATAAAACCAAGGAAAGCGAACCTCTTGATGATGACAAAATAGACGTGAGCAAAAGCGTTTTTCAGGTCAACCGCGAAATGCATGAGCAGAAGCTTGCCGAGCTTGAGGAAAAGCAGAAGGAGCTTGAAAGACAGGCTCAGGAGCGGGAAAAGAAAAAGCGCGAGGCTTACGAGCGGCGTATTCTTGAGGAGAAAAAGGAGCTTATTCGCCTTAAACAGGGACTTATTGAGGAGAGCGAGACCATTCACGAGGAGCATGAGGAAGAACCGAAACTTTCGTTCTGGAAGAAGATCGGAAACTTCTTTTACCATAACAAGTGGTGGCTCGGTATCGGCACTTTCTTTGCGGTGGTGGCAGTTTTTCTGATCTACAACTTCATCAGCAAGCCGCGCCCCGATGTGACGATCCTTGTCATTGGCGAGTATGACAGCGTGGGTTATGCGGAAAATCTTGACGATTACATCGCCTCATTCGCGGAGGACTTCAACGACAACGGAAAAACCGAGGTCGAAGTTTACTACATTCCCTACACGAAGGACGAATACAAGAATTACGCGAACGGCGTAGATGGAAAGCTTATGTCTCAGCTCCAGACGGCGGATTCGGTAATAGTGATCGGCGGAGCGAGTATAACGGATATTCTTGAGCCGGAGAATGTTTTCACCGACCTCAGCGAGATATATCCCGATAATCCGCACGTTAAGGATTACTACTTTTACCTGAAGGACACGGATTTTGCAGAGCGAATAGGAGCTGATAAAGCTGACCTTGACGACAGTCTTTTCCTTGCGATAAGAAATCCGCAAAAGCTTCTGTATTCGGACTATAAGGACATGAAGGAAACTTACGATAAGGACTTTGAGGTGTTTGACAGAATAATTGCTGATTTGTCTGAATAACTCCTGCATATGCTTTTTGTCGAAAAGGATTGCTTTTTTTAAAATTATGTGATATAATATACTTACGGGAGCTCGTGGGACGGGCTGAGAGGGAAATGAAAGTTCCGACCGAACCTGATTTGGGTAATGCCAACGTAGGGAGCTAAGTGATCTATCTGAGCGTACCTGCCATAGGTGCGCTCATTTTTATTTTTAGCCTTTCAGTTTTGCAGGTGTCTTTACGCGTGAGATACCTGATGTTACCGTGAACTCCCACCGCGGCAGATCGGGGGCACCACCTTCTGTCGCCATATAAAATTAATGCTAAGGCAACACCGTGCAAAGTCATAAGCCGGTGTTGTCCTGAGGATCGGTCTATAAGACGGATCCAGATCATGAAAAGGAGTAATGAAAAAATGAGAACAGCATTAACGATCGCAGGAAGCGATTCCTGCGGAGGCGCCGGCATTCAGGCAGATCTGAAAACAATGACTATGAATGGTGTTTTTGCAATGAGCGCGGTAACAGCACTCACAGCGCAAAACACGACCGGCGTTACAGGAATTATGGAAGTCACACCCGACTTTCTCGGACAGCAGATAGACGCGGTATTTACCGATATCCGTCCTGATGCGGTCAAGATAGGAATGGTCGCATCGGAGGGGCTTATTGCCAGAATTGCGGAGCGGCTTCGCTTTTACAAGGCAGAGAACATCGTTGTAGACCCTGTAATGGTTGCAACGAGCGGAGCAAGGCTTATTGCGGACGGAGCTGTTGAGGCTCTGAAAAGGGAACTCCTGCCGCTTGCTGCTCTGCTCACCCCGAATATTCCCGAGGCGGAAGTGCTCTCGGAGATGAAGATTTCCGACGCCGAAGATATGATAAAGGCAGCCGAAAAAATAAGCGGCGAATACGGCTGTGCTGTGCTCTGCAAGGGCGGACACAACCTCAACGACGCAAACGATCTTCTCTATTCAAACGGCAGCTGGCGCTGGTTTGAGGGCAAGAGGATAAACAATCCGAACACTCACGGTACGGGCTGTACGCTTTCAAGCGCGATCGCATCAAATCTCGCGAAGGGCTTTTCACTGGAGACTTCCGTTGAACGTGCGAAAGAGTATATTTCGGGCGCTCTCGCGGCTATGCTCGACCTTGGAAAGGGAAGCGGCCCTATGGATCACGCCTTTGCTCTTGGCGGAGTATTTGCAGAGGAGGCTGAGTGAAATGGGTAAAAAAGGCACTTCTATATATGAAAATGGACTGATATGGTTCGGAGCAGGAGTTTCGCTCGCCGAAATCCTGACAGGTACATATTTTGCTCCGCTTGGTTTTGGCAAGGGACTTGCCGCTGTTATAATCGGTCACATGATCGGCTGTGCAATGCTTTTTGCGGCAGGACTTATCGGCGGAAAGGCTCGCAGGAGCGCAATGGAGACGGTAAAAATGAGCTTTGGCAGCAAGGGCGGAATTTTCTTCTCCGTGCTTAATGTGCTCCAGCTCGTTGGCTGGACAGCTATCATGATCTATGATGGAGCTTTGGCTGCAAACGGTATCTTCAAGACGGGCGCTTGGCTGTGGAGCCTCATAATCGGCGCGCTAATAATAGTGTGGATACTTATCGGTATCAGCAATCTCGGAAAGGTGAACACCGTGGCAATGGCGGCACTTTTTGTCCTGACGCTGATTTTGTGCAAGGTCATCTTCTTTGATGGCAGTAAGCTTCCTGTTGCGGACGGCGATGCCATGAGTTTCGGTGCGGCAGTTGAGCTTTCTGTTGCTATGCCTCTTTCGTGGCTGCCGCTTATAAGCGACTATACCCGCGAGGCTGAAAAGCCTGCCGCAGCAACTGCTGTAAGCGCAATAGTATACGGAATTATAAGCTGCTGGATGTACGTTATCGGCATGGGAGCTGCAATTTTCACGGGCGAATCCGACATAGCACAGATAATGGTAAAGGCTGGTCTCGGCATTGCAGGACTTCTCATAATTGTATTTTCGACAGTTACAACGACTTTCCTTGACGCTTATTCAGCCGGAATTTCGGGACAGTCGATATTTGCCAAGATAAAGGGCAAATGGATAGCAGTTGCGGCAGCCGTTATCGGAACTCTGGGCGCGGTAATTTTCCCGATGGACGATATCACCAATTTCCTCTATCTCATCGGTTCGGTGTTTGCTCCTATGATAGCGGTGCAGATCGCGGATTACTTTATTCTGCGCCGTGATTCCTCGGATAAGAGCTTCAACGCGGTAAACTGCGTTGTGTGGGTGATCGGCTTTGTTCTGTACAGACTGCTGATGAGAGTGGACATTCCCGTAGGAAATACCCTTCCCGACATGGCGGCTACAATAGTTATATGCATTGCCGCAAATAAGATCTTTTCTTCAAAAACTGCCGATAAATAAGGCTGTAAGAGCTGCCCGCACTGTGGAGCAGCTCTTTTTATTTGTGCGTTATGCACATAAGGAGGGAAACTTTTTGCGCGCATCGACGGAAATTCTGTTAAATCGCGGATAAATACAAAAATTATTGCTTTATTCTTTCAAATGTGCTATAATAAGTGAAAGCTTTACGGCAAAACCGTACAAAGCACCCCTGACGGCTTTGTACGGTATTGTCTTACTTTTTTCTGCAAATGCAGACAAATTTCTGATAAGAGGTGGCATTAATGAATTTTACAAGCAGGGAGGAGTATGAGGGACACATTAAAGGTGTACTCATTTCAAAAGAGGAGATAAGCGAGGCTGTGGAAAAAGCAGGAAAGCTTATCGATTCACTGTATGACGGTTCACCGATACTTCTGGTTAGCATTCTCAAGGGTGCTTTTGTCTTTCTGGCTGATTTGAGCCGCGCGGTAAGCGTTCCGTGTGAGATCGGATTTATGGCGGCAAAGAGCTACTTTGAATCTACCGAATCTTCTGGCAACGTTGAGATAACGCTCGACCTGTCGCAGGACATCAGCAAGTACAACGTCATCATCGTTGAGGACATCATTGACACAGGCAGAACGCTGAAAGAGGTTGCGAAGATACTCAAGAGCCGCGATCCGCTTTCACTCAGGATAATAACACTGCTGGACAAGCCTGATCGCAGGCTCGTTGACATAAAGGCAGATTATTCACTTTTCACAATTCCTGACAAGTTCGTTATAGGATACGGTCTGGATTACAGTGAGTATTACAGAAATCTTCCGTGCATAGCAGAATTTGAAGAATAGGAGTTGTAAAAATGTTAGAAAAATTATTCAAGCTGAAAGAAAACAAAACCACAGTTAAGACCGAGCTTGCCGCAGGTCTTACAACATTCATGACAATGGCGTACATACTTGCGGTAAACCCCAGCGTACTCTCAACGACGGGAATGGACAGCACAGCAGTTCTTCTCGCAACTTGTCTTGCGTCATTCATAGGAACAGCTTGCATGGCTTTCATGGCAAATCTTCCGTTCGCGCTTTCGGCAGGAATGGGACTGAATGCGTACATGGCATACACGGTCTGCGGGATCTACGGCTATTCATGGCAGGTAGCGCTTCTTGCAGTTTTCATCGAGGGAATCATATTCATCATACTTTCGCTTACGAATGTCCGCGAGGCGATATTCAACGCGATACCGCTCTCTCTGAAACGCGCTGTATCGGTCGGGATTGGACTCTTTATCGCTTTCATCGGACTTCAGAATGCCGGACTTGCTGTTGACTCGGCAACCCTCGTATCACTTGTAAATTTCCGCGAAAACTTCAGCACGACAGGAATTTGTGCCCTGCTTGCACTTATCGGACTTCTCATGACATCTATCCTTTACATCAAAAAGGTGAAAGGTTCGATACTCATTGGAATTTTCGGAACATGGATCCTCGGGATCATCTGCCAGTTGGTTCATATTTATGTTCCCGACAATGAGAGCTATTTCTCACTTCTGCCTACTTTCAAAATGACAGACTTCTCCAAGCTTGGCGAGACATTCGGACAGTGTTTCAATGTCGATATGAGCGGCGTAGGAATTTTCAACTTCGTTGTTGTAATTTTCTCGTTCCTGTTCGTTGACCTTTTCGATACTCTCGGAACGCTCATCGGCGTAAGCACAAAGGCAAATATGCTTGACAAGGACGGAAAGCTCCCGAAGATAAAGCCTGCTCTTCTTGCAGATGCAGTCGCAACATCAGCAGGTGCAGTCCTCGGTACATCTACCACAACCACATTTGTTGAGTCATCTTCAGGTGTAGCGGCAGGCGGCAGAACGGGTCTTACCGCACTCACGACAGCGGTTCTCTTCCTGCTCTCAATGCTCTTTGCACCGATATTCATTGCTATTCCGTCATTTGCAACAGCTCCTGCACTCATTCTTGTAGGATTCCTCATGTTCAGCACGATTTCGGAGATAAAGCTCAGTGAAAAGAATTACGCTTCTGCCATCCCCGCATACCTCTGCATTATCGCAATGCCGCTGTTCTACAGCATATCAGAGGGTATTGCTATCGGCGTAATTTCGTTCGTTGTTATCAATCTCATCTGCGGCAAGAGAAAGGAGATCAACCCGATCATGTACGTTCTTGCGGTTCTTTTCGTTCTCAAGTATGTATTCCTTTAATTTTTGCACCCAAAGAAGCAGTTCCACTCGTGGGACTGCTTTTTTATGTCTTGACAAAATTGAAAATGAGAGTATAATTAATAGGAAACCGTATTTAAAAAATATGTTTGCAAAAATCAAATAGGAGTGATTTATTATGGAAACCTACGAAATACTTCGCGATCTGGCAATAATAATTATTTCCGCGAAACTTTTCGGACTTATCGCGAGAAAATGCAAAGCACCTATGGTGGTCGGCGAGATCATAGCCGGTCTTATAATCGGCCCGTGCCTGCTTAATGTGGTTCAGCCATCGGATTTTATCAGTCAGATGGCGGAGATCGGCGTTATACTCATCATGTTCTCAGCAGGACTTGAGACTAATCTTCAGGAGCTTAAAAAGTCGGGACTTATCGCCCTTCTGATAGCCTGTGTCGGAGTTATCGTGCCGCTTATCTGCGGAGCGCTGCTGTTTATGTGTTTCCACGGATTTGCCTCGTGGGGTTCGGACGAATTCTTCAAGGCCGTGTTCGTTGGCTGTATCATGACCGCTACATCGGTCGGAATCACGGTTGAAACTCTCAAGGAAATGGGCTACCTCAGCACGCGTGTCGGTCAGACGATACTCAGCGCGGCTATTATTGATGATATTATTGGAATTATCGCGCTTACGTTCGTGCTCGGATTCAAAGACCCCGGCAGCAATACTCTGCTTGTAATCGGAAAAGTTTTCCTTTTCCTTGCGCTTTCGGTCGTGCTCGGTTATATCTTCTACCGCGTATTCAAGGTTGTGGACGAGAGATATCCCCACACGAGAAGGATCCCGATAATTGCGATAACGCTCTGCTTTATTATGGCTTATGTAGCTGAAAAGTACTTTGGGATCGCTGACATTACGGGAGCATACATCGCAGGAATCATTCTGTGCAACGTCCGCGATGCAGAATACATAGACCGCCGTGTAAGTATCAACGGTTACATGATATTTGCACCTATTTTCTTTGTCGGAATCGGACTAAAGACAAGTTTCGACAACATTGACAGCAGCATGATACTTTTCTCAATAGGTTTTGTTATAGTGGCTATGCTCAGTAAGGTCATCGGCTGCGGAACTGTTGCAAAAGCTTGCAGATTCAGTTGGCTCGACAGCCTGAAAATCGGTGCAGGAATGATGACCAGAGGCGAGGTTGCACTTATTATCACGAATAAGGGACTCGGTCTTAATATCATTGATTCGTCATATTTTACAGCCGTAATCCTTCTTATTATCGTATCAAGCGTAGTAACTCCGATAATTCTGAAACTGCTCTTTAAAAAGCACGAAAAAGCTTCACCGCAGAAAGCGGCTGCGGCAAAATAAAAGATACATAAAAAAGCGCCTCATCATTATGATGAGGCGCTCAGTTTGTATTTGTGCTTTATTCCTCGGGGAGAGTGATCAAGCCAACAACATATTTCTGAACGGCAAGAGCGTCCTTGGTAGTAACGCCGTCACCGGAACTTGAACAGTCAGCGTTCTTCATACCCTGCGCTGTGATGTGGCTGGGATCTGTGCCGCTGATACCATACTTATCATTGTTTGCAAGAGCCTGTAATATCATAACAGCGTCTGAGATATCTACCGTCTCATCGCAGTTTGCATCTCCGTAAAGGATATCTCCGCCTGTCGTGCCGGTTGTAGGCTCATCAACATCAGGAGTTGAACCGTCAGGCTCTGTTCCGCCAACAAGAACGCCGTCGTCGTAAACACAGATGTTATCGACCTTGGATTCGTTGCCATTGCCGAAGAAAGCGTCATCTCCCTCGAAAATAGGAAGTCCCTGATAGCTCCAGTCGTTTGTGGGATCCCACTTATCGCCGTAGTACATACCGGTCCAGAACTGATACTTCTTGCCTGAATTTGCGATAGCGTAGCCGTCCCATGAAATTTCAACGTAGTAGGTGTCGGGAGTCTTGTCATATTTGAACGGGCCTGAGATAACGCCGTCAACTCCTGTGACTTCTGCCGATGACTGGTCATAAAGCTCACCAATCTTAACCGAGCTGATACTCGACATTTCCTTTGAACTGAAATAATATCTTACGGATATTTTGGTTGAAGGCTTGGTTACGCCTGTCATTACCTTGAACGAAACCTTTGTTACGCCTGCGCCGTCAGAGTGGAGATCGTCGATTCCACAAGCCTCGACCCAGTAGCCTGAGCCGCCTTCTTCTGAGGAAGTTCCCCTTCCTTCGTCCTCGGGCGGGAAGTTGGGAGTTATCTTCATGTCGTCAGTTCCGAAGAAGTGATACATACCTGCACACGCACCTACGAAGGCTGCGTTGTAGTCGATCGTAACTTCGTTGAGAATATAGTTGTTCGTGTAGTCGTCATGAGCGTCATTGTTGTCGAAGCCGCCTGCGAGAGCTCCCCAAAGAACGTGACGCTGTTCGCGAGTGTCCTCGGCTGAAAGGAGACCCGAAGCTGCACGGTGGTGAGGATACTGAACTGAGTCGTCATTGTAGCCGACTACGAGGCTTCTCTTTCCGTGAAGCTGGTCATCGCTCCAGGGCTTTTCCTCGCCTGCGTTTTCAGCCGCCTGATTAGCGTTTATACGCTCTGTGTAGGTGATATCGTTCTGACCGAGAATGAGGTTCATCTGCTTTTTAGCCCATTCGCTGTATTCGCTCGGTTTATCATAGTTGTGGTGCTTGTCGATAACCATGAGAATGAACTGCATAGCGGTGTTGTATCTTGCGCTGCCCCATTCGTTGAGGTAAGCGTAACCGCCCTTGGTTTCAGTGCTTTTCCACGTTCTGTAGCACTTTCCAAGGCAGTCATCGTCCCAGAAATCGTCAAAGACATACTCGTTTTTGCCCTGAGCATCTCTGATCTTCTGAACAAGGTTGAGTTCGGGGTGTTCCTGATTTATAACAGCCCACATAACAGCAGCACCGCTCCAGACATCGTTCCAGCAGTAGCACCAGCCGGAGGGAGCGTAGTAGTCGAATATGCTTACAGCGTAGTCAAAGCATGAAGCATCGCTTGTGCAAAGATACATCCATGCAGCAGCCCAGCACCAGTCGTCCTCCCACTTTGAGGAGCTGTAGAACTGTACAGGTCCGTCGCCGTTATCAGAGAGCTGCTTTTCGTTTTCGTTTGCGAACTCCCACAGAGCCTTAGCGTAATCGAGCGACTTTTCAGCGTATTCGGGGTCTGTATCCTTGAAATTCATGTAATTTATCGCAAGGGAAGCGCAGGCGGAAACAACGTAATCGGTCTGCGGCTTTTCTGCGGTAAGGAAGAATGCGGGACGAACCATGCTGTCGACCTCGGGAGATTCCCATACAGCGTGGTCAATTCCGCCCTCGCCGACTTGATAGCAGTGAGCGATGACCTTTCCGTCCTTGTCGCGGAAAGTACACTTCATGAGATAGTCGTTGAAATAGCGCAGAAGCGTTTCAATGTGGTCGTCCTGACCGAGTTTTACATATGAGTCGCGGAACTCGTAGTATCCCCAGCCAAGGGTAGCGGCAGCGTAGTTTTCAGGCATACCGAATTCAACGTGGTCGCCTGCGTCATGCATACCGCCTGCAACGTCAATAGTTCCGTCACCGTCGGGGTCGAGCACGTCCTTGTACTTTTCCATGAATTCATCTGAGAGATTCGTGCCGTTGCGCAGATTTCCTTCATCGTCTTTCATCGACTGCATCGGAACGTGAGCGTCATATGTGTGGCAGTCACCGCGCCATGAAAGGCGTGTGTTTTCGTCGACTTCCGTGCCGCACATATTTGCGTCATAGAAGTACATAGAGTATTGCAGGGCACGGGCATAGTCAATGTCAAGTCCCGAGTCCTCAACGATTTCGCTTATCGGCTTGGCAGCGTTAACGGGCACGACAGCGGTCATAGTTCCCGAAACTGTTGCAAGCGAAAGAGCTGCTGCAAGAATGCGTTTTGATACTTTCATTTTTTCCTCCTTTAATCTTCAAAGCTTGTTATGAGTTCTGCAACGTACTTTTGTATTTCAAGGGCATCGAGCGTAGTCACGCCGTCTTTTCCCACAACATCAGCGTTTGCAGCGCCCTGTGCGGTGATATGGGTCTCATCTGTGCCCTCTAAGCCATATTTGTCCTTATTCGCTATCGACTGCAAAACAAGCACCGCGTCTGAGATATCTACCTTCGCATCGCAGTTTGCATCGCCCTTGAGAAGAGCCTCCGCAGTTGAAGCAGTAGTAGTTGCAGAGGTAGGATCTTCCCCGGACTTGTAAGTCCGTATATCCGGAAGCTCGTCAAGCGTAATGCAATATTCGCTGTTGTAGATCTCCTTGAGATTTTCGGTGGGATTATTCTGCTCGCTCATCAGATAATTCTTGTACCAAGGGCAGAAATATAGCCATGCAGCCTTGTCGTTGACGAGATTTTCAAGCGAGGGGATAGAGTCGTTTTCGGACATAGCAACCATTTTCTTGCAGTCTGTGCTTTGGACGAGACTGTAGAATGTGGAAGAGATTGAGCTGAGATTCGGCAGACCGTCAACAGCGTTGTACTTGTCGTATCCGACAATATCGACAACGTCATCACCCGGATACCAGTCGGCAGAAGTTGCGTAAGTGTAACCTGTCCAAACCCAGATAAGGTTATCGAGACCGTACTCGTTGGTCAGCTTGTCGTAGAGCAGGCGGTAGAGAGCCTTGCAGTTTTCAGAACCTTCAGCGCCCCACCAGAACCATGCACCCTCAGCTTCGTGGAGCGGTCTCCAAAGAACAGGAACGTCAGCCTCCTTGAGCTTTGTCAGCTCTGTGGCGATAACGTCAATGTCCGCGAGGAGCTTTTCGTGCTCCCAAGTGCCCTCCTCAAGAGCTTTTGAGATACTGAATGTTGTGTACTGGGCGTTGGCGGATTCAACGTAGAAATAAGCCTCTGTATCGTCCTTATTTGACGGAACGCTCCAATGCCATGTCAGAGAGGGAATACCGTGATACTTGTTGAACCACTCGATAGCGCGTTCCGGAGCGTGGTCGCGCCATGTTGTTGTCGAGTTGTAGGTGAGCAGGTCGATTCCGCGGATAGCGGGCTGCTTGCCGGTCGTTTTTTCGAGGAATTCAAACTCCTCCTCGTTATCCTTTATGAAAACATCGGGCGAGTTCCAAAGATTGTAATTGTGTTCGCCGCAATATTCCTGCTGACCCGAAATGATGTGGTTTCCGTACTGGTCGCAGAGGTAGCTGTAGAGATTTTTGGTAGTCTGCGAAGCATTCGGATTGGAAAGCTCACGCGTGGGCGAAAGATTTGAAAGCTTTTCGCTGGCAGGTTTAAGCGTGATGTAGTCAAAGAATGTGTAGCCCCAGTAGGCTTTGAATTCGATGGTATTTTTGCCCTTTTTGAGGTTTACGACTCCGCCGGAAGTTTCTTTGAAAGTGAGGTTGTGTGAAAAGCTGACTTCACCCTGATTTACGCCGTTGATGTTGAGATACTGAACCTTCTTGTTGGTGTCATAAGGCTCACAGTAGGCGATAGTAAGCTCATAAAGTCCCTCCTCGGGTACGTCAACTTCTACGCTGACGTTAGTGCCTTTCTGGTCAAGGTAGGAGAATCCGTTTCCCGAGAAGTTGGTGAGATCCATTTCCTCGCCGGAACCGTCCTCCTGAGTATTGCCTATCCATCCCTCGCTGTAGATTTTTCCGCCCGAGACAGAACCGTCCTCAAATTCGTATTTCAGAACGGTATCGGCGGCAGATATCTGTGTGGTTTTTGGCGGCAGTGCGAGACCTGCTGTCGTTCTGTCTCTTATACACATCTCCGAGCCCACGAGACTCGACGTCATCTCGTA
>UQEM01000040.1 GCA_900540005.1 uncultured Ruminococcus sp.
AAAATTTATGCTCGAAAATCTGCATATTATCTTAGTGTCAACACTCCCTAAAAAATTATGAAAGGCGGAATTTAAAATGTTTCCAAAAATGCGCCGCTTCAAGCAGGAACTTTCACGCGAAGAATGTATTGAGATCCTCAAAAACGAGCCACGCGGAATAATGTCCGTACAGGGCACCAACGGCTATCCTTACGGATTTCCTATGAATTATGTTTATAATGAAAACACGGGCAGAATTTATCTGCATTGCGCTAAGGAAGGCTACAAACTTGAATGCCTCAGAGCCGATCCAAAAGTATCTTTTTGCGTGCATGACAGAGGATTCCGCCGTGAGAATGAATGGGCACTCAATATTAAAAGCGTTATAATTTTCGGTGAAGTGCGAGAAATTTCCGAAAATGACGAGCTCATCGCTCATCTGCGTGAACTTGGACTGAAACTCTACCCTAATCCCGATGACGTTGAAGAGGAGATAAGAAAATCTGCGAAAAATGCTGTATGCCTTGAACTTGAAATTCATCATATGACAGGCAAAATAGTAAATGAATCCTAAAATTCCACGCATTTTACGACCATTTTTTCATTTTCCATTGACAAGCTTGTGTATAAAATGATATAATACAAGTACTTATGAATTAAGAGCCTGTTCAGAGCCTTTTTATGTGCGGATTTTCCGGCATAATTTTCCGGTGACAAGTAAAAGATCCACGTACACACTGTCGCATGACAAGGATTTTTGACGCAGTCAACGGCAGGATCTGCCGAAAAGACGTGAGGAAAAGGATACTGAACAGGCTCTGAGAGAGGAATTGATCAAAATGAAAAAAATGCTATCTTCAATCAGTGTTTCGCTGCTTCTCGCGGCAATGCTCACAGGCTGCGGCGGTACTGCAAAAAATACAGTACATAATCAGGACGACCTCAAGAACAAGACTATCGGTACACAGCTCGGCACTACCGGCTATGTTCTTGCTTCCGATATCGAGGGCGCAAAGGTCGAGCCTTACAACAAGGGCGCAGATGCGGTTCAGGCACTTATTCAGGGCAAGATCGACGCTGTGATCATCGACAGTGAACCTGCAAAGGTTTTCGTTGAAAAGAACAGCGATAAGCTCCAGATCCTTGATGAACCTTTTGCTGAAGAGGAGTATTCTATCGGCTATAAGAAGGGCAATGATGAACTCGGCGAAAAAATTGACGCTGCTCTCACAACTCTCAAGGATAACGGCACGCTCGACGAGATAAAGAGCCATTGGATCGGCGACGAGGCTGACAGTGCTTCCTATGTTTGCAGCGAGGACAACACAGGTGCAAACGGAACTCTTATAATGGCTACAAACGCTGAGTTCCCGCCTTACGAAAGCATGGCTGACGGCGAGATAGTCGGCATTGACGTTGACATGATGAACGCTGTCTGTGATGAGCTTGGCATGAAGCTTGAAATCGAAAACATGGAATTTGATTCGGTCATTGCTGCCGTTAACTCAGGAAAGGCAGACGTTGCCGTTGCAGGTCTTTCAGTAACTCCCGAGCGCGAGAAGAATGTGTCCTTCACACAGGGTTATACCACAACCAAGCAGGTAATCATCACAAGAAAAGACTGATGATCGGGGTATACACAGACTATGACTATACTGGACAGATTAAAAAATATACTGGACGGATTCAAAGATAAACTATACGACACCTTTATTTATGAATCCAACTGGAGATACCTCACAGAGGGTCTGAAAACCACTCTGATGATAACCTTTTTCGCGGTTATCATCGGAATGCTCCTCGGATTCGTGATAGCAATAATCCGTGCAATGCACGATAAAACGGGAAAATTCAAAATTCTCAACGTAATCGCCAAGATATACCTTACAGTTATAAGAGGCACTCCTGTAATGGTTCAGCTCCTTATAATCTATTATGTCATCTTCGCGTCAGTAAACATTGACAAGTTGCTGGTCGGAGTGCTCGCTTTCGGTCTCAACTCTGCCGCCTATGTTGCGGAGATCGTCCGCTCGGGCATTATGTCTATCGACAACGGACAGTTCGAGGCAGGCAAGAGTCTCGGTCTGAGCTACTCCAAGATCATGATATATGTCATTCTTCCGCAGGCATTCAAAAATGTCCTGCCAGCTCTCGCAAACGAGTTTATCGTTCTCCTGAAAGAGACTTCCGTTTCGGGATATATCGCCCTTCAGGATCTCACCAAGGGCGGAGACATCATCAGAAGCCGAACCTACGAGGCTTTCCTGCCGCTTATCGCGGTCGCACTCATCTACCTGTTCATGGTAATGATACTGACATTCCTCGTATCACGCTTAGAAAAGAGGCTCGCAAAAAGTGATAGACATTAAAGATTTAAGAAAGTCGTTCGGCGATCAGGAGATACTCAAAGGAATCACGACTACCATTGAAAAGGGCGAAAAAGTCGTCCTCATCGGGCCTTCGGGTTCGGGCAAGAGCACTTTCCTGCGCTGTCTCAATCAGCTTGAAACTCCTACCTCCGGCGAAATTTACTTTGACGGAGAGGACATCATAAATTGCTCAGAGAAAAAACTCAATCAGGTTCGCGAGCGAATGGGCATGGTTTTCCAGCACTTCCACCTTTTTTCAAACATGACAATCAAAAGGAATCTCACGCTTGCTCCCGTAAAGCTCAACCTCATGAACCAACAGGAGGCTGAGAAAAAGGCTGAGGAACTGCTTAAAAAAGTTGGTCTTTCCGATAAAGCAGAGGCGTATCCGAGTCAGCTTTCGGGCGGTCAGAAACAGAGGATCGCGATTGCGCGCTCACTTATGATGAACCCCGAAGTCATACTCTTTGACGAGCCTACCTCCGCTCTCGACCCTGAAATGGTCGGCGAGGTTCTCGAACTGATGAAGCAGCTCGCCAATGACGGCATGACTATGGTTGTCGTGACCCACGAAATGGGTTTTGCAAGAGAAGTTGCTTCGCGCGTTCTCTTCATGGACGGCGGCGTTATTGTCGAGGAAAACGCTCCTGCGGAATTCTTCTCCAACCCGAAGAATCCGCGTCTGAAAAGTTTCCTCTCGAAGGTGCTGTAATATGCAGATCAAGGCACGATTCTATGACGAACTCTGCGGCGATGCGATGTATATACGCAAGGCAGTTTTCATGCAGGAGCAGGGATTCCACAACGAGTTTGACGAAACCGACAAAATATCGACTCATGTCGTCCTTTACAATACTGACGGAAAACCTGTTGCAACGGGGAGACTTTTTCCCGACAGCGACAAACCGAACTCATATATTATCGGCAGAGTTGCCGTGCTGAAAGAATTCCGCCGAAACTCGCTCGGTTCAGAGGTCATAAAGGCTCTTGAATCCAAAGCCGCCGAAAAAAATGCCGACAGCATTTCACTTTCAGCTCAGTGCAGAGTGCAGAAGTTTTACGAGAGTTTAGGCTATCACGCGACTGATGACCTGCATGATGATGAAGGCTGCCCCCACGTTACAATGGTGAAAAAGCTCTGAACACCGCAATAGTATAAAAACAAGAGGCTTCCCACATCGGGAAAGCCTCTTTTCTTTTTATCAGTTTATCAGTCAAATCTTTCGTCAATAACTCTTGCCGTCTTTTTGGTGCTTCTCGGAAGAACACCCACCTCTACGACCTTGACGATAGGAGTAAAGCCTATCTTGCTCTTAACCTTTTCCGAAATTCTCTTGCTGAGATTCTCAAAGTCAACATCGCCCGTGGATTCAACGTAAATTCGCATTGTGTCCTTTCCGTCAAGGTGGGAGATACGGATCTGATACTCGCTGTTTATCTCGCTGAACTTGCCGAGAACCTCCTCTATCTGACTCGGGAACACGTTTACGCCCTTGATCTTCATCATATCGTCTGTGCGTCCCATGATAACGTCTATTCTCGGGAAACATCTGCCGCACTTGCACTTGCCGGGAATGATCCTGGAAAGGTCATGCGTTCTGTAGCGGATAAGAGGTGCGCCCTCCTTAACGAGAGTTGTTAACACTATCTCACCCATTTCTCCGTCGGGAACAGGTTCTCCTGTAACAGGATCAATAATTTCAAGATAAATATAGTCGTCCCAGTAGTGCATACCGTCATTGCACTCACAGCTTATGCCGATTCCGGGGCCGTATATCTCCGTAAGTCCGTAAATATCGTAAAGCTCAATACCGAGCGACTCCGAAATGTGCTTGCGCATCTTGTCGCTCCAGCGTTCCGAACCGATAACGCCTTTTTTGAGGTAGATCTTATCCTTTATGCCGCGTTTTTCGATTTCTTCGGCAAGCAGGAGCGCATAAGAAGAAGTCGAGCAGAGAACAGTGCTCTTGAGCGCCTGCATCATTTCAAGCTGCTTTTCCGTATTACCCGGGCCCATGGGAACTGCCATTGCTCCGAGCTTTTCGCAGCCGTTCTGGAATCCGATCCCTGCCGTCCACAGACCGTATCCGGGAGTTATCTGAATGCGATCCATGTTTGTGATACCTGCTACCTCGTAGCAGCGCTTGAACATCTCTCCCCAGTCGTCAACGTCTTTTGCTGTATAAGGGATTATTACGGGAGTTCCCGTTGTTCCTGATGATGAGTGAATGCGAACTATCTTCTCCTCGGGAGCTGTCATAAGTCCGAGCGGATAAGCATCGCGGAGGTCTTTTTTCTCCGAAAAGGGAAGCTTCGTAAACTCCTCGGGAGAGTCGATGTGCGTGATGCCTGCCTCTGCAAGCTTTTTGCCGTAGAAGCTGTCCGCCTCGATAAGTGCGCGTATCCTGTCGTTTACAAGGTCAAGCTGTTGCTGTGTGATCTTCATTTTCTTATCCTTTCCTCTCATACATACCTGAGAGCCTTGCTGTTCATTTCGATAAACTGCGGTTTTACGTTTTTTTTCATGGTAGCCTCGATATCATCGACCGAGAACGGCAAAACGTCGTTTCTGACCGATGCTCCGAGCATTATCATGTTGAGGACCTTTGGCGAACCGATCTTTTCGCAGGCTTCAGTTCCGTTTACAATAATGAGATTTTTAACATTTCGCTTTAAATAACCGAGCATTTCGCTGCCCGTGTAGTCCGAACCGCTGAGAGTTGCGGTAACGGGCATGATAGGGTGTTCATTCACGACTACCTGTCCCCCGTCCTTGAGATACGGCAGCATACGAACTGCTTCAGCAGGTTCAAATCCGATAAGAAGGTCTGCGCTCTTTTCGGGGAACATGGGACAGTATATGTCATCGCCCAGACGCAGAAAGCTGAAAACACTTCCGCCCTTCTGCGCCATGCCTATCGTTTCAGCGCTCATTACGGGAATATCGTGCTCCATAGCGGTTGCGGCAATGAGCTTTGACGTGAGGACAATACCCTGACCGCCGACTCCGCATATAAGGATATTACTCTGCATGGGAAACACCTCCTATAGCTCCGAACGGACAGACCTGAGAACACAGTCCGCAGCCTGTACAGAGAGAATTTTCTATTGCCGCCTTGCCGCCGCTCATTATTATTCCCGGACAGCCGAGAGTCTTTATGCAGCGTTTACAGCCGGTGCACTTTTCGCTGTCAATGACCGCAGGCTTTTCAGGCTTTATAAGAACTGCGCAGGGTGATTTGAAAATGATCGCCTTTACGCCCTCCTCAGCGGCAACGCGCTTAACGGTCTCGATCGACTTTTTAAGGTCAAGCGGATCTACGGTCTCAACGACCTTTACGCCAACGCCTTTCAGAACTTCCTGAATGCTCACCTTTTCGACTATCTCGCCCATCATGGTCTTTCCTGTACCCGGGTGAGGCTGATGTCCCGTCATTGCAGTCGTAGAGTTATCGAGAATAACAAGTGTCATGTCCGCCTGATTATAGACCGCATTGACTGCACCTGTAATTGCCGAGGCAAAGAACGTGGAGTCTCCCACAAAGGCAAAGCACTTGGTATCAGGCTCTATTCGTCCGATTCCCTGAGTGATGTTAACGCCTGCGCCCATGCAGAGACAAGTGTCGACCATGTCAAGCGGCTGAGCATTTCCGAGCGTGTAGCAGCCGATATCGCCGCAGAACACAGACTTCTGCCCCTTCATTGCTTCCTTGACGGCAAAGAATGATGCTCTGTGCGGACAGCCTGCGCAGAGTACGGGAGGTCTGACGGGAAGCGGCGGTGCTTCCTCAGCCTTTGCGGCAGCAGGTATCGCCCAGCCCATGAATTCCGATATATTTTCAAGCACCGATGAGCAGGTGTTCTCGCCCGCTGTTTTTACATTGTGGGTGAGCTTGCCGAGAATTCTTGTCGGAAGATGATACTTTCCGCAGATGTATGTCAGTTCGCGCTCGATTATCGGGTCAAGCTCCTCGATACACAGAACCTCGTCAAGCCCGCTCAGAAACTCAACAGCCTGCTGTTCGGGGAACGGAAACGGAGTAGCAACCTTGAATACGCGCGGAGCTGCCTTATCTCGCAGAGCCTCAGCCGTGTATGTATAACTGATCCCATGTGTGGCGATTCCCTTTTTGCAGCCCTTTGCCTTTTCGGGAACGATAACATTGCGTGGATATTCCGAGAAAATCTTTGACAGCTCCGCGTTACGTTCTTCAATGTGAATGTGAGCATTGTAGGAAAGGCGCGGAAAAATGACCCACTTTGAAGAATCCTTCACGAATCCCTCGGGAATATTGCGGCTGTACTCGTTTTCGTCCTTTACCTCTATTGAAGCGTATCCGTGACAGACTCTTGTCGTAGGACGGAAAAGCACTGGAGTGCCGTATTTTTCGGAATACTCAAAAGCGTCCTGAATCATGTCATAAGCTTCCTGCACGGACGAGGGGTCAAAGCATGGCAGCTTTGAAAACGCCGCAAAATGGCGTGTATCCTGCTCGGTCTGGGAAGATATCGGGCCAGGATCATCGGCAACCATTATCACCATTCCGCCCTTTACGCCGATATACGCGAGACTCATCAGCGGATCTGAGGCTACATTCAGTCCGACCTGCTTCATGGTCACCATTGAACGCGCACCGCTGTAAGCCGCTCCTGCTCCAAGCTCAAGAGCAGCCTTTTCGTTTACCGACCACTCAACGTAAATCGAGCCGTCGTTTACCTTTGCTGTGGTTTCGAGAACCTCCGTTGACGGAGTTCCCGGGTAGCCTGAGATAAGGTTCAGACCTGCCGCTATCGCACCACGGGCAATCGCGGCATTTCCCATAAGAAATTCCTTATGCATATTATTCGATCCTTCTTCAGTAGATTATAGAAACATTTCCGCATAGAAAATATGTTCAGAAATATTGGCATTTTTAAGGCAATTTCACCTCAAAAACGTGTGTATTATCTGTGCAGACAGTCTCTGAATAAACATATTAAATCTATATAAATTATATCACACACACTATTAAATGTCAATTACTTCTGAGAACTGCCTTTGAGCAAAGCAAAAATAAAAATTTCCGAAAAGTATTGACACAGCCGTTT
This sequence comes from uncultured Ruminococcus sp., assembly GCA_900540005.1. Lineage (GTDB taxonomy): Bacteria > Bacillota > Clostridia > Oscillospirales > Ruminococcaceae > Ruminococcus > Ruminococcus hominiciens. The sequence continues at coordinate 7,437 of UQEM01000040.1, forward strand.
CAATGTGATAGAATAATAACGGTTTATGAGTAAGATCCATATTCCAAAATTTAATTTGCAAAAGAAGCTTCGGTTTCAAAGCAAGATTTTGACCACTCCGTTCGGAGTTGAGGCCATACGGACAGCCGGGTCAGATGCCGACTGCCGATATTTTTTCGGCTGGCAACTTCTGTTGCCTTATTGATTCGTACGCTGCAAAGCGGCGATTAAGTTTTTATAAGTTTTCATCAGCTTGTGAAAGGTCAATAAGAGTAGTAAAGGGTAGTATCTTGCTTATATAGACTCTGAAACCATAGTGAAGTTTTAGGTATTTCACGCGTATGCAGGCTGTGTAAGTCTGTATGCGCTTTTTTGTTATATACAGCGATTGGGATACGGGGAGCGAATACAAATATATTTCCGAGGTGTGTTATATGAATAATAAGCTGAAGCTTTACGGCTTTAATAATCTCACAAAATCACTAAGCTTTAACATATACGATGTCTGTTACGCCAGAACGCCAAAGGCTCAGCTCGATTATATCGCATACGTCGATGAGGCTTACAATTCCAAGCGTATTACCGAGATAATGACGCATCTTACCGAAATGATAGGAGCGCAGGTGCTGAGTGTTTCGCGGCAGGACTACGATCCGCAGGGAGCTTCCGCTACCTTTCTTATCGCGGACGACACAATGATCCCCGCGGGAGGCAGTGAGACTGTCGCTCATCTCGACAAGAGCCATGTTACAGTCCACACTTATCCCGAATACCACCCCGATACCTGCATAGCAACTTTCCGCGTGGACATAGACGTAGCCACCTGCGGCAAGATAACTCCCCTCACCGCCCTCGATTACCTCATCGGCAGTTTCGACTCGGATATCATCACAATGGACTACCGCGTCCGGGGATTCACGAGAAATCTTGACGGAGAAAAGTTGTTCATAGACCACGAGATAACCTCCATTCAGAACTATGTGGACGAAGCTATTCTCGATAAATACGATGCGGTCGATATCAATGTCTATCAGGCGAATATGTTCCACACGAAAATGCTCATCAAAGATATCGAACTGCAAAATTATCTGTTTAATACGGACGTAAGAGAGCTTTCACCGAGAAGCAGACTTGACATAACAAACGCCCTCAGAAAAGAAATGATCGAAATATTCAGCGGAAGGAATGTGTTTGGAAATGGCTCTTACTCAGGATAATGCCCCGATCTACGAGGCTTTGGAAAGAATGCGCAAAATGCGCGTTGTACCTTTTGATGTTCCGGGACACAAGCGCGGACGCGGCAATCAGGAACTCACGGATTTTCTCGGAGAAGCCTGCATGAGCGTGGACGTAAACTCAATGAAGCCCCTCGACAACCTCTGCCATCCGGTATCTGTTATCCGTGACGCGGAGGATCTCGCGGCACAGGCTTTTGGTGCAGACAGCGCGTTTTTCATGGTCGGGGGAACTACCTCTGCCGTTCAGAGCATGATACTGTATGCCTGCAAGAACGGCGACAAGATAATCATGCCGAGAAATGTCCACCGAAGCGCAATAAATGCACTTATTCTATGCGGAGCTGTCCCCGTCTATGTGAATCCTGATGTAAACAATACGCTCGGTATCGCGCTCGGAATGTCAGTCTCGCAGGTGGAGCAGGCAATTCTCGAAAACCCTGATGCCAAAGCTGTAATGGTGAATAATCCGACATACTACGGAATATGTTCCGACCTGAAGAAGATCACCGAACTTGCCCATGCTCACGGAATGCTCGTGCTCGTTGACGAGGCTCATGGAACGCACTTCTACTTTGGCGATAATTTTCCGCTCACAGCAATGGCGGCAGGAGCGGATATGGCATCGGTAAGTATGCACAAATCCGGAGGAAGTCTCACGCAAAGCTCATTCCTGCTTATGGGCAGAAACGTTAACTCCGACTATATGCGCCAGATCGTAAACCTCACGCAGACCACGAGCGCCTCATATCTTCTGCTTTCGAGCCTTGATATTTCCCGAAAGAGGCTCGCGCTCCACGGCAGGGATATTTTTTCAAAAACCGTTGAAATGGCTGAATACGCGCGCGAGGAGATCAACGCCATAGGAGGCTATTACGCCTATTCAAGGGAGCTTATCAACGGCGACAGCATTTACGATTTTGACATTTCAAAACTCAGCATTTTCACTCTGCCTATCGGCCTTGCAGGAATAGAGGTGTATGACCTGCTCCGTGACGAATATGACATACAGATAGAATTCGGCGATATCGGAAACATTCTCGCGTACATCTCAGTCGGCGACCGAAACCGCGATATTGAACGGCTCATCAGTGCGCTCTCGGAGATAAAGAGACGATTTGGCAAAACCGAGTCTGGACTCCTGACTCAGGAATACATAAACCCGATAGTTGCCGAAACTCCGCGGAATGCTTTCTACGGCGGCAAGCGTTCACTTCCGCTTGATGAGGCGGCAGGCTGTGTTTGCAGCGAATTCGTTATGTGCTATCCGCCCGGGATACCGATACTTGCTCCCGGCGAGCTTATCACCGACGAAATAATAAAATACATAAAGTATGCCAAGGAAAAAGGCTGCTCCATGACAGGTACGGAGGATATAAACATTGAACGCCTCAACGTACTGATTTAGGCTGAAACGGCGAGGAGGAATAATATGGAATTATGGTTCACAGAAAGGCACACGCCGAATGTCAAGTTTTCGATAAAGGTAGATCACCAGCTATACAGCGCAAACAGCGAATTCCAGCGCATTGACGTTTTCGATTCAAAGGAATTTGGACGCTTTCTCACGCTTGACGGCTACATGATGCTCACCGAAAAGGACGAGTTTATCTACCACGAAATGATCACCCATGTACCGATGGCTGTTCACCCAAAACCGAAAAATATTCTCGTTATCGGCGCGGGAGACGGCGGAGTTGTCCGCGAACTTACACGATACAGCTCAGTCGAGAGCATTGACCTCGTGGAAATAGACGAGCTTGTGGTCGAGGTGAGCAAAAAGTACCTGCCGACTACTGCCTGCCGCTTTGACGACCCGAGAGTTCACATTTACTACGAGGACGGCGTGAAGTTCATACGCCGCTGTGAAAATCGTTATGATGTCATCATTGTCGATTCAACAGACCCGTTCGGCCCGGGAGAGGGACTTTTCACTAAGGAATTTTACGGCAGTTGCTTCAACGCTCTCCATGAGGACGGAATAATGGTAAATCAGCACGAAAGCCCGTTTTACGATGAGGACGCGGCGGCTATGCAGCGCTCTCACAAGAGGATCGTTGAGAGTTTCCCGATAAGCAAGGTCTATCAGGCACATATCCCGACCTATCCCTCAGGACACTGGCTCTTTGGTTTTGCCTCAAAGAAATATCACCCGATAAACGACTTTAATCCCGTTAAGTGGAGTATGCTCGAGATCAATACGAGATACTACAACACACGGCTTCACGCAGGCGCTTTTGCCCTGCCAAACTATGTAGAGGAGCTTCTGAGAGATGTTGAATAAGAACGTACAGACCTTCATCGCCTGCGACAGCGAATATGAGGACGCAAAGATCGTGCTGTTCGGCGCAGGATTCGACGGAACGACAAGCTTTCGTCCGGGAACAAGATTTGCTCCGTCAGCGATAAGAAATGAAAGTTTCGGTATCGAGACCTACTCCCCCTATCAGGACAAGGATATGCTCGACTACTGCTATTTTGACAGCGGAGACCTTGAACTTCCGTTCGGTGATACCAACCGCGCAGTTGACGACATAACCGAGAGAACGCGCACTATTCTGAATGACGGCAAAGTGCCTTTCATGATCGGCGGCGAGCATCTTGTGACGCTCGGAGCGGTAAGAGCAGTCTGCCAAAAATACTCCGATCTTTACATAATACACTTTGATGCCCACGCGGACCTGCGAGATGATTACCTCGGGCAGAAACTCTCTCACGCGTGCGTGCTCAGAAGATGTCACGAACTTGTTGGCGACGGTCACATTTTCCAGTTTGGAATACGGAGCGGCGACCGTGACGAGTTCAGATTTGCCGCCGAGCATACGGAAATGCACAGATTCAGTTTTGACGGTCTTGCTGAGACTGTCGAAAAACTAAAGGGGAAAAATGTTTACATGACGCTCGATCTTGATGTTCTCGACCCGTCGATTTTTCCCGGCACAGGCACTCCCGAGGCAGGCGGAGTTACTTTCAGCGAACTCAGGGACGCGCTGGAGCTTGTCTGCGGAAGTCTTAACATAGTCGGCTGTGACGCAAATGAGTTAAGTCCTGTTTACGACCAGAGCGGAGTTTCCACCGCTGTTGCCTGCAAGGTGATCCGCGAAATGCTGCTCGCAATGTCGTGAACTGACCAATACGATAAATGATCTTTCACCAATAAAAAGGAGATTTGGAATATGAAAAAATGTATGATCATCGGCTGCGGCGGAGTTGCTTCCGTTGCTATCCACAAGTGCTGCCAGAACAGCGAAGTTTTTGAGGGGATCATGATAGCGAGCCGCACCAAGTCCAAGTGTGACGCGCTCAAGGAGAAACTCCAGCCCACCACCAAGACGGTTATCGAGACAGCGCAGGTAAATGCCGACAACGTTGACGAGCTTATCGCACTCATTGAGAGCTACAAGCCCGATGTTGTGCTCAATCTCGCACTCCCCTATCAGGATCTCACGATAATGGACGCCTGCCTTGCTACAAAGACTCACTATGTTGACACCGCAAACTATGAGCCGCTCGACACAGCAAAGTTCGAGTACAAGTGGCAGTGGGCATACCGTGAGAAATTTGAAAAAGCAGGTATCACCGCTCTGCTCGGAAGCGGCTTTGACCCCGGTGTTACAGGAGTGTTCTCTGCTTACGCAATGAAGCATGAGTTTGACGAGATCAACTACATTGACATTCTTGACTGCAACGGCGGCGACCACGGCTATCCGTTCGCAACAAATTTCAACCCAGAAATAAACATCCGCGAAGTTTCCGCCAAGGGAAGCTACATTGAGGATGGCAAGTGGGTCGAGACCGAGCCTATGGAGATAAAGCGCGTTTACAACTTCAAGGGCGTTGGCGAAAAGGATATGTACCTGCTCCACCATGAGGAGCTTGAATCGCTCGCCCTCAACATTAAAGGCATAAAGAGAATTCGCTTTTTCATGACATTCGGTCAGAGCTATCTCACTCATCTCAAATGCCTTGAAGATGTAGGAATGACTTCTATCGAACCTATCATGTATGAGGGCAGAGAGATAGTTCCGCTGCAGTTCCTCAAGGCTGTTCTCCCCGATCCTGCATCACTCGGCCCGAGAACTGTCGGCAAGACCAATATCGGCTGTATTTTCCGCGGCAAAAAGGACGGCAAGGATAAGAACTACTATCTCTATAACATTTGCGATCATCAGGAGTGCTACAAGGAAGTCGGCTCGCAGGCTATATCCTACACAACCGGAGTTCCCGCTATGATAGGCGCTATGATGATACTCAACGGCACATGGAACAAGGCAGGGGTTTACAATATTGAGGAATTCGATCCCGATCCGTTCATGGAGGCACTCAACAAATGGGGACTTCCTTGGGAAGAAGATTTCGACCCGACTCTCGTAGACTGATAAAAAATTGAGGAGAAAACAGTTATGATACTTGTAAATACTGATTACATCGCAGGAAAAAATTTAGGTATGCTCGGACTGGTAAAGGGTTCGACGATACAGTCAAAGCACGTCGGCAAGGACATCATGCAGGGATTCAAGACCATTATCGGCGGCGAACTTAAAGCCTACACCGAAATGATGAACGAGGCGCGTGAGATCGCAACCCAGCGCATGATACAGGAGGCTCAGTCAATGGGTGCGGACGCTGTTGTCAATGTTCGCTATTCCACTTCGGCTATCGTGCAGGGTGCAGCCGAGGTCATCGCTTACGGAACAGCAGTCAGATTTATATGATAGAAAAACTTGATATAAATTCGCTCCCCACGCCCTGCTATGTTGTGGACGAGGAGCGAATCGTCCGCAACCTTGAAATTTTAAACAATGTTGAAAAGCGAACAGGCTGCAAGATACTTCTGGCGCAAAAGGCTTTTTCATGCTACCACATCTATCCGAAAATACGCGAATACGTTTCGGGAACAGCTTGCAGCGGACTTTACGAAGCAAGGCTCGGATACGAGGAGATGGGCGGCGAAAACCATGTTTTCTCAGCCGCATACCGCGAAAATGAGATAGACGAGATGATCTCATACTGCGGACACATTATTTTCAACTCTTTTTCCCAGCTTGACAAATACCGCGACCGTGTACTGAAAGCTGGCAGAAAGATCGGCCTCAGGGTGAATCCCGAATGTTCCACTCAGGAGGGACACGAGATATACGACCCATGTTCACCGAAGTCAAGGCTCGGCATAACCAATGCCAACTTCGACAGAAATGACCTTCGCGGAGTTAGCGGACTGCACTTTCACACACTATGCGAGCAGAATTCGGACGCTCTTGCAGAAACACTCGATGCAGTAGAGCAGAAATTCGGCGATGTACTTTCTTCCCTTGAATGGATAAATTTCGGCGGCGGTCATCACATCACCCGAGATGACTATGACATTCCACTCCTTGAAAAGTGCATACGCAGAATGCAGGATAAATACGGTCTTGAAGTTTTTCTCGAACCCGGCGAGGCTTTTGCACTCAACGCAGGCTATCTCGTTACGGAAATTCTCGATATCACACGCAATGATATGCCCATAGCGATCCTCGACACCTCGGCGGCGTGTCATATGCCTGATGTGCTTGAAATGCCGTACCGTCCGCCGCTGTTTGGTTCGGGAGAAGCAGGCAGTCTTGAATACACCTACCGCCTCGGCTCGCAGACCTGTCTTGCAGGCGACGTTATCGGCGAATACTCATTTGACAAACCTCTTGAAGTCGGCGGCAGGCTCGTTTTCGGAGACATGGCTATCTATTCAATGGTCAAAAACAACACCTTCAACGGTATGCCGCTCCCGTCAATTCTTCTGCTGAAAAAGGACGGAACGACAGAAACTCTCAGAAGCTTTAGCTATGAGGATTTCAAGTGCAGGCTGTAATACATGAAAGGACTGATGTAAATCAGTCCTTTTTTGCCAATTACGCCGAAAATCCAGCAACACCCCTTTACTTTAGCTGATTAGTATGGTATAATGTTAGAGCATTAATATTCCGGGATCTTTCCGCACAGAAATACTATTTCCCATTCGGAAAGGTTCTGATAATGAAGGAGAATTACCTGTTATGAAATTTACAAAAGTTCTTTCAGCCGCTGCTGCACTCGTACTTATGGCTAATCTTGCCGGCTGCGGCAAGGCTTCCGATAAGGACAGCTCGTCCAGCAATTCATCAAGCACATCTGCTTCTGACGATTCGCTCCAGAAGGTTCTTGACAGCGGAGAATTCGTTCTCGGTCTTGACGCTTCATTCCCTCCTATGGGATTCAGCGACGAAAACAATGAGATAGTTGGTTTCGATATCGACGTGGCTCAGGCAGTCTGCGACAAAATGGGTGTTACGCTCGTTAAGCAGCCTATCGTATGGGACGCTAAGGAGCAGGATTTGGAATCCGGCAGAATCGACTGCGTTTGGAACGGTATGTCAATCAGCCCCTCTCGTGCTGAGGCAATGAACCTCTCCGACCCTTACATGGAGAATGAGATGATCTTCGTAGTTCCCTCAGACAGCGATATCAAGAGCCTTGATGACATCAAGGGCAAGACTGTAGCTGTTCAGCTTGGTTCTACTGCTGAGGAGATCCTCGCAAATGTTGATTTTGCAAACGACATCACAACAACTCCTCTTGAGGACAATGTAACTGCTCTCCAGCAGCTTGAACTCGGATTCTCGGACGCTGTTTTCATGGATTCTGTTGTTGCAAACTACCTCATCACTTCAGAGGGCAAGGATTTTGTCATTCTTCCCGAGGGCCTTGAAAAGGAAGAGTACGCTATCGGATTCCGCAAGGGCGATCAGGCACTCCGCGATGAGGTTCAGAATACTCTCAGCGAACTCAAGGCTGACGGCACTCTCGGCGAAATCTCCACCAAGTGGTTCGGAAGCGACATTACTACTGTAAAGTAATAGCCGCCGTGAAAGGAGATATCCTATGACAGCCGATGAGATCCTGCATCTGTTCAAGCTCATGCTGAGCTATTTGCCGCCGACGCTTAAACTTTTCGGATTCACTCTGCTGTATTCGATCCCGCTCGGAATGGTCGTAGCTCTGCTCAAAATGTGCAAATTCAAGCCTGTTTCATGGCTTACCAATCTTTACATCCTTATCATGCGCGGAACTCCCCTGCTGCTTCAGATAATTGTTGTGTACTACTCAGTGCCGACAATACGCAGCAATCCTCATTGCCCTGCGTTTCTGCAAAATCTCCTCAACGGCGTTGAACTCAGGGGCGATGCAGGCGTTGTGTATATGTTTCGCATGATACTGCTCGCATTCGTGCTCAACTACGCAGCTTATTTTGCGGAGATCTTCCGCGGCGGCATAGAGTCCATTCCAAAGGGACAGTACGAAGCGGCAGCAATGCTCGGCTTTTCAAAGCTCCAGACATTTTTCAGGATCATTCTGCCGCAGGTGGTAAAGCGCGTAATTCCTGCGTCCTCAAACGAAGTCATAACGCTCGTAAAGGACACTTCACTCGCCTACTCAATGGGCTACATGGAAGTCATGTACATAGCGAAAAAGCAGATGACGACTTTCAGTTCGCTCACTCCGCTTTTCATGGCAGGTCTGTTCTACTTTGCAATGGCAACGATCCTGACTATGATCTTCGGTCTTGCCGAGAAAAAGCTGAACTACTACAAATAGGGGGCGTAACATGGAAAACTTACTGGAGGTAAGAAACCTCAAAAAAAGCTTCGGAAAGCTTTGCGTCCTCGAAGATATCAGCTTTAATGTCGAAAAGGGCAAAGTCGTTGCGATAATCGGGCCTTCCGGTTCGGGTAAGTCCACGCTCCTGCGCTGTCTTACTCAGCTTGAACGTGCCGACAGCGGTGAAGTTACCGTCTGCGGCGAGGAAATGCTCACCAAAGACGGCTACAGAGATGCAAAAACTCTGCGCGAGATTCGTCTGAAAACCGGTCTTGTGTTCCAGAATTTCAATCTTTTTCCGCACTTCTCTGTTCTGAGAAACATCACCGAAGCTCCCGTCCGCGTGCTCAAACGCGGCAAAGCAGAAGCAAAGCAGAATGCCATGGAGCTTCTAAAGAAAATGGGTCTTGAAACCAAGGCGGACTCCTATCCCTGCGAACTTTCGGGCGGACAGCAGCAGCGCGTTTCTATCGCGCGCGCACTCACGCTTAACCCTGATATTCTTTTCTTTGACGAACCCACCTCGGCACTCGACCCCGAACTTACGGGCGAGATCCTGAAAGTAATCAAAGAACTTGCGGCAGAAGGCATGACCATGGTTGTCGTAACCCACGAAATGTCTTTCGCGAGAGATGTTGCCGATCACGTTATCTTCATGGAAAACGGCGTTATCGTAGAACAGAATGAACCGTCCGTGCTCTTTGGCGAAAATGCTTCCGACCGAGTAAAGCAGTTCCTCGCAAGATTCAACAGATAAAAACTGATCTGAAATAATAAAACAGTCCCACACAAATCACTAACGTGTGGGACTGTTTTATTGCGTTAAGCCTCGTCACCTGTTTGTTACAATGACCTGACAGCTTTCCATTGTATCGAGCGCAGCGTTGTGTTTCTGCGGAGTTACTCCGGCACAGCACGAGGCATCGACTGAAATTGTCAGCTCGGGCATGAATCCCTTGAGCATAAGTGCGTTTGAAACTACACAAATATCCGTGCAGATACCCACAAGCTCTACTGAATCGACCTTGCCGCACTCGTAACTTTTCAGCAGATCCTCCGCAAGCTGACGGCTTGCAAAAGCAGATTTCTCGTAAACCTTTCTGCCCTCGGCAAGGGCAAGCGGAGCAAGCTCTGTCGGAAACTCCCAGCCGTCGGTATTTTTTATGCAATGCTTGACCGGCAGAAGCCTTCCCTCCTGAGTTTCAAGGTAGTTCTCAAAATGCGTATCCTTTGTGAAAATCACCTCGCCGTCAAAGCTTTTCACTTTCTGTATGAGCCTTGACATCATCTCTGCCGCCTCCTTACTGCCGAGATCTCCGTCAACAAAATCCTTCTGAACGTCAACAACGATCAAATACTTCATAATATTCTCCCTTTCTTCTTATGCTCCGGCGATCAGACGTTTATGTAGCCGTCACAATACGGACACCTGTTCGCATAGCCGCTCGATGCCTGAAAATTCGCGCCGCATGACGGACAGGTCACTCCGACAAGCTTCATCTCCTCGGGAACGACGGGTCTGTTGTCCATAAGCTCCTCCTCGCCCGTAATATGCTCGTATCTGAGCGACCTCGGATCCCAGCTAAATCTTCCGTTATATTCAAATATGTCAATTGTCATGCCGATTCCGTACATATTTGAGTTTCTGGAAAACTGCGTAGGAATTATCGCCTCGCGCACATAATGATTAACGTCAAAAAAGCGAACCTTTGTATTCACTGTGTACTGACCATTCACAACAAACGAGGAATCGTCAACATAGCCGTATACCTTTGCAGGATAGCGCGTTCCCTTTGAGCGTACTTCCATTTTTCTAATCATCTGTTGGAATGCGATAACGAGCATAACTGCTCCTATCAATGCAAAAAGCAGCGGAATAAGAACAAACACACCTATACCGCTTTCCCTGAATATGCCCGATGTACTTGCAAAAAGTATCGTCATGACCATTCCGATAGTGAAAAACATTCCGCCCATCAAAAATAAAATTACTGTCACAGGCATTCTCCTATTCATCTGATTTATCTAGGGAGTGTTGACACTAAGATAATATGCAGATTTTCGAGCATAAATTTTACGT
>UQEM01000041.1 GCA_900540005.1 uncultured Ruminococcus sp.
AGATGACGTCGAGTCTCGTGGGCTCGGAGATGTGTATAAGAGACAGGTATTATAACGTGCGCTTCCGTATCCTGAAACAACAGCCCAGCCGTTATTGGACTTGGCGATAAAGTTTCCGCCTGTCTGATCAGGAAGATCGGGAATCTGGTCATAAGTCATAGGAGTGTTCCAAAGGTTGTCGTCCATGCCGAAATATTTGTGAGTATTAGTAGCAACGTACCAGTCTCTCATTTTAGCTGCTGGAGTATTTGCCTTTCCGTCAGAATTTGTATTTTCTGATGCAGCAGCCGTTTCTGTAGTATCACTGTTGTGTCCCGACCAGAATTCGAGATTCCAATGGAAAATATACCAGTCACGAGCAGTATTTGTTACAGGTGCGAGTTTAGCAAAAACTCCGCCCCATACTGTGTCCCAGCAGTGAACCCAGATGTTCTGCCAACAGTTGCCTGTATCGGTAATGATTCTCTTGATGTAGCCTGTGTAGTAATAAGCGCCTTTTTCGTTAGTCTGCGTAGTATCAACTGAAATTATATCGTCGATATAATCATAGTTTTCTGTACAGTAGTAAAGCCATACCGCAGCCCAAGCGAGTTCATCATAGTCGTAGCTTGAGGGATAGAATCCGCCGTCATAGCCGAGACTTGTAGCTATGGGAGTAGTGCCGATACTCCATTCCTCGGTATGTGTTGCAACGGCAAAATCATAGAGAGCCTTGGCATATTTGAGGTTCTCGGCAGCATATTCGGGGTCGGTGTCCTTAAAGTTAAGGTAGTTTACCGCAAGTGAAGCCGCAGCACCGGCGCACTGGTCGGAGGCGGGCATTTCAGTTGTGGCAAAGTAAGCAGGACGCTTGACACCACATGAAGATGAAGCAACAACTGTGCCGTCAACCTGAAGTTCAGGCGGACACCAGTAGTTATGGTCATTGCTACCTTCGCCGACCTGATAGCAGTAAGCAACAACATTTCCGTCATCATCAAGGAAAGTAGCTTTCATGAAGTAATCATTGATCCAGCGGAGTTCGTCCTCAACGTGTGCGGCAAGACCCGTTTCCTCATAAGCGTCACGGAATTCGTAATAACCCCAGCCAATTGTTGAAGCGGAATAACTTCCCGGCAGACCAAACTTAACATGGTCGCCTGCATCGTGCCAGCCGCCGGTTAAATCGACACAGCCGTCACCGTCAGGGTCGAGATACTTTTTATTTGCATTTATAAAGTCCTCGGACATATTAACGCCGACATACAGACTCGGGTCATCATCGCCAAGATTTGACTCTCCGCCCTTGTCTCCGGTTCCGAGTCCCTTGTCTCCCTCATCTTTGGAAGTGCCTTTGCCAACGGTAGGCATGGGATTCATGGGAGTAAGGGGGATCATTCCGTCTTTTACATGGCAGTCTGCGCGCCATGAATAGTATCCGTCCTCGGCTACTTTATCTCCGCATTTATTTGCATCATAGAAACAAAGCGCGAGCTGGAGAGCTTCGGCGAAATTATCGTAGTTGTTCGGGTTCTCGGGATCAATTACAGCAGCATTCACACTGCCGAGGGAAATACCTGTAAGAATAGTTGCAGCAACCGTCAAGCAGGCAGCAGTTCTTTTAAGAATTCCCGATTTTCTCATTAGAATCATCCTTTCTGAAAATTATTTCAGCAGATTCTTTTCCTTCAGTCGGTCGAAAACGATATTGTATCCGTCATTGCCGTCCTTGAGCGAGCGGTTCACTCTGCTTATGGTAGCAGTGCTTGCACCGGTATCTGTAACGATACTGTTATAGACTCTGTGCTCCTGCAAAAGCTTTGCAACGTGCAAACGCTGAGCGAAAGCTTTAAGCTCGATGCTTGTACAGAGATCATCGAAGAATTTGTAGCAGTCGTCAACGGATTCAAGCGTAAGAATAGCTTCAAAGAGCAGATCCATGCTGTCGGATTTAATTTTATCGATCATATAAAAAACTCCAATCTGCCGTAAGGCGAAAAAATTTCAAAGACAATTTTATACTTTACATTTTAACACATTATTACGGAAAAGTAAAGGACTTTTCAAAATGAATAATTAAAAAAGAATGAATAGTTTTTGAACATTTTTACACCTTTTAGTATATGGTATCACAGAATCAACAAAAAGTAAAGTAAATTTTAATGATTAAGCTAACTTTGTTAAGTCTTAACAAATAATACCATCATTTTTATGGCGTTTTGCCGATTGCCGCTTTGCTTCGGGAATAAGCTTGGGTTTACACATATTATTGGCACTTGCATTTTTTTTAATAATATAGTATAATATAGACATTCGACAGGAATAAAGTAAATTCCCGGTTCATCTGTTATGAATCTGACCTTACGGAAATGTGGTGATAAAATGGAACAGATTATAAAAAGTGATAAGAATTCTGAAAATCCAAATATTTTATATACGGTTGCAATGAGGGGGCTTGTAGCTTTCCCGAAAATGGTAATGCACTTTGATGTAGCACGAGAGAAGTCTGTCAACGCTATCGAAAAGGCACTGAAAAACGATGGAAAGCTTTTTCTCATTGCCCAGCATGAAGCATATGTTGACGATCCGAAAGCGTCCGACCTTTATAAGGTAGGTGTTGTCGTGGAAATAAAGCAGGTGTTAAAGCTTCCGGACAATATCATGAAGGTACTCGTGGAGGGCGTTTACAAAGCAAATCTTGTACATCTTATTGACGATGGAAAGGCTCTTCGTGCCGAAATAAAGCGCACTCCTACATATTCACGCGCAAAGTATGACGATGTTGAAGCAGAAGCGCTCATGCGTTCCGTAAAAGAAGTTTTTGAGCGATATGCCTCTTTCTTCCCGAAGATGCCGAAAGAGCTTCTTACATCAGTAATGACGCAGGATTCACCGATCAAACTCTACGAAGCTGTTACTTTCAACTGCAATCTCAATTACAGGGACAAGCAAACACTTCTTGAGGAGACAAATATAATAAACAAGCTTTCGGTTCTCTTTGCCTGCCTTACTTCCGAGGTGGAGATTCTCGAACTTGAAACCCTTATCAATGAGCAAACCAAAAGCAGTATTGACAAGGGACAGAAAGAGTACTATCTTCGCGAGCAAATGCGAGTTATTCAGGAACAGCTTGGCGAAGATGACGGCGATGAAGCTTTCGCTTATGCCAACGACATAATGGAACTGAAAATAGACGAGAAAAGCCGCGAAAAGCTTCTCAAGGAAGCCGACAAGCTCTCAAAGCTTCCACCGTCCTCGCAGGAGGCATTCGTAGTCAAGAATTACCTTGATACTGTGCTTGACCTGCCGTGGGGCAAGTATACCAAGTCAAAGCTCTCACTCGAAAAGGCAGAGGCGATACTCGAAAAGGAACACTATGGACTCAAAAAGGTAAAGGAACGTATTATTGAATTTCTTGCCGTTCATATGCTTAATCCTGATATAAAGGGACAGATAATCTGTCTTGCAGGCCCTCCCGGAATCGGCAAGACTTCAATTGCAAAATCCATTGCAAAGGCAATGGGCAGAAAATACGCTCGCGTTTCACTCGGCGGAGTTCGCGATGAGGCAGATATCCGCGGTCACAGAAAAACATATGTCGGAGCTATGCCCGGACGAATTATTACAGCGCTTCAGCAGGCGGGTTCTGCGAATCCCCTTATACTGTTTGACGAGATAGACAAGCTTTGCAGTGATATCAAGGGTGATCCTTCATCAGCAATGCTTGAAGTTCTCGACAGCGAGCAGAATAATGCGTTTAGAGATCATTTCATTGAAATACCATTTGACCTCAGCAAGGCTGTGTTCATTACAACGGCAAACAATGTTTCGGCGATCCCTGCACCGCTCTTAGACCGTATGGAAGTAATTGAGCTTCCAAGCTACACAGCGGAGGAGAAGTTCCACATTGCAAAGGAGCACCTTATTCCGAAGCAGATCAAGGAACACGGACTCAAAGCTTCACAATTAAAAATTGACGATAAGGCAATAAATGATATCATTCAGTATTATACAAAGGAAGCAGGTGTTCGTACCCTCGAAAGAACGATCGCATCAATTTGCCGCAAATCTGCAAAGAAGATCGCATCAGGCGAGGCGAAGCGTATAACCGTAAAACCTGACGACGTCAAGGAAATGCTCGGTATTTACAAGTATCTGCCCGATCTTTCTTCTCAGAAGGATCAGGTAGGTGTAGTAAACGGCCTTGCCTGGACTTCCGTAGGCGGAGTTTTAATGCCGCTTGAAGTGCTTGTGCTAAAGGGTGCCGGCAAGATCGAAGTCACGGGTTCGCTTGGCGACGTGATGAAAGAAAGCTCTAAGATTGCAGTGAGCTATGTTCGCAGCATTGCGGAGAAGTACGGCATAAACCCTGAATTTTACAAGGAAAACGATCTTCATATCCATGCTCCCGAGGGGGCAGTTCCGAAAGACGGCCCTTCGGCAGGCGTTACAATGACAACAGCCCTTGTGTCTGCACTTTCAGGAATACCTGTTCGTGCTGATGTTGCAATGACAGGTGAGATAACTCTCCACGGAAAAGTTCTCCCGATTGGCGGACTCCGTGAAAAGACCATGGCTGCATATAAAGCAGGGATCAAGACTGTAATAATTCCTATTGCTAATAAACCTGACCTTGAAGAGGTCGATGGCGTGGTAAAGGAAGCAATTGAGTTCGTCTATGCCGAAACTCTGACAGACGTGCTTGATACCGCGCTCGTAAAGAAATAACATAAGCAAAAGGAGGAACTCCATTGAAGCTTAATTACAACAAAGCGGAATTTGCCTCGTCATATGGTAAATTCTCGCAGATACCGCCTCCCGAAAGGATAGAGATAGCCTTTGCAGGACATTCCAATGTAGGCAAATCCACGCTCATAAATAAGCTCTTTAACCGTAAGAATCTTGCGAGAGTAAGTTCTGTTCCGGGAAAGACAGCAACTATCAATTTCTACGGTTTGGAGAACATTTATTTTGTGGATCTTCCCGGCTACGGATATGCGAAGGTGGCGAAGTCCGAAAAGGAACGCTGGGCGGAACTTATTGAAGGTTATCTTGCTTCCGACAGGGACATACGGCTTGTTTTCATGCTGGTGGACAGCCGTCACGCTCCGACTAAGGATGACATTCATATGATAAACTATCTCATAGATCAGGAAATGCCGTTTGTGCTTGTTCTTACAAAAGTTGACAAGCTCAAAAAGACTGAACGTGAAAAGCGTATGGAAGCTTTTAAGCATGAGATACCTTATTTTGACGAAATGCATTCAATACCGTTTTCGTCACAGACTTACGAGGGCGTGGAAGAACTTCGCAGCATAATCGAGGAAATCGCGGACGACAATGATGTCTCCGACGAATAAATTATAAATTCCGAAAGGACTGATAAAAATGTTTGTATCAGATAATCTGAATGTAAACGAAAAAGGACACCTCACCATTGGCGGAATAGATACCGTTGACCTTGCAAAGGAATATGGCACGCCGCTCTATGTAATGGACGAGCAGGTTGTAAGAAAAAACCTCAGACGTTTCCATGAGAGTATGCAGAAGTATTACGGCGGCAGGGGACAAGTTCACTACGCAAGCAAAGCGTTTTCTTGCCTTGAAATGTGCCGTATCGTTGCAAGTGAGGGAGACGGACTTGACGCTGTATCAATTGGCGAATTGTATACAGCAGTCAAGGCAGGATTCCCGATGGATAAAGTCGGCTTTCATGGTAATAACAAGACAAATGATGAACTCGAATATGCGCTTGACTGCGGAGTAGGACACATAATCGTCGATAACATCAGCGAACTCCACAGGCTTGAGAAAATTGCTGCTGAAAAAGGCGTAAAGGCAAATATCATGTTCCGCATAAAGCCCGGAATAGATGCACACACTCATGATTTTGTAAAGACCGGACAGATCGACAGCAAATTTGGCTTTGCACTTGAGACAGGCGAGGCTTTTGAGGCTGTAAAGGAGGCTATTGCCTGCGAAAACGTAAGCCTTGAGGGACTTCACTGCCATATTGGTTCACAGATTTTTGATATAGACCCGTTTGTTGAAGCTGCAAAGGTAATGCTTGGACTTATTGCTAAAATCAAGAACGAGCTTGGCTATGAGATCAAAGGACTCAATCTTGGCGGAGGTTTCGGCATAAAGTACCTTAACGAGCATGATCCTGTGCCGTTTGAGGCATATCTTGAAAAGGTTTCGGCTGTGGTAAAGAGCGAGTGCGAGAGACTTAACGTAAATCAGCCTGTTATTTACATCGAGCCCGGACGTTCGATTGCAGCTCCTGCCGGAATCACTCTTTACACAGTAGGCGCACGCAAGGAGATCCCAAATATCAGGACGTATATTTCTGTAGACGGCGGCATGGCTGACAGCCCGAGATATATTCTTTATAAGTCAGAGTATGAGGCTATTGTTGCCAATAAGGCAAACGAAGAACGCAGCGAGAGGGTTACTCTTGCAGGAAAATGCTGCGAGAGCGGAGATCTCATCGGTGAAAATATGCCGCTTCAGCACGCAGAGAGCGGTGATATTGTAGCAGTTTGTGCAACAGGAGCATATAACTACTCAATGTCATCAAACTACAACAGACTCCAAAAGCCGGCTGTAGTATTCGTCAATAACGGCGAATCAAGAATCGCTGTAAAGCGCGAGACTCTTGATGACATCATCAGAAACGATATATAAACATTTGATAAACGAAAGCTTCCGCGATTTGTGTGGAAGCTTTCTTGTTTGCATTTACTAACGCAAAAAATTATATAATTTAAGCGCTTAGTTTGTTTAATTCTTGACAAACTTCACATTATGTAGTAAAATGTATATATATGTAACGAAAGGAATGATCTCAATGGGTTTAACTTTGACTGAAAAAATTCTCAAGGCACACCTTGTTGACGGTGAATATGTCAAGGGTCAGGAAATCGGTATCCGTATCGACCAGACTCTTACTCAGGACGCAACAGGTACAATGGCTTATCTGGAATTCGAGGCTATCGGTGTTCCGCGTGTAAAGACAGAGCGCTCTGTCGCTTACATAGATCACAATACTCTCCAGAACGGCTTTGAAAATGCCGACGACCACCGCTTTATAGGCAGTGTTGCCAAAAAGCATGGTATATACTTCTCACGTCCCGGCAACGGAATCTGTCATCAGGTTCATCTGGAGCGTTTCGGTATTCCCGGAAAGACTCTTATCGGTTCTGACAGCCATACCCCCACAGGCGGCGGTATTGGTATGATCGCGATCGGAGCAGGCGGACTTGACGTAGCTGTTGCAATGGGCGGCGGCGCATACTACATCACCTGCCCGAAGGTTGTTAAGGTAGAGCTTACCGGCAAGCTTCAGCCGTGGGTAGCTGCAAAAGATGTTATCCTTGAAGTTCTCAAGAGAATGTCTGTTAAGGGCGGCGTAGGAAAGGTTATTGAGTACTGCGGCGAAGGTGTCAAGACACTTTCAGTTCCCGAAAGAGCTACTATTACAAATATGGGAGCAGAGCTTGGTGCTACTACATCTATCTTCCCGTCAGATGAAATCACAAGACAGTTCCTCAAGGCTCAGCAACGTGAAGAAGTGTGGACTCCTCTTTCTGCTGATGAAGATGCAGTTTACGATGAGGAGCTTAAAATAAACCTCAGCGAGCTCGTTCCTCTTGCAGCTTGTCCTCATTCACCCGATAACGTAAAAAGTGTTGCGGAGATTGGTAAGCTCAAAGTAGATCAGGTTTGTATCGGTTCATGTACAAATTCATCGCTCCTTGATATGCTCAAAGTAGCATACATATTAAAAGGCAAGACTGTTGACCCGAGCGTTTCACTTGCAATTGCTCCCGGTTCAAAGCAGGTTCTCAATATGCTTGCGCAGAACGGGGCGCTTTCCGATCTTATCGAGGCAGGAGCAAGAATCCTTGAAAGTGCCTGCGGTCCGTGTATCGGTATGGGTCAGTCACCTAACTCAAAGGGTATTTCACTCCGTACATTCAACAGAAACTTCGAGGGCCGTTCGGGAACAAAGGACGGACAGATCTACCTTGTATCGCCTGAAATGGCAGCAGCTTCTGCGCTTACGGGATATCTTACTGATCCGAGAGAGCTTGGCGATATGCCGGAGTTTAAGCTTCCTGAGATCTTCACAGTCAATGACAATATGATCGTTCCTCCTGCATCAGAAGAGGAAATGGACAGCGTAGAAATTCTTCGCGGTCCCAACATAAAGCCATATCCTGAGACAGCGCCGCTTCTTGAGACAATAGATGCTCCTGTTTCCCTCAAGGTTGGTGACAACATCACAACAGACCACATTATGCCGGCAGGTGCGAAGATCCTTCCTCTTCGTTCAAATATTCCGAAAATCTCGCAGTTCTGCTTTAGCGTTTGTGACGAGAGTTTCCCGACAAGAGCTAAGGAACTTGGAAAGAGCATTATTGTTGGCGGTTCAAATTACGGACAGGGTTCGTCTCGTGAACACGCTGCACTTGCACCGCTTTATCTTGGAGTAAAGGCTGTTCTTGTTAAGTCTTTTGCTCGTATTCACAGGGCAAACCTTGTAAATGCAGGTATTCTTCCGCTTACATTTGTAAACGAGTCAGATTACGATAAGATAAATCAGGGAGACGAGCTTGTAATTGCTGATGTCAGAAAGTCTGTTTCAGAAGGCAAGGCAGAACTTACGGTTCTCGATAAAACCAACGGTGCAGAAATTCCTGTACTTTGCGAGCTTTCAGGTCGTATGAAGGACATCATGCTTGCAGGCGGACTTCTTGATTTCACAAGAGAGAACATGAAGTGATTCTTCAGAGTTTATAACTATTAATAACGAAGGGGGCAGATTGGAATTTGACAGAAGGGGGATAATACTGCTGTTGTTCTTTCTGCTCTTTTTTGGTAGATGAATATGTGGAAGATAGGGGACATTTTCAAAGATATTGTTGATGATTACAGTATCAGTGAACAGCGTATGGAGGCAATGATTACGGGTACAGAAGTCGAAGAGGAGCAAGTTTCTGGATTATGCTGCTGCCTCAGATTATCGGATTTGTATGCGGACTTGCTTTTGCAAGATTTTTTCACCTTGATGGCTCGGCATATATACCGATTGGAGCAATATTTGCTTTGATAATCGGTACATATAAGAGTGTATCATATGATAAATTTCACTTGTACCTGCAATTGTCAGAAACATCATACTTATGCCTATATTCTGCGCAATGCTTTGGCTTGCAGGTATAGGAAAATAACACAGGAGGTAAATGCCAATGGCAAAGATTACAATGAAAACGCCGCTCGTTGAAATGGACGGCGACGAGATGACCCGAGTTCTGTGGAAATGGATCAAGGAAACTCTCCTTGAACCCTATGTTGAACTCAACACAGAATACTACGATCTTGGACTCGAACACAGAGACGCTACCAAAGATCAGGTTACTATTGACTCGGCTGAGGCTACAAAGAAGTACGGAGTTGCTGTAAAGTGCGCAACTATTACTCCTAACGCAGCAAGAATGCCTGAGTATAATCTGTCACAAATGTGGAAGTCTCCTAACGGAACAATTCGTGCCGCACTCGACGGAACTGTATTCAGAACGCCGATTATCGTTAAGGGAATCGAGCCTTATATCCCTACATGGACAAAGCCGATTACAATTGCTCGTCATGCTTACGGAGATGTTTACAAGAACACAGAAATGCGCGTGAACAAGGGCAGCAAGGCTGAACTGGTCGTAACAGATGAGAATGGCAACGAAACAAGAGAACTTATCCATGATTTCCAGAAGTGTGACGGTATCATTCAGGGACTCCACAACCTCGATGATTCAATTTCAGGATTCGCAAGAGCTTGTCTTAATTACGGTCTTGACTTAAAGCAGGACGTTTGGTTTGCAACAAAGGATACTATTTCCAAGAAGTACGACCACAGATTCAAGGATATTTTTGCAGAAATTTATGAAAACGAGTACAAGGAGAAATACGAAGCACTCGGAATCGAGTATTTCTACACCCTTATCGATGATGCAGTAGCAAGAGTTATCCGTTCAAACGGCGGCTACATCTGGGCTTGCAAGAACTATGATGGTGACGTTATGTCCGATATGGTGTCTACAGCTTACGGAAGCCTCGCAATGATGACCTCTGTTCTTGTTTCTCCCGACGGTCTTTATGAGTATGAAGCTGCACATGGAACTGTTCAGCGTCACTATTACAAATACCTCAAGGGCGAAGAAACATCAACAAACTCTGTTGCAACGATTTTTGCTTGGAGCGGAGCACTCAGAAAGAGAGGAGAACTTGACGGAACTCCTGAGCTTTGCGACTTTGCTGATAAGCTTGAAAAGGCGACTATTCAGACCATTGAGGACGGTGTAATGACAGGTGACCTCTATCTCATCTCAAAGCTTGAGAATAAGAGAAAGGTTGATTCAAAGACATTCCTTGATGAGATCAGAAACAGACTTGATAAATTAATGTAATTTACAAGGAGAAGACATATATGTCAAAGAACTCAATTTCAAATTCTGTAATCAGGAGACTGCCAAGATATCACCGCTTTTTGGGCGATCTCGAAAAAAATGGCTATGTTCGCATTTCTTCAAGAGAACTTTCTGAGAAAATGGGACTTACCGCTTCACAGATAAGGCAGGATTTCAATTGTTTCGGAGAGTTCGGACAGCAAGGGTACGGCTATAATGTGAGCGATCTAAGGAAAGAGATCGGGAAAATACTCGGGCTTGACAAGCAGACACCGATGATACTGCTTGGCGCCGGAAATCTTGGTACGGCAATAGCTTCACATCTTGATTTCCAAAGCAAAGGTTTTTTGCTGATAGGAGCGTTTGATGTGAATCCGCAGCTTATTGGCAAGAAAATCGGTAAGGTGACGGTAAAAAATCTGTCCGAGCTTGAGCAATTTTGTAAGGAGAATTCTCCTGTTGCTGCTATCCTTTGCGTTCCTACGGCTGCGGCTGCAAAAATGACTGAAGTTCTCATAGATTACGGGATAAAGGCATTTTGGAACTTTACACATTACGACATAAAAATTAATCACGAAAATGTGACTGTAGAAAATGTGCATCTAGGTGACAGCCTTACCACGCTTTCCTATGGGATAAACAGTATTGAGAATAATGAGGACATATAAGCTTCTGAATTAAAAATACTCACTGCAAAACGGCAAATCAACGGCTGTTTTGCAGCGATAATTACCGAAAAAAGAATGTGAAAAAATTGTCAATGATATCTATCTTTATATAACTATAAGCATAATTATATGCTTTCTTATATATGAGGTTTCAGTTGGGTAACTTTTTACAGTTTGTGGATTTTTCTCAAATATATACCGATGCATTGTCTGAGCTTTAGATAAATGTAAGTTATTTCCACTTTGATTTGCAGGAATTGACGTTTGTTTAGCTTGGTTATTTTTGGAAAATCACGAGAAATCGCTCAAATTTGATGAGGCGCAGAGAAAATCAGCATTGAAACTATTCAGTCAGATATAATAATAAAGTTGTCATATTTATTTCGCATTATCGCATTATTGTTAATATTATATCAATATCCGAATACCGATATTCTTAAATCACATTTGAAATTATTTCGGGTTACTGGTATACTATTAAGTGTATAAAAGTACATACGCTTAGAAACAGAAGCCTTTCGGCTTTTGAAAAAATAATTCTGGGAGTGAATTTCAATGGAATACCGTATCGAACATGATTCAATGGGCGAGGTAAAAGTGCCTGCTGACAAATATTGGGCAGCACAGACCGAAAGAAGCCATGAGAATTTCCCAATAGGTGTCGGCATCGAGACTATGCCGCGTGAAATAACTCATGCCTTCGGTATCCTCAAGAAAGCTGCTGCTATGGCTAACCATGCCGTAAAGCCCGAGAGAATGACAGACGAGAAACTTGCTGCTATTTCACAGGCTTGTGACGAGGTTATCAGCGGAGCGCTCAATGAGCATTTTCCTCTTGTAGTTTGGCAGACCGGAAGCGGTACTCAGTCAAACATGAACGCAAACGAGGTAATTGCAAACAGAGCTAATGAAATAGCAGGTTCAAAGCTTCTCCACCCGAATGATGATATCAACATGAGTCAGTCTTCAAACGACACTTTCCCGACAGCAATGCACATCGCTGCTGTTATTGCGATCGAGGATAAGGTAGTTCCCGCAATTGACGTTCTTGTTGAGACTTTCAAGAGACTTGAAGCTGAGAATGAAGGCATCGTAAAGAGCGGCCGTACACATCTTCAGGACGCTACACCTATTAAGTTTACGCAGGAGATTAGCGGCTGGAGATCCTCTCTTGAAAAGGATAAGAAGATGCTCCTCACTGCTGTCAAGGAGTTAAAGGAGCTTGCACTCGGCGGAACTGCTGTTGGTACAGGTCTTAACGCTCCGGCAGGATTTGCTGAAAAGGCTGCTGAAGCTGTCAGCGAGCTTACAGGCAAGAGCTTTATTACAGCTCCTAACAAGTTCCACTCGCTCACTTCCAAGGATGAAATCGTATTTGCTCACGGAGCACTCAAGGCTCTCGCTGCTGACATGATGAAGATTGCAAACGATGTAAGATGGCTTGCTTCCGGCCCGCGTGACGGACTCGGCGAAATATTTATTCCCGAAAACGAACCCGGTTCTTCGATCATGCCCGGTAAGGTAAATCCGACTCAGTGCGAACAGGTAACAATGGTTGCAGTTCAGGTAATCGGTAATGATGTAGCTGTAGGCATGGCTGCTTCACAGGGTAACTTTGAACTCAATGTTTTCATGCCCGTATGTGCTTATAATTTCCTCCAGTCAGCAAGACTTCTGGCTGAATCGATAATTTCGTTCAACAACAACTGCGCAGTCGGCATTAGAGCAAACAAGGAAAAGATGCACTTCAATCTCCATAACTCTCTCATGCTTGTTACAGCTCTTAATCCATATATCGGATATGAGAATGCTGCTAAAACTGCCAAGAAAGCGTTCAAGGACAATATCACTCTCAAGGAAGCTTGCGTACAGCTTGGATTCCTTACAGAAGAACGCTTTGACGAGGTTTTCCATCCCGAGGAAATGGTTTGATTAATTAAGGAAAGGAAGCGTACAATGAATACGTTTACATACTATCCCGGCTGTACGCTCAGAACGAAGGCTAAGGATCTTGACGCTTATGCAAGAGCGTCAGCCGAGGCCCTCGGTATTACTCTGGAAGAGCCTGCTGATTGGCAGTGCTGTGGAGGAGCATACACTACAGCCAAAGACGAGATCGCTACAAAGCTTTCTGCGGTAAGAGTACTCAATTCCGCAAAGGAAGCTGACAGACCACTTATCACAGTCTGTTCGGCTTGCCACAATGTAATCAAGCAGACAAATTACGATATTTCCCACGATGAGGAAATGGCTGCTAAGGTTAACAACTATATGAAGCTTGACGAGCCTTACAATGGTGAGACAACCGTTTACCATTATCTTGAAATGCTTCGTGATGTTGTCGGATTTGATGAGCTCAAGAAGAAGGTCGTTAATCCGCTCAAGGGCAAGAAAATTGCTGCTTATTACGGATGTCTGCTTCTTCGTCCTTCCAAGGCACTTGCTATGGACGACCCTGAGAATCCTACAATCATTGAGGACTTTATCAGAGCTATCGGCGGCACACCTGTTGTTTACGCTCAGAGAAACGAATGCTGCGGCGGATACATTACTCTTGAAGATAAGGCTCAGGCAGCAAAGAGAAGCGTAAAGATTATGGATTCCGCTAAGGATCAGGGTGCTGACATGGTTATCACCGCCTGCCCTCTGTGCCTTTACAACCTCAAGAAAAACTCAGGTTCTGATCTCCCCGTGTATTACTTTACGGAGCTTCTTGCAGAGGCTCTCGGCGTAAAGGAGGCAAATAATGAATAATAATCTGAAGGAGCAAGTTCTTCGTTCAAGCGGAGTAAATGTTCTAAAGTGTATGCGCTGCGGTAAATGCTCAGGCACTTGTCCCTCCTACGATGAAATGGAATATCATCCTCACCAGTTCGTATACATGGTCGAGAGAGGTGATATAGAGACCCTGATGAATTCCAAGTCGATTTACAAATGTCTTACCTGCTTTGCCTGCGTTGACAGGTGTCCCAGAAACGTTGAACCGGCAAAGGTCGTGGAGGCTGTAAGACTTGCAGCTATAAGACAGCAGGGTAATAATCATCTTCTGCCCACACAGATCCCGGAAATGCTCGACGAAGATCTGCCTCAGCAGGCTATCGTTACAGCATTTAGAAAATATGCTAAGTAAGGAGGGGAGAATATGCAGAGAATAGGAGTATTTGTCTGTCACTGCGGTACAAATATCGCAGCCACAGTAGACGTAAAGACTGTTGCGGAGGCACTCAGCCATGAGTCCGGAGTTGTTATCTCTCAGGACTATCAGTATATGTGTTCTGAATCCGGACAGAATCTCGTAAAGAACGCTATCAAGGAGCATAATCTCTCCGGAGTTGTTATTTGTTCATGCTCTCCGAGAATGCACGAGAATACATTCAGAAAGGCTGCAGCTGCTGCCGGACTGAACCCGTATCTCGTTGAAATTGCAAACATTCGTGAGCAGTGCTCATGGATCCACAAGGATATTGCTACTGCTACGGAAAAGGCTATTATCCTCGGCAGAACTGCTATTGCCAAGGTTCACCTTAATGCGCCTCTTACAGCAGGCGAGAGCCCTGTTGCAAAGCGTGCCCTCGTAATAGGCGGCGGTATTGCAGGCATCCAGTCTGCACTTGATATTGCAGAAGCAGGCTTTGACGTAGATATCGTTGAGAAGCAGCCTACGATCGGCGGTAAAATGGCTCAGATCGATAAGACTTTCCCGACACTTGACTGTGCAGCTTGTATCCTCACTCCTAAAATGGTTGAGGCTTCACAGAATGAGCACATCACTATCCACTCATTCAGCGAAGTAACTGCTGTTAAGGGATTTATCGGTAACTTCACAGCTACGATCAAGAAGAAGGCTCGCTTTGTTGACGAGACAAAGTGTACAGGTTGTGGACTTTGTACAGAAAAGTGCCCAATGAAGAAAGTTCCTAACGAATTCAACCTCGGACTCAATAACAGAAGCGCAGTTTACATTCCTTTCGCACAGGCTGTTCCGAAGGTTGCTACAATTGACCCGAACTACTGCATGATGCTCAAGAACGGTAAATGCGGTGTCTGCTCAAAGGTCTGCACAGTTGGTGCCATCGACTATAAGCAGGAAGATAAGTATATTGAGCAGCAGTATGGTGCTATCGTAGTTGCAACAGGTTTCAACCCGATAAAGCTTGATAAGTACGATGAATTTGCGTACAATCAGTGTCCCGATGTTGTTACATCACTCGAACTTGAAAGACTTATGAACGCAGCCGGCCCTAACGGCGGTACACTTCTTCGTCCTTCCGACAAGACACATCCGCACAAGATCGTATTTGTTCAGTGCGTTGGTTCACGTTGTGATGACAGCAAGGGTAAGCCTTATTGTTCAAAGATTTGCTGTATGTATACTGCAAAGCACGCAATGCTTATTCGTGAAAAGTACCCTGATACAGAAGTTTATGTGTTCTATATAGATGTTCGTACACCCGGAAAGAACTTTGACGAATTCTATCGTCGTGCAGTTGAACAGTACAATGTTCATTACATAAAGGGTATGGTCGGCAAGGTCACACCTCAGGCAAACGGAAAGATCGACGTTCAGGCTTCAGATCTCCTTGCAGGTGAACAGCTCCATATCGATGCAGATCTGGTTGTTCTTGCAGCAGCTATTGAACCGGACAAGACAGCACGTCCGCTTGCTACAATGCTTACAACCCAGATGGATACAAACGACTTCTTCACTGAGGCTCATCCCAAGCTTCGTCCTGTAGAGAGTGCTACAGCAGGTATATTCCTGTCAGGTGCTTGTCAGGGTCCGAAGGATATTCCGGAAACCGTTGCTCAGGCAAGTGCCGCAGCAGCTAAGGCTATCGGACTTCTTTGCAAGGACAGCATCACCTGCAATCCGTGTGTTGCTAATTCCAACGAGCTTATGTGTAACGGTTGCTCATCATGTGAAAAGGTTTGCCCCTACGGTGCTATTTCGTACATCGACAAGGAATTCAGAATGCCCAACCGTACTACTGCGATCCGCAGAGTTGCTTATGTCAATCCTGCTGTTTGCCAGGGCTGCGGAGCTTGTACAGTTGCTTGTCCTTCAGGTGCTATGGATCTCAAGGGCTTCTCTAACAGTCAAATTATGGCGGAGGTAGACGCAATATGCCGATAAATGAAAATAAAGAATTTCAGCCGCTGATAGTTGCGTTCTGCTGCAACTGGTGTTCATACGCAGGCGCAGATCTTTCCGGCACAAACAGACTCGATTACCCGACAAATGTAAAGATCATCAGAGTTCCATGCTCATGCCGTGTAAACCCGATGTTCATTCTCAGAGCATTCCAGAGGGGAGCTGACGGCGTTATACTCTGCGGCTGCCACCCCGGTGACTGCCACTACACATCAGGCAACTACTTTACAAGGAGAAGAATGACACTTCTTTTCAGTATGCTCGACTTCCTCGGAATTGAGCGTGACAGAACAAGAGTAGAGTGGGTTTCTGCTGCCGAAGGCGCAAAGTTTGCGGCAACAATGAATGAATTTACCGAAGCTGTAAGAAAGCTCGGACCTAACCGCAGATTGGAGGATCTCAGATGCAGGAAGTAATGATTAAAAGAGCAAAGGAGCTCCTCGCAGACGGTACCGTTAACCGTGTTATCGGCTGGAAAAAGGGCGAATTTGCGTATGATGTTACTCCGGCGATTTTTGAAACTCCGGAGGAAATTGACAAGGACTTCGTTTATGACGACTTTGCTGCTGCAAACGTATCGAAGTATCTTGTTAAGGAAAGCCGCAAGGAAGGCAAGATTCTTGCTTTCATGAAGCCCTGTGACACATACAGCTTCAATCAGCTTATCAAGGAGCATCGAGTTGTACGCGAGAATGTCTACATAATCGGTATTCCGAGTTGGGGCAAGGTTGACGCTGAAAAGATAAAGTCTCTTGGAATAACAGGTATTACCGGCGCTAAGAGAGACGGCAATGATGTTGTCGTAAGCACACTCTATGGTGATGAAAAGGTAGCTTTCGCAGACGTTGTTCTCGAAAAGTGCAAGACCTGCAAGAGCAAGAAGCATGTAATTTTCGATGAACTCATCGGCGAGGACGGCGACGTTATAGAGTCAGCTCGTTTCGATATGGTAGAGAAGCTTGAGAACATGACAGCTCAGGAAAGATATGAGTTCTGGAGAGAACAGCTTTCAAAGTGCATTCGCTGCAATGCGTGCAGAAATGTCTGTCCTGCTTGCACTTGTGAAAAGTGCGTATTCGACAACCCTGCTTCCGGAGTTGAAAATAAGGCTATCTCAGACAGCTTTGAAGAGAATATGTTTCATATAATCCGTGCGTTCCACGTTGCAGGTAGATGTACTGACTGTGGTGAATGCTCAAGAGTATGTCCTCAGAACATTCCGCTTCACCTTCTCAACAGAAAGTTCATTAAGGATATAAATTCACTTTACGGTGAGTATCAAGCTGGAGAGGATACAACTTCACGCGCTCCTCTTACAAATTATACTCAGGATGACTGCGAAGCAAGTATCGTTCATGAAAGAGGTGTTGAGTAATGCTTAGAATTTCAGTTGATAATCTGGATAAGCTTTTTGAAGCTATTTCAGGCAAGCAGACACTTTACATTCCTGCTGACAGAAATGACGGCGCGGCTGAATATAAGAAATTCAAGAGCGGTATGAAGATGAGTGAAAAGCTCAACACACTCCGTAGCGCTAAGGACTTCTTCTTCCCGCAGACTGAGAATCTTGTTGACTTCAAAATGGAAGGCAAGAAGATCGAGGTTATAGATAACCGTAAGGAATCAGAAGATTTCGTAGTTTTCGGCGTTCGTGCCTGTGATGCAAGAAGCTTCACGATTCTTGACAAGGTATTCCTTGTTGACCCGGTGGACAGCTATTACAAGAACCGCCGCGATCATGGAACCATTGTTACTATGGCTTGTACACATCCTGCTGAAACTTGTTTCTGCCAGACTTTCGACATTGATCCTACAGCTCCTGAGGGAGATGTGGCTTGTTGGAATGACGGAAAGTACATATATTTTGCAACCAGAAACGAAAAGGGCGAGGCATTCCTCAATTCTGTTTCGGATATTCTCGAAGACGCAGAACCCGACGGCATCGAAGAGCTTAATGCTAAAACTAAGGATATCCTTGGAAAGCTTCCTCTTGCAAATCTTTCAACTGAAGCTTTCGGCGGAGATACTCTTATGGCTGTCTCTTATACACATCTGACGCTGCCGAC
>UQEM01000042.1 GCA_900540005.1 uncultured Ruminococcus sp.
CGTGAAATTTTGCCGAAAAGATGCGTTGTTAGGCTTAGTGTCAACACGACCTAATGATATAGTGTGGTGAAAGTCCCGTAAACCGCCTTAACTTTCGGGATCTTCGTTAACAGTACGGGTGATATTCGGCTTTACAGCGTCAACTGCCTCAGATGACTGGTTCGGTACAAGTCTCTGTGCGGCAGGTTCGTACTTGAGTATTAACTGCTTTATTTTCTCATCTCTTGTGAGATTGTATGTGAGTTTGAGCGAATTAAGCGCAAGGGGAAGGTTCTGCTGCTGAAGATAGTGCATTGAAAGCTGAGCCGCTACGGTAATTACATCGGGATTCGGACCGAACTTGATGTCGTACTTCTCCATAGCCTTGTCTATCTGCTCGCGCGTAGGCTGAATAACGGGAGTTCCCTTTCTCTGTGCGATGTCGCGCAGTTCGTAGGGTATCTGCGGATGAGGAGCAAACATAACGCTCGCTGTGTAGAATGCGACTGCGTCGTCAAATTCGCCCATATCAACGAGAATATAGCCGATATTTGCATAACATCTTGCAATTGCAACGGGGGACGAGGCAATTTTCAGAGTGTCGCGCGTAACTTCAAGCATTCTCTTTTTGTTTTTGAGGAGCTTGAACACCTCTGCAAGCTCAAATCTCGGGCCGCAGTCAACAGGATTGTACTCTATCGCCTTTTCCAGCACGGGAATAGCATCGAGCGGCGAACCGGTCTCAACGAGGATATAAGCGTATGTAGTGATATAAGCCGAAAAATCGAACGGAGTACGGTTGAGCGTCTTTGTCTCCGACTTGTACATATACTGGTAAAGGTTGTCCTCAAAGGGATTGCGGAAAGAAACGAACTTAGCCTTTTCGCCCTCCTTGAATTCAACGATTATTTTCTTGTAAAGTCTCTCTGCAATAGGCTTTGCCTCAACTATCTTCTTTTCGTTTATCAGCTTGTTTATGTTATCGAACATCTTGTCGAGACTTACGCCGTCAACGTGAGTTATACGGTATATCTCGTCGCGCTGTTCATCGGACATATTCTCGATCATAAGCTTTTCAGCCGCGGAAACTCCGTCAGCGTTGCCCTCGGAAGCATAGCGTTTGCCCTCTTCTCTGAGAATTTTTTCGTTTTCTTCGGGCGAATCGCCAAGCTTTGCCCTGAGCTCTTCAATGATATCTTTTACTGCCATAGTGGTTCTCCTTTGGGGTAGTTGCGGTGCATGACCCGACTATCAGCCGAACTGCGCACCGAAAAATAATCTGCCTTTATAAAAGTGTATTTCCCTCACCTCGCAGCAAGGGAAATACAAATTAACGTTATTTTATTGAATTACAGACCTCTCTTAGCCATTTCCTTTCTGAATTTGGCGTCGATCTTATCCTGTTTCTTCTTAGCTTTCAGCTCTGCCTTTGTCATCTGGCGCACGTCCTTTTCCTGCGGTGCAGGTGCAGCGCTCTGTGCGGACTGAGCTGTGGGGGCTGATGATGTTGTTCTTGACGGCGACTTATACTCCTCAAACTGCGGAACAGACTGTTTCTGAGCAGCCATCTGCTTTCTCTTGAGCGCATCATCGCCCATTGTCGAGAGAACGTCCTCGACAGATGTAAGTACAGGGGTATTCGCTCTGAGACCCTGAGTCTCGATAAGATTCTTGTCAGCGTAATTCTTAGAGCTTGCAATAGCGTTGATAAACGCCTGCGATGTCGAACGGCTGTGCGGATTTACAGCTATCTTTGAGATATTCGCTGTAGGGCCGTTTGCCTGAGCGGCTCTTTCTGCAGCCATTGCAGCGGCTACTGCTGCCGAAACGTGCTGTGGCTGTTCCTGCTGAGACGGAGTCGTAGCAGGCTGTACAGGTGTTGTCTGCTGAACAGGAGCAGTTGACTGTACAGGTGCTGTCGGCTGTACCGGAGCAGTTGGCTGTACGGGTGCTGTCGGCTGTACCGGAGCGGCAGGCTGTACAGGCGGAATGGGAGCTGCCTGAGGCTGTATCGGAGGTATTGCAGGAATACCGTTCTGACCCTGGATCGGCGCGAACATTGGCTGACCGTTCTGGTCATAGCCTGTAAGCTGCATCTGAACATAAGAATAAATAGGCTGACCGTTCTGATCGTAGCCTGCAAACTGCGGAACGTTGATTATCTGTGGCTGTGCCATCTGTGGGATCACAGGTGCGGCAGGAGCAACAGGGGGTACAGGAGCAGTCGGTACAGCAGGCTTCTGCCTGATCTCGTCTGCAAAAATAGGTGTGCTGTATCTATATTTATTCATATCATCTTCATCTCCACTAAATTCCGTCTCAGCCGCCTCGGCAGGAGCTTCGGCAACAGGTGTCTCTTCTTGAACAGGAGCTGATATATTTTCTATCTCTGTAATATTTTCTTCGGGTGCGGGAGTCTCCTCTGTTTCGGGAGCAACATACTCCTCAAATGTTGGGGGCTCCTCTGTCTCGGGAGCAGTATACTCCTCAACTGTGGGTGTCTCCTCTGTCTCGGGAGCAACATACTCCTCAAATGTGGAGGTCTGCTCTGTTTCGGGAGCAACATACTCCTCAAATGTGGGAGTCTCCTCTGTTTCGGGTGCAGTATATTCCTCAAATGTGGGTGTCTGATCTGCCTCGGGAGCAGTATACTCCTCAACTGTGAGTGTCTCCTCTGTTTCGGGAGCAACATACTCCTCAACTGTGGGGGTCTCCTCTGTTTCGGGAGCAGTATACTCCTCAACTGCGGGAATCTCCTCTGTCTCGGGTGCAACATACTCCTCAACTGCGGGGATCTCCTCTGTCTCGGGTGCAATATACTCCTCAAATGTGGGGATCTTTTCTGTCTCGGGAATGCCGTACTCCTCAGCCGTGGACGGCTCGGGAGCAACGATCTCCTCTGTGGGGAACGCTATGTCCTCAAGCTCGGGAGCAGGCGGTTCTTCCACGGGAGCAATATCCTCAATAACAGGAGGCAGCGGAAGTTCCTCCATTTCGGCAGGGCCCTCCTGAACAGGATATGCGTTCACAGGCTGGACCTCAGTCGGCTCAGCAGGCTGCTCTACGCCCTCAAATCCGAATATCTGATTCGCAACATAGTTCCAGTCGGAATTCTCGGTGAGGTCTGCCTCGATATCTTCTTCCTCGGGAGCAATTTCCTCAGCAGGAGCGGATACTTCCTCCTCGGTCGGCGGCTCGTAAGCCGACATCTCGTGCTCCTCGATGTCTATTACCGACGAATCATTATCATAAATCGACGCTGTCGGAGTCTGAACGGGAGCAGCTTCGACCGAGAACATCTTCATGATATCGTCCTCGTCATTTATCTGTATCTCGGGTTCATTTGCCGACGGGATGGGTGTCTGAGCGATATCCTCGGGGATCTCAAGCTCGTTCATTTCCTCCGGCTCTTCCTCAGCGGCAGGAGCACTCTCCTCTGCTGTTGACTGCTGTGAACCGGGTACGGGAATTGCAAACTGGGCGAGAAAATCGTCCTGCAAAACGCTGTTCTGCGGTTCATCGGGTTCGTCCTTGGGTTTCTGAATAGCGAACTGAGCAAGAAAATCGTCCTCGGGGAGTTCCGGCTCAGGCTCGGGTTCGTCCTTGGGTACATTTATCGCAAATGCGGCAAGGTCACCGTCTATTGCGATCCCCGTGCCCGTAATAAACTTGGGAGCTTCCTGTACAGGCTCCGGCTCCGGTATCGGCTCAGGCTCGGGCTGAGGAACGGGAACGGGTGTCGGCTCGGGAACGCTCTCCTCAACTATCGGCTGCGGAGTAGTTTCCACAGGCTGAGGCGCAGTAAACTGCGGTTCGGGAGCGGTAACGGGCACAGGTTCTTCGGCTTTCGGCGGCTGAGAACCGGTGATCCTTGCCGTTGTATTTCCGAGAGGAACTATTCCCTCATCGGCAACGCCCATTTTTTCACGCTGCTTTTCCTCCTTGAGCAGTCTCGCCATTTCCTTTTTATCGGCTTTTATGATTTTTTTTGCAAGATTCGACTTACACTTTTCGCAGGTTATCTCTTTCAGATCCGTCATTGTGCCTGCTCTGCGGTATCTTGTAACATTATCTGCTTTCAGCAGGTTGATCCCACAGCCCGTTTTCTTGTCATTTTCGGTACCGTGAACTAAGTCGCTGCCGACGGCTGTTATCAAAGTTATATCCATACGCTTCTCCAAACCGAAGGGGAGAAACCACCAACGGTCTCCGCTTTACGGCAGCGGACGCCGATTTCCCAGCCGGCGAAGATTCATCGTCATTGCATGACGCACGGTATTATGTACAAATGTACACAAGCCTTCGCCACAAATATCATACAACAATATTATACATTACTTTTTCAAAAAAATCAACACTTTCTTAAAATTTGGAGTTCAAAATTATACGCTTTTCAATTTTTTTGGCGGAAACAACAAAAAGTTATCGGCTTTTTTGTCAAAAACAAACTACAAAAGTGAATGTATTTTGCATAAAATCCCGTACAAGCTGCGTGTTTTATGTAAAAACATTTTCCTGAATATTCCCGTCCGCCGCTGCCTGCATTTGGTAAATATCTTATGTTTGAACACTCCCGCAGCGCATTATTTTATGCAGACATAAAAATTTAAGATTTCTGCCAATTTGCTCTTGCATTCTGCGTCATTTTGTTGTATTATTAATAGTGTATTACTAATTCGGATCTTTGCCAGTTTTGCCGCCTGCAAAACTGCGGCTCTCCGAATTTTCAAAGGAGGATTTTTGTGAAACTCGTTTCAGTTGTAGTTCCGTGTTATAATGAACAGGAGGTTCTCCCGATGTTCTATGATGAGATAACAAGAGTTACCGCTCAGATGTCCCATGACTTCCCCGAGCTCAGCTTTGAGTATCTCTTTATTAACGACGGTTCAAAGGATAACACTCTCCCCATCCTGCGTTCGCTTGCGGACAGGGACAAGAGAGTAAGATATATCTCATTTTCAAGAAATTTCGGCAAAGAGTCGGGTATGTACGCCGGTCTCAAGAATGCCAAGGGCGATTACGTCGTTGTTATGGACGCCGATCTCCAGCATCCGCCTGCTTTTCTGCCGCAGATGTACAGCTATGTTCGCACGGGCGAGTATGACTGCGCAACCACACGCCGCGTAAGCCGTGACGGAGAATCCAAAGTCCGCTCGTGGTTTGCAAGACTTTTCTACAAGATAATGAACAAGATCTCTCAGACCGAAATAGTTGACGGCGCGCAGGATTTCCGTTTCATGACAAGACAAATGGTCGACGCTATCCTCGATATGTCCGAGTACAACCGCTTTTCAAAGGGTATTTTCAGTTGGGTAGGCTTCAACACACGCTACATCGAATACGAGAACGTTGAGCGTCCTGCGGGAACTTCCTCGTGGTCATTCTGGGGACTCTTCAAGTACTCGCTTGAGGGGATCATGGCATTCTCGACAGCTCCGCTCGCCATTTCTTCGCTCCTCGGCGTTATAAGCTGTGTTATTGCCTTTATCCTCATGATACTTACCATTATCAAGACTATCTTCTTCGGCGAGGACGTGGCAGGCTATCCCACCATCATCTGTGTTATCTTCCTCCTGAGCGGTCTCCAGTTGTTCTGCACGGGTATCCTCGGCAGCTATCTTGCCAAGACCTACCTTGAAACAAAAAAGAGACCTATTTACATAGCAAAGGAAACTGAGGAGATCTACCACAGCAAAAAGGCTGAAAACAGCAATGTCCAGTCGCCTGAGCGTCCTAACGGCAACTGATCCGCTCCTGGCGGCGGCATGGAGGTGCGGGCTCTGTGAGTAAACAAATGAAACTCGTCATATCCGCTCTGTTTATAGTTATAATCCTGCTCGCAGTCGCCATAACGCGCTTTTACTCCGACCCGAAGCAAAGCACGAGCGATACATGGACGACCTCCGGCGAGATACAGGAGATATCCTCGGACTCTGACGGCAACAAGATATTCCGCGGAGATTCGGGCCTTTACGGGATAATCGACCAGAGCAGCAGGATTATCGTTGCCGACGAGTGGGACTTGCTTGAATTTACAGGAAACGGCAAATGCACCGCCTCAAAGTCCGTTCGGGGGAAAAAACTCAGCGGCTGTATAGACTATGAGGGCAACATCGTTGTTCCGCTCATATACAAGAGTATCAGCCGTCACCGCGCAGGAAACTTCACCTTTTACCTTGCGCAGGCGGAATCCGACGGCTCGTGCGTGGTCTACGACGAGGACTTTACCCCCTGTCTCGGAAGATCGTGGGACAGTTGTTCCTTTGATTCGGGAGAGCTTACCCTCACTTCCGGAAACGGCACTTACACCTATTCTGTCAGCGATTCGGGATTCTCGCTCCGTCTGGCACGTCTTGCGGACAGCGCGCTCGATGCGCCGTTTCAGGTGGACATAAGCAGCAGGATACTGCTCTCAAAGCTCAATGCCGCTATCCTCGAAGAAATGATCTCGGACACGGGCAGATACATAGAATTTGCCGTCACAGGCAACAGCGATTACCTTTCGGGAATAAGAACGTCGGGCGCGGCGGTTTTCACTCCGCTTTTCTCCGGCGAAAACAATATAATTACCAAGAAACTCATCTCAGTACCCGATATTTACCTCTATTCCGTCAGAACAGAGGACAGCATTCCGCACTACGCAGTCTCGGTCACCGCCGAAGTGGAGATAACTTCAAAGCGGCAGGACGGCAGCAGGGAAACTTTCAGCGGTCAGTATAAGGCTGTTGTGGAGTTTCGCGGCAGCAGCGAGGCGGATCTCGCCGCGGTCTCGGGGGCTTTCGTGGATGAAAAGCCCGATTATCCGCAGGAAACAAGTGATTCGGGAACAACTGAAAATCAGTAAAATACGCCGGTATTTCGGCGAAAGGAGTAATATATGTCTAAAAAAGTCGCAGTTATCATGGGAAGCGACAGCGACTTCCCTGTTGTAAAGTCAGCTCTCACAGAGCTGAAAAAGTATGGCGTTGAGTTCGAGTGCCGCGTCATGAGCGCTCACAGAACTCCCGCTGAGGCAAGCGAATTCGCCTCAAACGCAAAGGCTGAAGGCTTCGGAGCTATCATCTGCGCCGCAGGTATGGCTGCACACCTTGCAGGAGTCGTTGCAGGTCACACGACTCTGCCGGTTATCGGTATCCCGATGAAGTCAAAGGCTCTTGAGGGCGTTGACGCTCTGCTTGCCACCGTTATGATGCCGCCCGGAGTTCCCGTGGCTACTGTCGGTATCGACGGCGCTAAGAATGCCGCTGTTCTCGCGGTACAGATCCTCGCTGTATCCGATGACGAGCTTGCTGAAAAGCTTGCCGCTGAAAAGCAGAAAATGGCTGACGGAGTCCGTGCAAAGGACAAGGCTTTGCAGGAGCAGATAGCAAATGTTTGAGAAAAAACAGAAAAAGCCCAAGCGCTTCATTATTAAAGAGGACTACACTCTCGGTCTGGGCGCGATACAGATCCTGACCGATACCGTAACAGGAGTAAATTACATAAATACTATCGGCACATCTATGTCGGGGATAACTCCCCTTCTGGACGAAAACGGAAACGTTGTCATAACGCCCGTTTCGCAGGAGGACGCCGAATAAAACCAACGCTGACCTGTCCGCAGCTATACGGACTCGCATATAAGAGCCTGCCTGTTCTTACCGTTCAGAAAGGTTCAACACACATATTCTCAAGGAGGAAACTTAAAATGGAAAATATTGAAAAGCGTGAGCAGCTCTACGAGGGCAAGGCTAAGAAGGTTTATGCAACCAATGACCCCAACCTCGTGATCGTTGACTACAAGGACGATGCAACTGCATTCAACGGAGAAAAGAAGGGTACTATCTCAGGCAAGGGCGTTATCAACAACAAGATGACAAACTATATGTTCGGTATGCTCGAAAAGGAAGGTGTTCCCACTCATCTCGTAAAGGAGATCAGCGACCGCGAAACTATCGTTAAGAAGGTTTCAATCGTTCCCCTTGAGGTTATCATCAGAAACGTTGCCGCAGGCAGCTTCTCAAAGAGAATGGGCGTAGAAGAAGGCAAGAAGCTCCTCTGCCCTATCCTTGAATTCAGCTACAAGAACGACGACCTCGGCGATCCTTTCATCAACGACTACTATGCACTCGCTCTCGGTCTTGCTACAAAGGAAGAACTTGAGACTATTTCCAAGTATGCTTTCAAGGTAAACGAATTCATGGTAGGATTCTTCAAGAAGCTCAACATCGACCTCATCGACTTCAAGATCGAGTTCGGTAAGACTGCTGACGGAACTATCATTCTCGCTGACGAGATCTCTCCCGATACCTGCCGTTTCTGGGACAGCACAACTCACGAAAAGCTTGACAAGGACCGTTTCCGCAGAGACATGGGCGGCGTAGAAGAAGCTTATCAGGAAATCATGAAGAGACTTATGGGAGAATAATGCTATGGGCGGTTTTTTCGGTGCAGCCTCTAAGATCGACTGCGTTACGGACGTTTTCTTCGGAACAGACTATCATTCCCACCTCGGCACAAGACGAGGCGGAATGACCTCCTATTCCGAGGATCTCGGATTCCAGAGAAATATCCACAGCATTGAAAATTCGCCTTTCCGCACCAAGTTTGAAAGCGACGTTGTAAG
Source organism: uncultured Ruminococcus sp. (assembly GCA_900540005.1). Classification (GTDB taxonomy): domain Bacteria; phylum Bacillota; class Clostridia; order Oscillospirales; family Ruminococcaceae; genus Ruminococcus; species Ruminococcus hominiciens. The sequence continues at coordinate 8,585 of UQEM01000042.1, forward strand.
CATGAAGGGAAATCTCTGTATCGGCTGCATAAGCGATACAGACCCCCAGCCTATCCTCGTGCGCTCTAAACTCGGTATCTATGCGATCTGCTCGATAGGCATAATCAGAAACGCCAACGAGCTTGTTGAGGAGCTCCTCGAAAAGGGCTGTGCAAACTTTGAATCCATGAGCAGCGGAAATATCAACTCGGGCGACCTCATCGGCGCACTTATCGCACAGAAAGGCTCGTTCGTCGAGGGTATCAGATATGCTCAGGATAAGATCGAGGGCACTATGTCGCTCATCATTCTCACCAAGGACGGAATTATTGCCGCAAGAGACAAGTTCGGACGGCTTCCTATTGTAATAGGCAAGAACAGCAACGGTTACTGCCTTGCCTCCGAGTCGTTTGCTTTCCAGAAGCTCGACTACTCTATCTACAAGGAGCTTGAGGCGGGAGAGATCGTAAAACTTACTGCCGAAAGCTGTGAGACTCTCAGTGCAGGCGATCCCTCAAAGATGAAGATCTGCACCTTCCTGTGGACTTACTACGGCTATCCGAATGCCGTTTACGAGGGCGTGAACGTTGAAGTCATGCGTACAAGAAACGGCGAGATAATGGCTGAAAACGACATCAAAAACGGCTGTCTGCCAGATGTTGACTATGTCTGCGGAGTTCCCGATTCCGGTACGCCTCATGCTATCGGCTACGCTAACCGCAGCGGTATCCCGTTTGCGCGTCCGTTCATCAAGTACACGCCCACATGGCCGAGAAGCTTTATGCCTACCAACCAGCGTATCCGCAATCAGGTGGCAAAAATGAAGCTCATACCCGTTCACGAACTCATCGAGGGCAAAAAGCTCCTGTTCGTTGACGACAGTATAGTCCGCGGCACACAGATGCGCGAGACCGTTGAATTCCTCTACGCAAACGGCGCTAAGGAAGTTCATATGCGTTCTGCCTGTCCGCCTATCATGTACGGCTGCAAGTACCTCAACTTCTCAAGAAGCACCTCTGAAATGGAACTTATCGCAAGACAGATAATTTTTGAGTTCGAGGGTGAGGACGGCGTAAAGTATATTTCCGAATACAGCTCATCTTCAACCGAGCGCGGCAAGAGACTGAGAGACGAGATCTGCCGCAGACTCAAGCTCACATCACTGGAATTCCAGTCGCTGGAGGGCAAAATGGACGCTGTAGGCATTGACAAGTGCAAGCTCTGTACATACTGCTGGAGCGGCAAAGAATAAAACAGTAAAAAAGTATTTCCCTCGGTACGGCTCTCATCCGTATCAAGCAAGGCAGCGTTTCCCCAAAAGGCAGCGCTGCCGGAAGTATTTTTCAATATAAAATGTGTCGGTTAAACCGGCTCCAATAACAATGATTAATATCACGGAGGTTTCTCTATGAACAACAGTTTTTCTGAAAGCTATAAAAAGGCCGGTGTTGACGTAACAGCGGGTTACAAGGCTGTAGAGCTTATGAAGAGCCACATTGCCCGCACAATGACAGCGGGAGCGCTTTCCGGTATCGGCGGTTTCGGCGGACTTTTCGAGCTTGATATGACAGGCATAAGCAAGCCTGTTCTCGTTTCGGGTACTGACGGCGTTGGTACAAAGATAAAGATAGCATTCATCATGGACAAGCATGACACCGTAGGTATCGACTGTGTTGCAATGTGCGTTAATGATATAATCTGCTGCGGCGCAAAGCCACAGTTTTTCCTCGATTATATTGCCTGCGGAAAGAATATCCCCGAAAAGATAGCACAGATCGTTTCGGGCGTGGCTGACGGCTGCGTTCAGGCAGGCTGCTCGCTCATAGGCGGTGAAACTGCCGAGCACCCCGGTCTTATGCCCGAGGAGGAATACGACCTCGCAGGTTTCTCTGTCGGCGTTGTTGATAAGGACAAGATACTTCAGCCCGACACACAGAAGGCAGGCGATGTTCTCATCGCTATAAAGTCGAGCGGCGTTCACTCAAACGGTTTCTCTCTCGTGAGAAAGGTTTTCGACGTAAACGAGCAGAACCTCTCAATGCACTTTGACGACCTCGGCATGACTCTCGGCGAGTGTCTCCTCACTCCCACAAGGATCTACGTCAAGGCTGTCTCAAGCCTTCTTGACACAGTTACCGTCAAGTCCATATCACACATCACAGGCGGCGGATTCTACGAGAATATCCCGCGTTCGCTCCCAAAGAACCTCGCAGCTAAAATCGAAAGAAACGCGGTTCAGGTCCTCCCGATATTCGACCTTATCAAGCGCACAGGCGATATCCCCGAGCGCGATATGTTCAACACATTCAACATGGGTGTCGGCATGATAGTTTCTGTAGACAAGAACGATGCTGACAAGGCTGTTGCAGCTCTCAACGCTGCCGGCGAACAGGCTTACATACTTGGCGAACTCGTTGAGTCCGAAGAGGGCGTTATTATCTGCTAAGGCAGGGGTAAAAGCATTTTATGAATAAGATCTTCGTTTCTGCTGCTTCGGCAGCAGTTGCATTGACAGCGCTTTGCTCCGCTCCGTCATTTTCCGCAGGTATAGACCTCGATTACAACGGCGACGGCGTGATAAACAGTCTGGATATGTCTGTTGCACGCCGTGTTACCACGGACAAGGCAGAGCTTGAAAGACTTCAGAACTTTCTGCTCGACAACGAGCCGTCCGGCTCCCCTATCGACGTAAGCTGCGTACTCGAACCCAAGGGCACTGTACATACGGGCGAGGGCACATTCTACGGCGGAGGCTACGAGGGCGGCTGTGCAATGCTCGATCCGGTCTCTCGCGATCACTGGGTCGTGGCAATGAATCTTGAGGACTACAACAACGCTCAGCTCGCAGGAGCTTACCTCGAAGTCACGGGCGAACTCGGCACTATCAATATGCTCGTCACCGACCTGCTGCCCGAGGGCAAAAAGGGCGACCTCGACCTGTACACGGACGCTTTTCCGCTTATTGCTCCTGCTGAAAAGGGACGCGTTCCCGTAAGCTGGAAGATAATCCCCCTTGATACCGCGGAAAACGCTCCTGTTTCATACAAATACAAGGAGGGTACCTCCGAATACTGGTGCGGTGTTCAGGTAAGAAATCACCGCTACCCGATAACAAAGCTGGAATACCTCAACGAGGACGGCGAATTTACGGCGCTGACCCGCCGCCCATACAACTACTTTGAGTCGGACGAAATGGGTGCAGGCCCGTTCACTTTCCGCATTACGGATATCTACGGTCAGGTCATTATCGACCGCAATATTCCCCTTTCGACCGATGACAGCGTGATAATACAGGGTCATGTCCAGCTCCCCGAATAATTATGAAAGTCGAAAAAATTGATTATCTGTGGTCTGTGATATCTATGATCGTGGTGGGAGTCTCCTTTGCAAAGGGACATCTCATTTACGGTCTGCTTATCATCTACGGACTTATGCTGATCCTGTTTTATTACCATATTCTCAAAATACGCAGCTATATGGCTGAAAGCGTTGCAGTCTTTGGCGAGATAACCGATTATCACGAGGACAGACGCAGCAAGCGGGTATTCCCGATCGTCAGATACACCACGGCAGGAGGCAGGGAGATCACCTCTGCCTACACGGTCTCCTCAAAGGAGCGGCGATACGAGATCGGCGATGAGGAACTGATATGCTACTCTCCAGATGACCCGATGTTCTTCTATTTTTCGGGCAAAGAGAGCGAGCTTTACAAGGATTACTACCGCTTTATCATAGTCGGAGGCATTGCCGCCGCAGTCCTGTTCGTCATTTCGCTTTTCTGAGGACACAAGGCGTACCTGCTGCTATGACAGAAATCACCAACTGGACACATCGGCTAAGATCGCTGACGTGTCCGCTACGGAGGTTCACCAATGAAAAACATCATCGTTCTTGTCTCGGGAGGAGGCACAAATCTTCAGGCGCTTATCGACGCTGAAAAGAGCGGTCTCATTCAGGGCGGAAAAATCACCTGCGTTATTTCCTCAAAAGAGGGCGTTTACGCTCTCGAAAGAGCAAAGCAGAACAATATACCGACAAGAGTCGTTCCGAGAAAGGAATATCCCGACAGCCTGAGCTACAGCAAGGCTGTCCTCGAAGTCCTTAACGAGGAAAAAGCCGACCTTATCGTGCTTGCAGGCTTTATGACGATCCTTGACCGGTGCGTCACAAAGGCTTACAATTACAAGATCATCAACGTTCACCCTGCGCTCATCCCGTCATTCTGCGGAGAGGGCTTTTACGGACTAAAGGTCCACGAGGCTGCTCTCGAATACGGCGTAAAGGTGAGCGGCGCGACTATTCACTTTGTCAACGAAAAGGCTGACGCAGGCGCTATAATCCTGCAAGGAACTGTAAACGTTGAAAGAGACGATACCCCGCAGACTCTCCAGAGACGAATCATGGAGAATGTCGAGTGGAAACTCCTGCCAAAGGCTGTTTCGCTGTTTTGTCAGGACAAGATCGACATTGTTGACGGCAGGGCATACGTCAGAGAATAAGAAACTGCACAAACACCGCTGTCACGGCACACTCAGCCGCCGACCGCGCTTGCACACACATCATAAGGCGGCAACGCGCAAGGCTGTCGCTGCCTGACTATTTTTAAGGAGTAAAAATTATGAAGAAACTCGATTTGGCACAGGAACTCTCCTCAAACGCATATCCCGGCAGAGGTATCGTTATAGGCAAGTCTGACTGCGGAAAATACGCTGTTACAGCTTACTTCATCATGGGCAGAAGCGTAAACAGCCGCAACAGAGTTTTCGTTGAGGACGGCGAGGGAATCCGCACACAGGCTTTTGACCCGAGCAAACTCTCCGATCCGCACCTCATCATCTATGCTCCCGTAAGAGTTCTCGGTAACAAGCTCATCGTCACAAACGGCGACCAGACCGACACTATCTACGACCTTATGGACAAGCAGCAGACCTTTGAGCAGTCGCTCCGCACACGCGAATTCGAGGACGACGCTCCCAACTATACACCCCGTATCTCGGGTATCCTCCACTTTGAGGAAAACGGCTTCAACTATGCTATGTCCATTCTCAAGAGCGCAAACGGCAATCCCGATTCCTGCCAGCGCTACACATTCAGCTACTCAAATCCTATCGCAGGCGAGGGCAGATTCATTCACACATACATGGGCGACGGCAATCCGCTCCCGAGCTTTGAGGGCGAGCCTAAGCTTGTCGGAATTTCGGGCAGCATTGACGAGTTCACCGAAATGCTCTGGAACAACCTCAACGAGGACAACAAGGTGTCTCTCTTTGTACGCTTTGTAGATCTTGAGGATAATTCGACAGAGACAAGGATCATCAACAAGAACAAGTAAGCGGCTGAAAAATGGAGAACATCATTATCCGCAGCGTCACCCCCGATGACGCAGAAAGCCTTGTCGGGATATACCGCTTTTATGTTGAACACACGGCGATCACGTTTGAATATGACGTGCCGTCTGTTGATGAATTCCGCCGCAGGATAGAAAACACTCTCAGAAAATATCCGTACCTTGCTGCGGAGTATTGCGGAAAATTAGTCGGATACGCTTATGCAGGCGCTTTTGTCGGACGCGCTGCCTATGACTGGTGCGCGGAACTGTCAATTTACCTTGACCACAGCTTTACGGGAAAGGGACTCGGCAGAACGCTCTATGAGGCGCTCTTTCGGAAACTGAAAGACATGGGCATACTGAATCTTTACGCCTGTATCGGATATCCCGAGGAAGATGATAAGTACCTCACCCACAACAGCATAGAATTCCACAAGCACCTTGGTTTTGAAACTGTCGGCAGATTCAATAGCTGTGGCTATAAATTCGGACGCTGGTATCACATGGCATGGCTCGAAAAGATCATCGGCGATCATACTGAAAACCAGCCGCCCGTCATATGGCGCGGCTGATACCTCAAAACCGCGCAGCTACGGCACAAACAAGTATATAATTTACATAAGGAGGACATTATTATGTCAAATGAAATGCAGTTAAAGTATGGCTGTAACCCTAACCAGAAGCCTTCAAGAGTTTACATGGCTGACGGCAGCGACCTTCCGATCGAGGTCCTCTGCGGCAAGCCCGGTTACATCAACCTGCTCGATGCTCTCAACGGCTGGCAGCTCGTAAAGGAGCTTAAAGCAGCTACCGGCGTTTGTGCAGCTACTTCATTCAAGCACGTTTCACCGGCAGGCGCAGCTATCGGCAGACCGCTCTCAGACGACCTCAAGAAGATCTACTGGGTCGACGATCTCGGCGAACTTTCCCCGCTTGCAAGCGCTTACGCAAGAGCAAGAGGCGCTGACAGAATGTCCTCATACGGCGACTTTATCGCGCTCTCCGACAAGGTCGATGTCTGCACAGCAAAGATGATACAGCGCGAAGTTTCTGACGGAGTTATCGCTCCCGATTATGACCCCGAGGCTCTTGAGATACTCAAGTCCAAGAGAAAGGGCACATACTGCATTCTCAAAATGGACGAGAACTACAAACCCGCTCCGATAGAGACAAAGCAGGTTTACGGTGTTTCGTTCGAGCAGGGCAGAAACGAGCTTGCTATCAACAAGGAACTCCTCGCAAACGTTGTTACGGAAAACAAGGATATCCCTGCTGACAAGCTTGACGACCTCCTTATCTCGCTCATCACACTCAAATATACACAGTCCAACTCAGTTTGCTATGTAAAGGACGGACAGGCTATCGGTATCGGCGCAGGTCAGCAGTCAAGAATCCACTGCACACGTCTCGCAGGTCAGAAGGCTGACAACTGGTGGCTCAGACAGTCACCCAAGGTCATGGGTCTCCAGTTTGTTGACGGTATCCGCCGCGCAGACCGCGACAATGCTATTGATGTTTACATCGGCGACGAGTACGAGGACGTTCTCCGTGAGGGCGAGTGGCAGAGAATATTCAAGGTAAAGCCCGAGGTTTTCACACGCGAGGAAAAGAGAGCTTGGCTCGACAAGAACACAGACGTTTGCCTCGGAAGTGACGCATTCTTCCCGTTCGGCGACAACATCGAGCGCGCTAAGAAGTCAGGCGTTGCTTACATTGCAGAACCCGGCGGCTCTATCCGCGATGACAACGTTATCGAGACCTGCAACAAGTACAATATCGCTATGGCATTCACAGGAATCAGACTTTTCCACCACTAAGCCGCTGAGCAGCTGCGACGATTGAGATTTATGCAGCGAGGATTCAGCCTGACGAAAAAGGGTATCTGATATTAAAATGGAAAAAACAAAAACTCTCCGAAAAAGACTTTGGCTGAAAATTATTGCGGTAATCGCCGGACTGTGGGTTCTGCTAATGGGAGTCGACTTCGTGCGGTTTGTTGTTGCTGAAACTCGTATAAAACCACTGATTCTTACTGCACAAGGCGGTTGTCACTGCTATGAATCCAGAATAGAATACGGACTGGGGTATAGCTTTCACTATAGTTTTGACAGCGATACGTCTTATACCGCAAATAAACCGGATTCCAAAAGCTTTTGCCTTTTCGGTCTGGAAATTTATTCACTTTACACATAAAAGGGCGAACCCAGTTCGCCCCTACAATTACATCAGCATAAAGGAGGAATATTACCCATGAAAAACATATTAGTAGTAGGCGGCGGCGGACGTGAGCACGCTATCATAATGAAGCTCGCGGAAAGCCCCAAGGTAGGCAAGATATACTGCACCCCGGGAAACGGCGGCATCTCTAAGTACGCTCAGTGTTTCAGCGTTGGCGCAACAGATGTTGAGGGCGTTGTAAATCTTGCAAAGGAACTCAAACCCGATATGGTTGTTGTTGCTCCTGACGATCCGCTCGTGCTCGGAATGGTCGATGCGCTTCAGGCTGAGGGTTTCATGACATTCGGCCCTAAAGCTAATGCGGCTATCATCGAGGGCAGCAAGGTTTTCTCAAAGGAACTTATGAAAAAATACAACATTCCGACAGCTTTCTACGAGGTTTTCACCGAGTCTGACAAGGCTATTGCTTACCTCAAAGAGCAGAACTCCTACCCTGCTGTCATCAAGGCTGACGGTCTTGCACTCGGCAAGGGCGTTATCATTGCTCAGAATGAGCAGGAGGCTGTTGAAGCTGTTCACGATATGATCGACGACCTCAAGTTCGGCAAAAGCTCCGCGAGAATAGTTATCGAGGAATTCCTTACAGGGCCGGAAGTTTCCGTACTTTCGTTCACTGACGGCAAGACAGTCGTTCCGATGATCTCATCAATGGATCACAAGCGCGCTCTTGACGGCGACAAGGGTCTCAACACTGGCGGAATGGGAACGATCTCCCCCAACCCTTACTACACGGACGATATCGCAAAGGAGTGCATGGAGAAGATATTCCTCCCCACTATCAACGCTATGAACGCTGAGGGCAGAACTTTCGAGGGCTGTCTCTACTTCGGACTTATGATAACTCCCAACGGCCCCAAGGTCATCGAGTACAACTGCCGCTTCGGCGACCCCGAGACACAGGTCGTTCTCCCTATGCTCGATGCTGATCTCTACGATATTTTCGAGGCTATCTACAACCACGAGCTTGACAAGGTCGATATCAAGTGGCATGACGGAAGCTGCGCCTGCGTTGTTATGGCAAGCGGCGGCTACCCCGAGAGCTATCCCAAGGGAATCGAAATGAACGGTTTGGACGAAAAGGGGCAGGTTGACGGCTGTTTTGTTTACCATGCAGGCACAAAGCTTGACGAAAACGGCAAGTTCCTCACAAACGGCGGACGCGTTATCGGCGTTACTGCAAAAGGAGAAGATCTCCGTCAGGCTCTCGACAACGCTTATGCAGGAGTTGCCAAGATAAGCTTTGAGGGCGCTCACTACAGAAAAGACATTGGTCAGCGCGCGCTGAAGGCTTTAAGCTGAGGAGCATATTATGCACGGTAAGCTAAATAAGGGGCTGACTCTCGGTCTGGTCGGAAACCTGTCGTTCATAGGTTTCGGCATTGTATGCTACATATACTACATGACCTTTGACTTTCAGACGGTTCACTCGCGCGTGCTCGAAATTATTGCCTATCTGCTTGAATTTACGGGATTCGGACTGCTTGCGGTCTCCGTACTGCTGATATGCAGGACTGTACGAATGAGGTTCTGGCTGAAATTCGGTCTGTCATTCTACACGGTCATGGAAGCCGTGATGATGGTACTTGAGCTGAACTCATATCGGCTTGAGTGGTATGATCCCTATTCGCTGCTTCTCGCGATAATCCACTCTGTCATTTCCGCGGCAGTCTGCTTTGCAATGCTATCCTTTGACCCGTACAAGAACAAGTTTGAGGTCATCACCATTATCTGCATCGGCATTATCCTCGGCGGAATGTTCGGAAATATCCTCGGCATACGGATATATTTCAGTATTGTTGTAAACGCAGTCGCATTCGCTGTCATGTTTTTCTCGATAAAGAAACTTCTGAAAAATCAGGACATTGAAATTGACTGCTACGGCGACCGTGCAAGAGTTGCCGAATATAAAAGTGATTTCTTTGATGAATAAAAAGGGCGGACAAAATTGTCCGCCCTTTCAGCTTGTAAAGAAACATATTTTATAAGGGAACGCCCTCACTTGCAGGGCGTTCCCTCTTCAAAAACAGTCCA
>UQEM01000043.1 GCA_900540005.1 uncultured Ruminococcus sp.
AAAGATGCGTTGTTAGGCTTAGTGTCAACACGACCTAGATTATAATGCATAATAAAAAACTCTCCGCAAGGAGAGTTTTTTATTTCTGGAGGTTTCAATGGTTGCTGTATAATTTTCTATATCAAACTCCGAAGAGAAGTTTGTCATAAGCGGGGAAGGGCCAGTAGGATTCAGCGGTGAGACCCTCTGCCTTATCAGCAAATGCTCTGAGCTTTTCCATAGCAGGGATAACTGTATCTCTTACGAATTCCGAAGCTGTAAGGATAACATCGATTCCCTTGAGCTCGCTTACTGCCGCTTCAAGCTCTGTTGTAGCCGAGTCGATCTCATCAACGATCTCGGAGAGCTTTTCAATGATTCTTGTTTCATAGCCGCACTCAACTGAAGCAACGCTCTTCTTTACAGCCACATCAGAAGCTGTATCTGCTGCGAACTTTGCGATTGCAGGGAGAATCTCCTTGCGCGACATATCGATCATTGTAAGAGCCTCGATGTTTACCTGCTTGATGTAGTTGTCAAGCATGATGTCACGGCGTGAGTAGATCTCGGTTTCTGTAAAGATTCCGTGAGAAGTGAGCATATCAATGTTCTTCTTGTCGCATATTTTCGGCATAGCGTCAGGAGTTGTCTTGAGGTTGAGGAGTCCTCTCTTTTCAGCCTCAGCGATCCACTTGTCGTCGTAGCCGTTGCCGTTGAAGATGATTCTCTTGTGATCCTTGATAGTTCTCTTGATAAGAGCGTGGAGTGCTGTGTTGAAGTCCTCAGCTCCCTCAAGTTCGTCAGCAAACTGCTTGAGCGATTCAGCAACTGCTGCGTTGAGGTGAATGTTTGCGCAGGAAATGCTGTTTGAAGAACCGAGCATACGGAACTCAAACTTGTTGCCTGTGAAAGCGAAAGGTGAAGTTCTGTTTCTGTCGGTAGTGTCCTTGCTGAACTGCGGCAGAACGTCAACGCCAAGCTTCATCTTCTCCTTTGCAGTACCGCCGTAAGGAGTATCGTTTTCGATAGCTTCAAGAACTGCTGTAAGTTCATCGCCGAGGAAGATAGAGATAACTGCGGGGGGAGCTTCGTTTGCACCGAGACGGTGGTCGTTGCCTGCGGTTGCAACAGAAAGACGAAGAAGATCCTGATAATCGTCAACAGCCTTGATAACGGCTGCAAGGAACAGCAGGAACTGAGCGTTCTCAGCAGGAGTTTCGCCGGGAGAAAGGAGGTTTACGCCCGTATCTGTCGAGATCGACCAGTTGTTGTGCTTACCTGAACCGTTTACGCCGGCAAAAGGCTTTTCATGAAGCAGGCAAACAAGTCCGTGACGGAGAGCAACTTTCTGCATTACTTCCATTGTAAGCTGGTTGTGGTCAGCAGCGATGTTTGTTGTCTTGTATATAGGTGCAAGCTCGTGCTGAGCGGGAGCAACTTCGTTATGCTTGGTCTTTGCAAGGATACCGAGCTTCCAGAGTTCAGCATCAAGGTCAGCCATGTACTCTGCAACTCTGGGCTTGATAGAACCGAAGTAGTGATCGGACATTTCCTGACCCTTAGGCGGTAAAGCTCCGAAAAGTGTTCTGCCTGTCATGATGAGGTCTTTTCTCTGCTTCCAGAGTTCACGGTCAACGAGGAAGTATTCCTGCTCAGGGCCAACGGAAGTTTTAACGCTCTTTACAGAATCGTTTCCGAAAAGATTAAGAACTCTGATAGCCTGCTTGTTAAGAGCTTCCATAGAACGAAGGAGCGGAACTTTTTTATCGAGTGCTTCACCTGTGTATGAGCAGAATGCTGTCGGAATGTAGAGCGAGCCGTCCTTGATGAAAGCATATGAGGTAGGATCCCATGCCGTATAGCCTCTTGCCTCGAAAGTAGCGCGGATTCCGCCTGAAGGGAATGAGGAAGCATCAGGTTCGCCCTTTACGAGCTCCTTGCCCGAGAATTCCATGATAACTCTACCATCAGGTGCGGGGGAGATAAAGCTGTCGTGCTTCTCGGCTGTAACGCCTGTCATAGGCTGGAACCAATGTGTGTAGTGGGTCGCGCCCTTTGAGATAGCCCAGTCCTTCATGGCAGCCGCAACTTCATTTGCAACGGAAATGTCAAGCGGAGTGCCTCTGTCAATAGTTCTCTTGAGGCTCTTGTAAACCTTTTCCGAGAGAGTAGCCTTCATTACTCTGTCATCGAATACCATTGAGCCAAAAAAATCAGTAACCTTTTCCATAATAATACCTCCGTTAAATTATTCTGCTTCAAGTGAAGCTCGTATAAAGTCCGCAAAGAGTTTCTGCGGTTTATTGGGACGTGATTTGAATTCAGGGTGGAACTGTACTCCGACAAACCATGGGTGGTCGGGAAGCTCCACGATCTCGACAAGTTTTTCATCGGGAGAAACGCCTGCGATCCTCATACCGGCATTGGTAAGGACTGTGCGGTAAGCGTTATTGAATTCCCAGCGGTGACGGTGGCGTTCGTAAATGAGTTCCTCACCGTAGATACCGCGGCATTTTGAATCAGCAGCGAGCTTGCACGGGTAAAGACCGAGTCTCATCGTGCCGCCCTTGGTGGAGATCTTCTTCTGATCCTCCATAATGTCGATTACGGGATCGGGAGTCTGTCCGAACTCTGTCGAGTTCGCCTTATCAAGACCAAGAACATTTCTCGTGTACTCTATGACTGACATCTGCATTCCGAGGCAGATACCAAAGAACGGAACTTTATTCTCCCTCGCATATCTGATAGCTTCTATCATGCCTTCGATACCACGCTGACCAAAGCCACCGGGAACGATTATGCCGTCGCAGTCTGCAAAGGTTTCTGCCGCATTTTCACGGGTAACACCTTCGGAATCTATCCATTTGATATCAACGGCTGCGTCATTTACTATACCTCCGTGACGGAGAGCCTCTGCAACCGAAAGATAAGCGTCATGCAGCTCGACATACTTTCCGACGAGCGCAATAGTGACTTTCTTGTGAGCATTTTCTGCTCTCTGAACCATTGCCTTCCATTCGTCAAGGTCAGGAGTTCTGTCCTCAAGTCCGAGATGGTGGCAAACCGATCTGGCAAGTCCTTCATTTTCAAGCCACAGCGGAACTTCGTACAGCGACGGAGCTGTAAGATTCTGTATAACGTCCTCTGGACGGATATTACAGAAAAGAGCAATTTTTGCACGCATATCATCGGGGATCGTTTTTTCGCTGCGGCACACTATGATGTCGGGCTGGATCCCGATAGACAGCAGCTCCTTTGTAGAATGCTGTGTCGGCTTGGATTTAAGCTCCTCAGAGCCTGTGATGTAGGGGATAAGTGTAACGTGAATGTAAGCAACGTTATTTCGTCCCTGTTCCGTTCCGACCTGACGTATTGCCTCAAGGAAAGGCGTAGACTCAATATCTCCGACTGTGCCGCCGATCTCTGTGATGACCACATCGGCATTGCTGTCCTTTGCGAGACTGTATACCTTGTCCTTTATCTCATTTGTGATGTGAGGAATGACCTGAACCGTGCCGCCGAGATAATCGCCGCGGCGTTCCTTGGTGATGACGTTCCAGTAAATTTTACCCGTTGTGATGTTGGAGTTTACCGAAAGATTCTCATCAACGAAGCGCTCGTAGTGACCAAGGTCAAGGTCGGTCTCCGTACCGTCATCGGTAACGAAAACTTCTCCGTGCTGATAGGGCGACATAGTGCCGGGGTCAACGTTTATGTATGGGTCAAACTTCTGGATAGTTACCTTATAGCCGCGCTGTTTGAGCAGTCTGCCGAGAGAAGCGGCGGTAATACCTTTGCCGAGTCCCGAAACGACTCCGCCTGTTACGAAAATGTACTTTGCTGACATAAGCTTTTCTCCTTAAAATAAACTTGCCGAAATCGCAGGCGCACCGCACAGTTCCCCTGTGCGGCACACCGAAGGAGACTTAATCCTTATCCATATCCTGGAGAGCGTCATAGCCCTCTTCACCTGTACGGATCTTGATAACGTTTTCTATATCGTAAATGAATATCTTACCGTCACCGTAATGTCCTGTATATAGAGCAGCCTTTGTAGCACTGATTACCCTTTCAACGGGAACAGCACATACTGCGATTTCAGCTTTAAGCTTGGGGAGAAGGTTCATTTCTACACTTGTACCACGGTAGTAGTTTGTCTGACCGCTCTGCATACCGCAGCCCATGACGTTTGTAACCGTAATACCTGTAATATCGATTTTTTCCATTGCCTGTATGAAGTCCTGAAGTTTCTGCTGCTTGAAGATAACAACTACCTTAGTCATCTTGGGAGTGCCGCCTACTGAAGGAGCAACGTAGCTCTCTACCTCAACAGCCTTCTCTACGGGAACCTTTGCAACAGGTGAGTTCTGAGCTTTCTTTACGCTCTTAGCATCGTCCTTTGTGTAGCCGAGAACTGAAGCATCGGACATTGAAGGAGCGAAGTCTGCGTAAGAGGAAACAAGACCGTGTTCTGTAATATCGAGACCGATGACCTCTTCCTGCTCGGAAGCTCTCAGACCAATAGTGTGCTTGATAATAAGGAATGTAATTGTGATAGTGATAGCAGCCCATGAAGCAACGCTTACGAAGCCGAGGAGCTGGAGACCAAGCTGCTCAAAGCCGCCGCCGTAGAAAAGACCTTCAGCCTTGATACCGCCTGATTCAAGCTGGATAGCATAACCGGGAGCGGATTCTGTTGCGAAAAGACCAACTGCGATAGTACCCCAGATACCGTTCATCATGTGAACTGCAACTGCACCAACGGGGTCGTCGATGTGGAGTTTGTAATCGAGAAGCCAAACGCCGAAGCAAACGAGGAGACCTGAAACAATACCAACAATGAAAGCACCTGCGCAGTCCATTACATCACATCCTGCTGTGATACCAACAAGACCTGCGAGTGAAGCGTTAAGACACATTGAAACATCGGGCTTGCCATACTTGATCCATGTGAAGATCATGCAGGTTACAGTAGCAACTGCGGGAGCAACTGTAGTTGTGAGGAAGATAGAATCGAGCTGAGCAACGCTTGAAGCAGCAGCAGGGTTGAATCCGTACCAACCGAACCAAAGAATGAAGCAGCCGAGTGCACCGATCGTGAGGTTGTGTCCGGGAATAGCGTTTACCTTGATCTCGCCGTCTTTTGTTTTTGTGAACTTGCCAATACGCGGGCCAACGAGTTTAGCACCGATAATAGCGCAGATACCGCCAACCATGTGGATAGCACATGAACCCGAAAGATCGTGGAAGCCCATCTGAGCAAGCCAGCCGCCGCCCCAGATCCAGTGTGCCTCGATCGGGTAGATCAGCGCGCTGATAACGCCCGAATAAACACAGTAGGAAAGGAACTTTGTACGCTCAGCCATAGCGCCTGAAACGATAGTAGCAGTCGTTGCGCAGAACACAAGGTTGAATACGAACTGATCCCACGGGAAGTTGCTGTAGCTTGTGAAGATATCGAAACCGGGTTTACCGATGAGACCTACGAAGTCCTCACCGAGAAGAAGTCCGAAACCTATAACTATGAACATTACTGTACCGATACAGAAGTCCATAAGATTTTTCATAATAATGTTGCCGGCGTTTTTGGCTCTTGTGAAGCCCGTTTCAACCATTGCGAAGCCGGCCTGCATAAAGAATACAAGCGCCACTGCGATCATAAACCATACACCAAATATAGTATCATTGGTGCTTGATGTTACCTGTTCAAGAATTGCATCAATACTCATATAAAAAACCTCCTTTGAAATACAGCAAAACAAAGAGGGTGTACGATGCCCACAGGCATCATACACCCCATTGTGTATGGAATAAAGCGCTTATACCCGAGCCGTTTTTTCATCGGCTCAAAAAAATAGGGAGCTACAGACTTATCGTCCGCAGCTCCCTTGCTGTTTACAATGACAGTATATACCAAAAATCAGATTTTGTCAAGAGGTTTTTTTGAATTTGTCGAATATAATAGTTTTTAGCAGTTTTGAACAAGAAAACTTGTTACTGATTGCGCAATGTACAATGAAAAGAGCCGTACTTTGTGCATTGTGCGGAAAGATTTTACCTCGTGCAACGATTCGCCGCGTAAATGCCACTATGTATATAGAAAACGAACATGAAAGAACAGAATTATATAAAACGCGGTGAGAAAATCTGTTCGCTTTGCAAATTGATTTATTATGTAAAGAGGTTATGTTATAATAAGTAGGATGTATTAGAATTAGTTTATTGGCTGTGTTTGATTGGGAGGATACAATAGCATTATCTAAAGGAGGAGATGTTATGAATAAAATTATTGTATTTATTACTTGCGCAATGCTCTGTTTTTCAGCGTTTTCGTGCGGAGATATCGAAGCAAAAAATGAAAAAACTGCCCAGAAAGGTTCTGACGAAATGCTTGACAGCGGCATTTTGCCTGAATATGAAACAGACGAGGAACTTGTGAGCGGACTTATAGGTTCGGCAGAAGCAATTGCTTGTGAACCATATTTACAGAGTGCTGCGTTTAGATCATATTTTAGTGATTATTATGAGAGATATCCCGATGCCTACGCAGCAGCTCCGATAAATGTAGCTGCGATCAGCAAGGAAGAAAAGGGGATATACCGTGTAAATCTCTGGTATGTTCCTGTTGTGAGTGATGGAAAGTGTAGAGGGATAATCGGCATAGACTGTCGTAAAGGTGAACCCACAATGGAGTCCTATGCTTCTACCGGATTTCTTTGCAGTGGAATGAATACGATAACCGAGACAGGTAGCGTTGTAATTTTCACGCTTGGCGGAGCTTTCTACGGAATGTACAGCGATAATACGGTAGTTACCCTTTCCGACCCGACGGATAGCGTATATGATGGAAGTTTCACGTTTGATGAGCTGGATCAGGGATATAATTTTGTGCCTCAGAACTGGGCTGAAACTGTAGCATATAAGCCTGAATCAGAAAGTGAGTTAGATGTTTCGTCGCTTAAATGGTAAAATTTGACTATAAAAATGTATAAAATATACAAATCTAAACATACCTCTTGACATTTTAGACGTAAAGTGCTAATATATTCTAAGAACAAGGACGTTCATGACAGACTTACTGCCTGTTATGAACGCCTTTTTTATTTAGAGATACCGTTCAATGGCGAGCGGTATCGGAAAGGCGTGACACAATATGGATAATTTCAGAGTTGAAGAACCGTATGCTCAGCAGGGACTTTACAGCCCCCAGTTCGAGCACGATAACTGCGGAATCGGCGCTGTAGTAAATATCAAGGGACAGCGCTCCAGAGAGGTCGTTGAGAATGCTCTCACGATCGTTGAAAAGCTTGAACACCGTGCAGGTAAGGACGCACAGGGAAAAACCGGTGACGGCGTTGGTATTCTTGTTCAGATACCTTATGATTTTTTCAGAGCCGAAACCGCAAAGCTTGGCTTTAATATCGGCAGCGAGGGTGATTTCGGTGTCGGAATGTTCTTTTTCCCGCAGAACGAGCTTAAACGCAATCAGGCAAAGAAACTCTTTGAGATTATCCTCAATAAGAACGGCATGGAGCTTTTGGGCTGGAGAGAAGTTCCCTCCGTACCGTCTGTTCTCGGGGAAAAGGCTCTGGAGAGTATGCCTCATATAGTTCAGGGATTCGTAAAGAGACCTGCTGACTGCGCAAAGGGACTTGAATTTGACCGCCGTCTCTTCATTGCAAGAAGAGTTTTCGAGCAGTCAAACGAGAACACTTACGTCTGCTCGCTTTCAAGCCGCACGGTCGTTTACAAGGGAATGTTCCTTGTGCATGAACTGAGAAAATTCTACTGTGATCTGCAAAGCGAGAACTTTACATCAGCAATTGCAATGGTTCATTCAAGATTTTCCACTAACACGAACCCGAGCTGGCAGAAGGCTCACCCGAACCGTTTCATCGTCCACAACGGCGAGATAAACACAATTACCGGTAATGCCGATAAGATGCTTGCCCGCGAGGAGACAATGTCCTGCGAGGCGCTCAAAAACGATATGTACAAGGTTCTGCCTGCAATAAATGTCAATGGTTCGGACTCCGCACGTCTTGACAATGCGCTTGAATTCATGGTAATGTCAGGTATGCCGCTTCCGCTTGCCGTTATGATAACTATTCCCGAGCCTTGGAAGAATAATCGCACTATTTCAAAGGCAAAGTATGATTTCTACCAGTATTATGCAACTATGATGGAGCCGTGGGACGGCCCTGCCTCGATCATCTTTTCCGACGGTGAGGTTATGGGAGCAGTCCTCGACAGAAATGGTCTCCGTCCTTCGAGATACTGCATTACAAGTGACGGTTTCCTTATCCTCTCGTCCGAGACAGGCTGTATTGACATTCCGCCTGAGAAGATCGTTAAAAAGGACAGACTCCGCCCCGGCAAGATGCTCCTTGCTGATACCAAGCAGGGCCGCCTTATCGACGATGACGAGGTAAAGAGCACTTACGCTTCACGTCAGCCTTACGGCGAGTGGCTTGACTCCAATCTTGTGCGTCTGCACGATCTCCATATCCCGAATAAGAATGTAAGAACTTACGCTCACGAAGAACTTGCAAAGCTCCAGAAGGCTTTCGGCTATTCATATGAGGATATCCGCAGCAGCATTCTTCCAATGGCTGAAAAAGGCGCTGAACCGATAGCTTCCATGGGTTCGGATATACCGCTTCCGCCGCTCGACAAGGAAAATATACCGCTTTTCAATTATTTCCGCCAGCTTTTCGCTCAGGTAACAAATCCTCCTTTTGACGCTATCAGAGAGGAGATTGTTACTGATACAAGTATGTACATAGGCGAGGACGGAAATATTCTTGAAGAAAAGCCCGAGAACTGCCGCGTACTCAAGATCGAGAATCCTATTCTTACAGAGACTGATATGCTCAAGATCAAGAGCATGAACGTAAAGGGTCTCAAGACAGCAGTTATCCCGATCACATATTATATAGGAACTCCGCTTGAAAAGGCGATTGATCGTCTCTTTATAGAGGCTGACAAGGCTTACCGTGACGGAGCAAATATCCTCATTCTTTCAGACCGTGACGTGGACGAATATCATGTTCCGATCCCGTCTCTGCTTGCGGTTGCAGGACTTCAGCAGCACTTGGTTTCCACAAAGAAGCGTACTGCTGTGGCTATTATCCTTGAAAGTGCAGAACCGCGTGAAGTTCACCATTTTGCAGCGCTTCTCGGTTATGGCGCTTGTGCCGTTAATCCGTATCTCGCGCAGGAAACTATCCGCGACCTCATTGATACAGGAATGCTCGACAAGGACTTTTATGCAGCAGAGGACGATTACAATAACGGAATTCTCCACGGTATCGTTAAAATCGCTTCAAAAATGGGTATTTCTACGATACAGTCCTATCAGGGTTCAAAGCTCTTTGAGGCAGTCGGTATTTCAAGCGAGGTTATCGACAAGTATTTCAGCGGTACGGTAAGCCGTATCGGCGGAATAACTCTCAGCGACATAAGCCGCCGCATAGAGCAGCTCCACAATGCTGCTTTCGATCCGCTCGGACTTGAAGTCAACAGCGGGATACTCAGTTCCGGCAGCCATAAGCTCAGAAGCGGCAAGAGCGAGCACCTCTATACACCCGAGACCATTCATCTTCTTCAGGAAGCTGCACGCACAGGAAACTACGAGACTTACAAAAAGTATTCCGAGTGCCTGAACAGAGAGGATAACACACTCACACTCAGAAGTCTGCTCGGATTCAAGTATGATGAAAACGGCGGTATCCCGATCGACGAGGTTGAGAGTGTTGAAAGTATCTGCCACCGTTTCAAGACGGGCGCTATGTCATACGGTTCTATTTCGCAGGAGGCTCATGAATGCATGGCGATCGCCATGAACAGTATCGGCGGAAAGTCTAACTCAGGAGAGGGCGGCGAAAGCCCGGAAAGACTGAATTCCGATCGCTGCTCAGCGATCAAACAGGTTGCATCCGGACGTTTCGGCGTAACGAGCGAGTATCTTGTTTCCGCTAAGGAGATACAGATAAAAATGGCTCAGGGAGCAAAGCCCGGAGAGGGCGGACATCTTCCGTCAGGAAAGGTTTATCCGTGGATCGCAAAGACACGTCATTCTACTCCAGGTGTTGCACTTATTTCACCTCCGCCTCACCATGATATTTACTCGATCGAGGATCTTGCGCAGCTTATTTATGACCTCAAAAACGCAAATGATACGGCTCGTATCTCAGTAAAGCTTGTTTCTGAAGCAGGCGTGGGAACAGTTGCCGCAGGTGTTGCAAAGGCAGGCGCTCAGGTTATCCTTATCTCGGGTTATGACGGCGGAACAGGTGCTGCTCCGAGCAGTTCAATATACAATGCAGGACTTCCGTGGGAGCTTGGACTTGCTGAGGCTCATCAGACGCTCAAACTCAACGGACTCCGTTCAAGAGTAAGGATCGAGACAGACGGCAAGCTTATGACAGGACGCGATGTGCTTGTTGCAGCACTTCTTGGTGCAGAGGAATTTGGCTTTGCGACAGCTCCGCTTGTAACTATGGGCTGCGTAATGATGAGAGTCTGCAACCTTGATACCTGTCCTATGGGTATCGCTACCCAGAATCCCGAGCTTAGAAAGCGTTTCCGCGGCAAGCCTGAATATATCGTAAACTTCATGCACTTTATCGCACAGGAACTTCGCGAGTACATGGCAAAGCTTGGTATCAGAACGGTTGATGAACTTATCGGCAGAACAGACCTGCTTTATAAGAAGGAATGTCCCGAGGCTGAGAAAATGGACTTTTCGCAGATACTCACACCGTCAGAAGCAGGCGGCAAGCAGTGCTTCGATCCTGCTGATGTTTATGACTTTGAACTTGAAAAGACTGTTGACAAAACAGTCATCATGAAGAAGCTTTCATCGGCTCTCAAAAATAAGACCAAGAAAACAATTGATATAAATGTTGTGAATACTGATCGTGCGCTCGGAACGCTTTTCGGTTCTGAGATCACTCGCCGCTGGGGCGAAAATGCACTTGATGATGACACATTCACTGTAAGGTGTACGGGAAGCGGCGGACAGAGTTTCGGCGCATTTATCCCCAAGGGACTCACTCTTGAACTTACAGGTGACAGCAACGACTACTTCGGCAAGGGACTTTCAGGCGGAAAGCTGATACTTTATCCGCCGAGGAATTCAGGTTTTAAGGCTGAAGAAAATATTATTGTCGGAAACGTTGCACTCTACGGAGCAACTTCGGGCAAGGCATTCATAAACGGTATTGCAGGTGAGCGTTTCTGTGTCAGAAACTCGGGAGCTGTTGCCGTCTGCGAGGGTGTAGGCGACCACGGCTGCGAGTACATGACAGGCGGACGTGCGGTAATACTTGGCAAAACCGGCAAAAACTTCGCCGCAGGAATGTCAGGCGGTATCGCTTATGTTCTTGACGAGGACAGAGATCTTTACATGAAGCTCAACAAGTCGCTCGTATCGCTTGAAAGCGTTACCGAAAAATATGATATACTCGAACTTAAAGGCATAATTGAAGAGCACGCCGCTGCAACGGGTTCTGAAAAGGCAAAGAAGATACTCGCCGACTTTGACAGATATGTAACGTGCTTCAAAAAGATTATCCCTCACGATTACGCAAAGATCCGCAGCACAGTCCTCTCGCTCGAAGAAAAGGGCATGACAAGCGAACAGGCGGAAATAGAAGCATTTTTTATCAACAAAAAGGAGGCGTGAGAAATGGGAAAAGCTACAGGATTCCTTGAGTATGAAAGAAGCGAGAGCAGTGCCTCTGAGCCACTTGAGAGAATAAGGAATTTCAACGAGTTCCATACTCCGCTAAGTGAAGATAAACGCCGTCAGCAGGCGGCAAGGTGTATGGACTGCGGAGTGCCTTTCTGCCAGAACGGAAAGATGCTCTGCGGAATGATGTCGGGCTGTCCGCTTAACAATCTAATCCCTGAGTGGAATGATCTGCTTTACCGCGGACACAAGGAGCAGGCTCTGTCGAGACTGCTCATGACCAATAATTTCCCGGAGTTTACTTCGAGAGTATGCCCGGCGCTGTGCGAAAAAGCCTGCACCTGCGGACTGAACGGCGATCCCGTTACAGTAAAGGAAAACGAAAACTCTATCATCGAGTATGGATTTTCACAGGGACTTATCAAGCCGAATATCCCGCAGGTGAGAAGCGGCAAGAAGATAGCGGTCATCGGCTCTGGACCTTCGGGTCTCTCAGTTGCCGATACCCTGAATCACAGGGGACACAGTGTGACTGTTTTTGAGCGTTCTGACAGAATAGGCGGACTTCTCATGTACGGTATCCCGAACATGAAGCTTGAAAAGCAGGTGATCGAGCGCAGAACCGAACTTATGCGCGCTGAGGGAGTAACATTCGTTACAAATGCGGATGTCGGAAACAATGTTTCGGCAGACGAGATACTGAGCGGATTCGACGCAGCGGTACTCTGCTGCGGCTCATCAAATCCCCGTGATATAAAGGCGGAGGGACGTGACGCAAACGGCATTTACTTCGCTGTTGATTTCCTCAGATCTACTACCAAGAGCCTGCTTGACTCAAATCTCAGCGATGGAAAATATATCTCAGCCAAGGACAAAAACGTGGTAATAATCGGAGGCGGCGACACGGGTAACGACTGTGTGGGAACTTCTGTAAGACACGGCTGCAAGTCAGTGGTTCAGATAGAAATGATGCCAAAGCTTCCCGATGAGCGCGCTGAAAACAATCCGTGGCCGGAGTGGCCGAGAGTCTGCAAGACGGACTACGGTCAGGAAGAAGCGGCAGCAGTATTCGGCAGCGACCCGAGGATCTACGAGACAACGGTCAAGGAATTTATCAAGGACGAAAACGGCAGCCTTTGTGCCGTAAAGACAGTAAAGCTGAAATTCGAGACTGATCCGGAAAGCGGCAGGAGAGTACCGCGCGAAATAGAGGGCAGCGAGCAGGTTATCCCGTGTGAACTTTGCCTTATCGCGGCAGGATTCCTTGGCTGTCAGAGCTATGTTGCCGAAGCATTCGGTGTCGAACTCAATCAGCGCACAAATATCAAAACGGAAAACGGAAAATTTTCCACAAATGTCGAAAAGGTGTTTACCGCCGGAGATATGCATATCGGTCAGTCACTCGTAGTCCGCGCGATACGCGAGGGCAGAGACGCAGCGCGTGCAGTTGACGAATATCTCATGGGCTATACCAATCTGTAAATGGAGGAAAGTATGATATACTCAGAAAATGAGATACTGCAATACGTTGAAGAAAATGACGTGAAGTTCATCAAGCTTACATTCTGCGATGTGAACGGAAAGATGAAGAATATTTCAATACTCTCATCGGAGCTTGCTGCTACTTTTGAACGTGGTGCAAGAATAACCGCGAAGAAAATAAAGGGCTTTAATGCCGCTAACGGTAAGGATCTGTTCCTTTTCCCTGACGCGGGAACAATGACTCTTCTTCCGTGGAGACCCCAGCAGGGCAGAGTTATCCGTATGTTCTGCTATATCAGATACGCTGACGGAACTCCGTTTGAGGGTGACGGCAGATACTTCCTCAAAAAGGCAATGAAGGAGGCAATAGCAAGGGGCTATTGCTTCCGTTTCGGAACATCATGCGAGTTTACGCTTTTCCGCACTTCCGAGAGCGGCAAGCCTCTGAAAAAGCCTCATGACTATGCAGGCTACTGTGATATAGCTCCTGACGACAAGGGCGAAAATATCCGCCGTGATGTCTGCCTTACAATGGAACAAATGGGTATTCATCCTGTATCTTCACGTCACGAGAGCGGCTGTGGACAGCATGAGATCGACTTCAACGCATCATCGGCGCTTAAAGCGGCAGACACATTTCTGAGTTTTAAATCTGCCGTAAAATCGGTTGCTGAGATCCACGGAGTACACGCAAGCTTTATGCCCAAACCTATCAAGGACGACTGCGGAAACGGAATGCACATAAGCTTCAGCATAACCCGTGACAGCGACCTGCTTGATGGGGCAAGCATTGAGAAAAGCGCTGTCAGGAGCGCATCGGCAGGTCTCATGAAGTATATCCGCGAGTTTACTCTGCTTACAAATTCAACTGTGAACTCATACAAGCGTCTCGGTGAGTTTTCCGCGCCGCGCAACATTGTGTGGTCATCGAGTGAGGGTTCACAGCTTTTGAGAATACCTGATGAGGGCACAGACACATTTGTTACACTTCGCGCTGCTGACTGTGCCTGCAATCCGTACTATGTGTTCGGACTTATAATTTACGCGGCTCTTGAGGGGATCGAAAGCGGATTGGAACTTCCTCCCGAAAACAGCGGGGAAGAACTTCTCCCGAACGATCTTTCAAAGGCGGCTGACGCGGCGGAAGTTTCGGATTTCCTGAAACGCTATATTCCGCAGAATATTCTCTCGGATATGATAGCCGAGCGCAGAGCCGAGTGGAAAGAATATACAGGCGCATACGATAAGGATGCATTTGAGGATAAGAAATATTTCTACAATCTTTAACGGAGGTATACATTGGAAAATGTATTGATAATTTCGAGCAGCAAAAATGCCTCCGAAGTGCTCTCAAATTTTATGAAGGAATCATTCAGATGCGGCATAAGAACCGCAGAGACCTCATATCAGGCGAAGAACATACTCGATTCCGTGCCGTCAATAGAGCTTGCTGTGATAAATTCTCCGCTGACGGACGAATCCGGCGCAGGACTTGCCGAGTACATAATCGAGAATACGTCCGCGTACTGCATTCTGATAATCAAGGCGGAACTTGCCGAAAAGCACATGGATCGCTTTGGAAAAAGCGGTATTATCGTTATAAGCAAGCCATTCAACAGATCGTCGCTTTATCAGTTGATAAATACGATAGACATAGCGATAAGACGTTCATGGAAGCTCTATGAGGAAACGGTTTCTCTGGAGAAAAAGATCGAAGAGATACGCACAACAGATAAAGCAAAGTTCATGCTTATGCAGTACCGCAGCATGACGGAGGCAGAAGCTCATGAGTATCTTGAGCAGTATGCAATGAACAAGAGAAAGAAGAAAAGTTTGGCAGCACTTGAGATCATAGACAAGCTCAGCGAGCAGTATCTCTGATCACAGCGCGGCAGATGAGGTGTAAAGATGTTTGACAGTATTCATGAGGAATGCGGAGTTTTCGGAATTTACGAAAACAGGAATGCGGACGTGGCTTCGTCGGTTTATTTCGGACTTTACGCACTCCAGCACAGGGGACAGGAAAGCTGCGGCATTACCGTATGCGATGACGGGGTATTCACTCACAAGAAAGCGGACGGACTTGTTTCCGATGTATTCAGCCGTGAGGAGCTTGAGCGTCTCGGCAGGGGAAATATGGCGGTCGGTCACGTCAGATATTCAACGACAGGCGGCAAGAATCACAATAATATCCAGCCGCTTGTCATACGTCATGTAAAGGGAAATCTTGCGCTTGTCCACAACGGAAACCTCATCAATGCGGCACAGCTCAGACGTAATTTCGAGTTGTCGGGTGCGATCTTCCACGGAACTTCCGACACAGAGGCGATAGCCTATGAGATAGTTCGTGAGAGAATACGGAGCAATTCTACGGAAGAAGCTGTCGAGCGCGCAATGCCGAATATAATAGGAGCATATTCATGCATTCTCATGACGGCGACTAAGCTAATAGCTTTTCGCGATCCGGACGGTTTTCGCCCGCTGTGCATAGGAAAGACTACGGACGGCGCTTATCTCGTGGCATCTGAGTCGTGTGCTCTTGAGACTGTGGGAGCTGAGTTCCTGCGTGATGTCAGACCGGGAGAAATAGTGGTCATCGGCAAGGACGGGCTTCGCTCGATCACGACACATTGCCGAAAAAGCAGTAATATCTGCATTTTTGAGTATATCTACTTTGCGCGTCCTGATTCGGTGATAGAGGGCATTTCGGTTCATCATGCAAGAGTAATGGCAGGCAGGATACTCGCAAAATACAGCCCCGTTGAGGCCGATATAGTGGTCGGAGTTCCCGATTCCGGTCTTGATGCCGCTCTCGGTTACGCAGAGCAGAGCGGGATTCCCTACGGAATAGGCTTTATAAAGAACAAATACATCGGACGGAGTTTCATACAGCCCTCTCAGAATCAGCGTGAGAGCGCGGTTAAAATCAAGCTTAATGCCGTTCGCGAGAGCGTTCGCGGCAAGAGAGTCATAATGATAGACGATTCCATAGTGCGCGGAACGACCAGTGCGCGAATCGTTCACCTGCTCCGTGAGGCGGGCGCTTCTGAGGTCCATGTTCGGATCTCGTCACCTGTTTTCAGGCACACCTGCCATTTCGGAACGGATATCGACTCCGAGGAAAACCTCATCGCCAACCATTGCGAAACGACTGAGGACATAGCAAAATACATCGGTGCAGATTCGCTTGCATATCTTCCGACAGAGGCTCTCAGCGAGCTTATAGGAGGAAAGCAGGAATTCTGCCGCGGCTGCTTTACAGGGGATTATCCTCTCGATGTTTCGGGAGCAGTCAGCAAGAACAAATTTGATGAGAAAATACATAAGGTTACGGAGGAATAAGCAATGTGTACGATAATGGGCTATTGCGGCACAGGTGCAGGAATGGAAAAGGTTACGCGCGGACTTGAAGCAACAGTTTCACGCGGCCCTG
Organism: uncultured Ruminococcus sp.; assembly: GCA_900540005.1. Taxonomy (GTDB): domain Bacteria; phylum Bacillota; class Clostridia; order Oscillospirales; family Ruminococcaceae; genus Ruminococcus; species Ruminococcus hominiciens. The sequence goes on from UQEM01000043.1 coordinate 16,590, forward strand.
ACGACTGCCGAATAATTGACTTGAAAGACGGCGTTCTCGGATTTCAGAGACTTTCTATCATGGGACTTACTCCCGAGGGAATGCAGCCGTTTGAACTTAATGGCAATTATCTTGTCTGCAACGGTGAGATCTACGGCTTTGAGAAAATCAAGTCTGAGCTTATTTCAAAGGGCTATACATTTAAAAGCGGCAGCGACTGCGAGGTTCTTCTGCCGATGTACAAAGAGTACGGCACAGATATGTTTGCAAAGCTTGACGCGGAGTTTGCCTGCATAATTTATGATTCTGCGGCTCATGAATTTATTGCAGCGCGCGATCCGATAGGAATTCGTCCGCTTTATTACGGTTATGACGAGGATGGAACGATCGCTTTTGCGAGCGAGCCTAAGAATCTCGTTAAACTCTGCAAAAAAATAATGCCGTTTCCCCCCGGACATTTCTACAAGGACGGCAAGTTCAACTGTTACTGCGATATAACCGCAGTTGACAAGGTTATCTATGACGATCTTGAAACAGTTTGCTCCAACATTCACGACAAGCTTGTGGCAGGTGTGGAAAAGAGACTTTGTGCCGATGCCAAGGTAGGATTCCTGCTTTCCGGCGGACTTGATTCTTCACTGGTCTGCGCGATCGCTCAGAAAAAGAGCGCTGTTCCGATAAAGACATTTGCGATCGGCATGAACACAGACGCTATCGACCTGAAATACGCGAAACAGGTTGCCGACTACATCGGCAGCGACCATACAGAGGTCATCATAACAAAGGAAAACGTTCTCTCGTCGCTTGAAACTGTCATCAAGCTCCTTGGAACATATGATATCACAACGATTCGCGCAAGCATGGGAATGTATCTGCTGTGTAAGGCTATTCACGAGCAGACCGATATCCGCGTACTGCTGACAGGCGAGATCTCAGATGAGCTTTTCGGCTATAAGTATACGGATTTTGCACCGTCGGCAGAGGCGTTCCAGCAGGAGTCCGTAAAGCGCGTACACGAGCTTCATATGTATGATGTTCTTCGTGCAGACCGCTGTATTTCGGTAAATTCACTTGAAGCGCGAGTTCCGTTCGGAGATCTTGACTTTGTAAAATACGTCATGGCTGTTGATCCTGAGAAAAAGCTCAACAAGTACAACAAGGGCAAGTATCTGCTTCGTCATGCCTTTGAGGGCGATTATCTTCCCCACGACATACTCTACCGTGAAAAAGCTGCATTTTCCGATGCAGTCGGACATTCAATGGTTGACTATCTGAAGGAATATGCCGAGGGACTCTACACGGATAAGGAGCTTGAAGAAAAATCGGCAGCTTACAGTCATGCAAAGCCCTTCACCAAGGAGTCGCTGCTTTATCGCGAGATATTCGAGAAATATTACCCGAATCAGAGCGAAATGGTGGTTGATTTCTGGATGCCCAACAAGGAGTGGGAAGGCTGTAACGTAAACGATCCGTCTGCACGAGTTCTCTCAAACTACGGCGAAAGTGGAAAATAAATAATGGGATTCTAAAGGGTTGATAACCCTTTAGCGGATTCCAAAGGCAGAG
>UQEM01000044.1 GCA_900540005.1 uncultured Ruminococcus sp.
CTCGTGGGCTCGGAGATGTGTATAAGAGACAGCAGTCGTAATATTCAATATCCCAGAGGAGCGAAGAAAAACTGTCGCACACCGCTTCCAGTGTGATTGTCAGATTGTTTTCATCTGCTTCCATGTTATACACTTCAATCTGCATATCACACCCCCAGATAAGCGTTCGTGTGAACGATGGTCACCCTCAGATTTTGCAACCCCGTGCCGCGCAGGTAAAAGCGGTTTCTGCCTTCACGCAGTGTCAGCCATGTTGAGCCGGAAACAAGTCGGTTGATGATATTGGTCTTGACACCGCCTCTGTCCAGTGTTACCGTCTTATGGCCTGTTTTGGTTGTCACGGTAATGATGTCGCCTGCAAGAATCTCTCCGGTGATTTGCAGATATTCGTCCGTATCCGCATTATACAGCGTGGGCGATCTTGCATCTTCGAGAGCTTCAATCACAAGCGTGAAGCCGATCTCGTCACCATCATTGATGATCTCCATGATGTTCTGCGTATTATATTTGCCCAGCACGAAAGGCTCCGGATTGGATTCTGTCGGGAACGGGAATGTGAATGCACCCGTGATCTGACTGTAATATGCCATGACGGATTCTGTGGAATACCAGTAAATATCAGGACAGAGTATAGATATCTGTCCTGAAACAAGCTGCTCGAAGTTAGAAACTTCACAGATTTCGACATATCCCTCAGTGAACACATCAATGCCGGCGGTCTTGTAATACACTTTCACATATCTGCTCGGCTTCACCACCTTATATAGCTGATGACGGCGGCTTTCCACGCCCATTCCACGCATCTCAAAATGGATCACAAGGTTTCGCTTTTCTATAAAAGCATTGTTCAGATAGCTTCCGTCCATGCCTGCATAAGACGATGCGCTGATTGTTCCGGGCGGAGGATTTAGCCCTTCGATTTTTGAAGTCATAAAGTTGTTTGCAGTCGTGGATAGGTTTATTTTATCTCCGGCTGCGTTTTCGAGTATGAGGCTGAAAAACATAGGAATCACCCCTTTACATTTCGGCGGTTATCATGTATAATAGATGTATGTAAGTTTAAGGACAAATTGGCAATTTGTGAGAAGCAATGAATAATAGCCTCTGCCAACACAAAGTTATCGAATAAAAAGGAGCGTGTATAACAATGAAGAGGTTACTCGCATGTGTATCAGCTTTGGCTGTAATCTTGTCGTTCAACAGTGTATCAGCGATTGCCGAGGATTCCCCGGCGAATATTGAAACTGCACTGTACGATCAATTAATGCAAAACGAAACTTATGACACCAACGGTGATGGTGTCATTTCGGAAGAGGAATTTTTGCAAATCAATTACCTAAATATTGACCTAACGGATATTACATCTTTGGATTTTTTAAATACTCTGCCAAACCTTCGCTTCCTATATATGCGCAATGGCAGTTTTGCTGATTTTTCATTTCTGAAAAATTTCACTTCGCTGTCAACGCTGCAACTTAGTAATATGCCACAGGTAACGGATGTTTCTTTTATCAAAGAAATGAATCTTGACAAGTGCTATCTATCTCAAATGGATCAAATTACAGATGATATGCGAATCAATCTTCTCCGTTTTCAGGATGTAGAAAATGGTGCTGTGGGATTTTCTAATCTGGTTGGTGCATTACCACAGGGGCTTTTCGTATATTCTGATATGTCACTTGCAATTGACGACACAGATATTGCCTGCTTTGATCGAGATGTTGTACAACCTTTGCAGGCATCTGCTGCTGAGATTTATGGAAAAACTCCGGGAACTACTACGTACTCCTTTTCCTTCAAAAATGAAGTTATCCATACGGGAACAATAAAAATTGACGTGGTTCCGGAAACAACCACTCCAACAAAGGAAAACCAAGATTCACAGCAAATCTACACTTCAAAGTCTTTAAGACCGGGAAACACACTTGTTTTGCAAAATAATACATTATATGCATTAGAGAACAGAGCGTATTCCCCGTTAAAGAATGATGTGAAGGGCTTTTCGAACGGTTCATTTTATGACGATTCCGGCTCTGTTCTGTTTGTACAAGCTGATCTGGTTCTCTATCAAAATGGCACATTAGAGATTAACGGTAAGCAACCGGTCGGTGGAGATGGCATCGTATTTTCACAGGTTGTCGGATCTTATGCAATATCTGAATCCGGCGATATATATTGCTTATACGGAGATAACGGAAATATTGTGCTTGATAAGGTGTATAGCGGTTTTGGCGGCGTTCCTGAAAGCGACCATATGTACATAATTTCGGATAAGGGCGAGATTGTTTTACTGGAACTAAAGTATCAGGATGGTAAAGCAATAAGCCGACAGGCGTTTGCTACTGGCATTATGAACGCGATCTGCTCTTATGGAAATTATTTCATTGATGAAAACCACATTTTATGGGAAGTTGACCGAAATGTGGGGAACGAACCTACAATCAAACAGATTTCTGACGATGTAGTAGATGTTGGATTCAAGAGATATGGAAACGGCATGGTAGCTGGTGGGGTATATGTCAAGTCTGACGGTACTGCGTATACACTAAATACAAAGAAGAAAGTGGTTTTAGATGATGAATCAGAGGGCACAAAACCATATCTTGCATCCGGTTCGCTCATTTATAGCACGGGCGGCGGAGAGTACGCTGTGGCTGGAAACGGCTCAGGCAAATACCATATTGACTCTCAAAATGCTCTCTGTTTGGAATACAATGAAATTCGTAGAAAAACAAATGATGCAGCACAGTATTTAACCTATGACATAGACGAGGAAACTAATCTCCCCAATGTTTATTATTTGAAATTAGACAACACAATCTGGTGCTATTCGTTTTCCAAGGATGCCTTTACCGAAGTTGTTGAACCGGAGAATCCGCAGTATCTTCGAAGCGATGTCAACTCGGATGGCTATTTCAACGTAGCAGACATTGTAGTGCTGCAAAAATGGCTGCTTGCTGTTCCAGACACCACTCTGAACAATTGGAAAGCCGCTGATCTTTGCGAAGATAATAAGCTGGATGTTTTTGACTTATGTCTCATGAAAAGGGAACTGCTAGCGAATGTTTACCAATTGCATTGATGCATAATAAAATACGCCCCATCACCGATCTTGAACTGCGTTATCCGTATGAAGTAATATGTGCAGGGGGCAGGAGCTTGATTCCTACCCCTGTTTTACTTGCACAGCGTAATAAATCACACATTCAGCGCATTCCGTGTCTGCCGATAAATTTCCAGTCGAGGCAGCGACTTCGGTGAATTATTCGTCTGGTTGACTGTCCGGCTGTTGTCATTGTTGTAGTAGTTGTTTACCACACCTGCGGAATTGCTTACTCCTGTCATACCGGACATATCCATGTTGAACCCGGACTGCATTGTCATGGTCATAGCATCGGCAACACCGGATACCGCTTTTTCCACATATTTCTTGCTTTTGTTGATACCCTGTGCCAGTCCCTTCATAAAGTCCGGCATCCAGCTCTCAAATTCAGAAAGCGGTCCCTTGTCGGGAACGGAGAAGTGCAGATAATCGCTGATTGCCCGTGCCACATCCGCAACTGTATTGATGAGATTGCCAAGCATATAGGTGATGCCATTGATGAGGTTTTGCATGAGGTCACGCCCCCACGACCACGAGCTGTTGACTTTGTCCATGACTGCCTGATAAACGGAATTCATGGCATTGCTAACCGCATCCCGCACACCGCCGAGGCGGTCAGAAATTCCGCTTTTCACATTATCCCAGATAGACAGCACTGCCTCCTTGACCTGATTCATCGGATTTCGCACGATGTCAGGCATAGTGTTCCAGATGGAAGAAACTACGGACTTGATACCGCTCAGGGCTGTGTTTACCACATCCTTCGCAGCGTTCCATGTTGTAGAGATCACATTTTTGATGTCAAGCTGTCCGGTCTGGATCAGATTTTTCAGTGCCGCCCATACAGCAGTGATGATCTTTTTGATTCCGCTCAGAGCAGAATCAATCACAGAAAATACAGCCCTCCACGTTGTCGTCACCACGCTCTTGATGTTGTCAAGGGTGTTTTTAATTGTAGCCACAACCGCTTTCCAGCCGGACGATACATCGCTGCTGATCTGCGATATCGTTGCATTAATTGCGGCATTGGCGTTTGCCCAGACCGTTTTCACGGTATCGAACACCTGCGTCATGAAGCCCTGCACCGAGGTTACCACAGTGGACAGTGCATTCTGGATCACGCTGCTGATCTTGTCAGCCAGTCCGCCCGCAAAGTTATTGACAGCATCGTTGACAACACCTGCATTGGCGTTGATGCCGTCCGCAAGTCCTGTCATGAAGTCCGGCATCCAAGACTCAAAGTCTGCAAGAGGTCCCTCGTCAGGTACAGAGAAGTGAAGGAAAGACTTGATCTTGTCAGCCACACCCTTGACCGCATCGGATACCTTGTTGATACAGCTCTTGATACCGTTCACAATGCCGTTGATGATGTCAGCGCCCCAAGAGAAAGCCTCAGATGCAAGGTTCTTGATGAAGCTGACCGCCGCATTAAAGCCATTGACAATCGTTGTTTTGATCGCAGTGATCTTCTGAGATACTGCGGATTTTACAGATTCCCAGATATTCGAGACTGTGGTCTTGATCGCATTCATCACAGTTGTGACTGTATTTTTGATGTTGTTCCAGATGTTTGAGACTGTGGAGGAAATGGTGTTCAGGATACTGCTGATAAATCCGCTGATAGCGTTCCATACGCTGCTTACCACAGCATGAATCGCATTCAGCACAGCCGAAATGTGTGCGCTGATGCTGTTCCAGATGGAAGATACCACAGACCAGATCGCGTTCAGAATCGTGCTGATAAAGCCGGAAATTGCATTCCACACAGTCTCTATCACGCTTTTGATCGTATCAAGCACAGTACTGATCGTAGTGCAGATCGCATCCCAAATGGTCTGGAAGAAGTCGCGGATACTCTCCAAAATGGGAGTCAAGAAGGCTACAATGGCATTCCAGATAGCAGTGATTTTCTCGTGAATCCAGTCCATTGCCATGCCGATGAGAATCTGAATTGCCTGAAAAATGGTCTCGAACAGATAACGGAATGCTTCGAGCAGCGGAGAGATAATGTCATAGATCGTCTGCCATACAGTCGTAATGACTGACCAGATGGCGTTCATGACTGTTGTGATTGCTGTATGGATGGCGTTCCACACAGTCTCAATGACGGTCTTGATGAGATTGATTTTTGTGGTTACATCGTTATAAATTGCCGTCCAGATGCCGACAAAAAAGTTCTTGATGCCTGTCCAGATGTTGGTGAAAAATGTTGCAATGCCATTTACGACACCTGTAAAGAAGTTTTTGATACCGTTCCAGATACCAACAAAAAAGTTCTTGATTGCATTCCAGACATTCACCCAGAACTCTTTCACTTCGTCAAGGCTTGTGCCGAAAATGTTACACAGCACATTCATATAGTTTTGGAGCGTGTCTTTCAGGAAGTTCCATACCGCTACAAAAATACCCTTGATGCCGTTCAAGACTTTTTCCCAGTCACCCGTGAAGATACCGATAAAAATGTCCAACACATTCAGTAGGATATCCGTTACCGCCTTGAAGATGTTAGCAATCTGCTGAAATACGCCCTCAAAAATCGGCGCAAGAAAATTGCACAGTCCTTCCCATACAGCTTTAATGACCTCGCCGATGTTCTCAAAGTCGAAGCCTAAAGCGTTGAGACGGTCTACGATGCCCTGACAGAAGCCCTGAAAAATACCCTTGATCTGCTCCCAGATCGCCGTGATTTTCGCTCTGAATTCATCATTTGTTTTCCACAGGTGTACGAAAGCCGCTACCAAAGCAGCGATAACCGCAATGACAGCGACCACGGGCGCAGAGATACCGCCGATAGCAGCACCGAACGAACTGAATGCCGCCTTTGCGCCGGCAATGATAGTCGGGAGATTGGAAATGAACTGCATGAGCTTGCCGACTGTGACCATTGTTTTGCCGACAACGACTAAAAGCGGACCCAGTGCAGCGGCTACCAGAGCGATTTTGACGATCGTTTCTTTGGTCGCCGGATCCATTTGATTCAGCTTATCTACCAGAGCTTGAATTTTGCTAACGATAGCACGGATCGCAGGCATAAGAATTTCACCGAAGGAAATGGCTAATTCTTCAAGCTGCGATTTCAGAATGGTGAGCTGACCGCCGAGGTTGTCCTGCATGACAGCGGCCATTTTTTCGGTAACGCCGTTGTAGCCGTCCACTTCATCGGAACAAGTGCTGATCGCACTGTTCAGCTTCTCAATATCTGAGGGTGCGGCGTTCATAACTGCAAGAAAACCGGACATTGCATTTTTGCCGACAAGTGCTTGTGCCGCAGATGCTTGTTCCGATTCCGACATCTGTGAGAATGCCACCCGGCAGTCTGCAAGGATATCATTCAGATCACGCATCGAGCCGTCTGCATTGGTAGTAGCGATCTCGATCTCTCCGAAGGAATCACCGCAGAATTTTACCTCTCCGGCAAGCGCATTCATCATAGAACGGAGCGCCGTACCTGCCTGTGAACCCTTGATACCGCTGTTCGCCATGAGACCGATCGCCTCGGCAGTGTCCTCACAGGAGAAACCCAGCGCACCTGCAACAGGCGCACAATACTTAAAGGTTTCACCCATCATGGACACATTGGTATTGGCGTTGGACGATGCTGCTGCAAGTACGTCAGCAAAGTGTCCGGAATCAGCGGCTGTCAGTCCGAAAGCGGTCAGAGCGTCCGTGACGATATCCGATGTGGTTGCCAAATCCTCACCGCTCGCCGCCGCAAGGTTCATGATACCTTCGATACCGTCAAGCATATCTCCCGTTTTCCATCCTGCCATCGCCATGTAGTTCATGGCTTCCGCGGCTTCGGATGCGGAGAATTTTGTCTTTGCGCCCATTTCACGGGCTTTATCTCTCAGGTCTTGCAGCTCATCACCGGTCGCACCGGATACAGCGGCGACCTTGCTCATGGCAGTATCAAAATCCGATGCCGTTTTCACAGCGGCAGTACCGGCGGCGAGAACAGGTACAGTCACATGGGTAGTCAGTGTCTCGCCCACATCGGCGATTTTGCCGCCGACCTTTTCAAGGGTTTCACCCGCCTGACCGATTTTCACAAGAGCCTCTTGGGATTTGGTTGCCTCCGTTTGCAGATTCTGAAGCTCCTGCTCGGTTTCGATGATCTCACGCTGAAGGGCATCGTACTGCTCCGGGGAGATCGGATTTCCGAATTCATCGGATACATCCTTTGCCTGCTGTTTCAGAGATGTCAGTTCATCGGTCGTTTCCTTAATCTCACGCTGCAAAGCATCGTACTTCTCCTGAGAGATCTCACCTTTGGAAAGCTGCTCATCGGCGGTTTTCGCCTGTTCCTTCAGTTCTTTCAGCTTGTTTTCGGTCTCACCGATCTTCTGCTTGATCGGATCGTATTTTGCCTTCCAAACATCGTAGTTGTCTTTGGTTTTGGCGGCTTCCTCGCTGGCTTTTTTCAGGGTATCCAGCCGTTCTTTCGTGCTTTTGACGGCATCACCGAGGAACTTCTGCTTTTGAGCAAGCAGTTCCGTATTGGTCGGATCGAGCTTCAGAAGCTTTTCGACATCCTTGAGCTGTGTCTGCGTGTTTTTGATGTTCTTATCTACGTTCTGTAAGGCTTTTTGCAGACCGGTTGTGTTACCATTGATTTCAACTGTGATCCCACGAATTCTCCCTGCCATGCGATATCACCTCCCGTTAGGGTATAAAAAGCAGCCCCGAAGGACTGCTCTGTGTGTGGTAATTTACTTGTTATTCCGAATCGATGAATGAAAAGAGTTCCTCGACCGTTGTTCCAAAGATATGCGCAATATCCATAGCAAGTTTTAGCGATGGATTGTACTGCCCTTTTTCAAGCCGAATAATCGTTTCACGCCGGACTCCTGTCAATTCGGCAAGCTCTAATTGACTCATTCCTGTTTTTGCACGGTATTCACGAATTTTCGTCACAAGCTCAGACATCTGCGTCCTCCTTGCTGAACGTTGTGTCCATGATTAGAAAGAGGATGCTTCTGATTGCAAGCAAAGCACAGATAATTCCAATAAAAACTGTGGCCGGAATAGCACTGTTCCTTGCGAACATACCGATAATTGCGAATGCCGCAAAAAGAATCCACATGATGAGCGTATTCGCTTTGGCAAGATTTTGTTTTGCGAGTTCATCGGCTTTTTCAAACTTACCATCAAAGAATACTGCAACTGCGATGGGCAACCACACGACCATTTCCGACCAATCGTCAAGAAACAGAATGGCAATGATGCCAAAGGCAGATAGTGCTGCGATGGCCGCATGATAGGAGCGCAAGGACTTAATGGGTTCTTTCGTTTTCGGAGAGTTCTTTTTCATAAATATTACCGCCTTCCCAAGTGAGGTATTTCTCACTTTCTGTGACAATCATATCACACATTTGCGATAATGTCAAGAGGTAAAGTGATAAATATATCACTTTTGGAAGAATGCACAAAAAATTCGATAGTTCTTCGTGCGATGTGATGTATTTATCACCATTTGAATCGACGGTAATCAATATTAGCGCATTTGTAAGGGAGTAGATCAGGAGTACAATCGTAATTTTCAGAACTTGCCGCACGATAATATCCATACCTTTTCGCAAAGATTCCCACGATATTTCTTGCTTTTCATGCTCAGAATTTGTCCATGTCATTCTGCGTGGCTTTATAGTTATAGGTCGCTTCATCATTATCCCTTTCGATGAACATCTCATCAACCATTCCGATGGTGAGCAGATCAAGGTCGGAAAGACTCAGCCCGATCTGCAAACATCGGAGGAGGAACAGCGGCGTTGTCATCTCGCGGTCAACTGGGCGAGATTTTTTTTTGACTCTGCCTGTGTCTCCAGATTCATGCCCCACAGCTCGAAAAGCTGCGGCAGCACCTCGTAGATCGAGAAGCAGTTGAACTGTTCGAGCCAGTCGTCCGGGCTGTCGGGAACGTTCTCCGGATCGGCGTGCTTCGCCATCGTCCATGCGATATTCTCGAAGACCTCAAGGCTCTCGATGCCGAGACCGGAATCCTGCTCATCGCTTTCGTCCACAGAGTCCTTCAGTGCGGCAAAATCCTTGAAAATGTCCTTACAGAACTTCGCACGGTAAAGGCGAGGCAGGGTTGCGCTCGCCTTGAAAGGAACATCGATACCGTCAACAGTGATGATTTTCTTGATAGCCATATTCTCTCCTCCGAATCAGTCAGTTGTAGTGGATGCGGCAGTGCTGCTCTTGGTGGAAGATGCAGAACGTGTGCCGGTGCTGTTGTTTGTGGTCGTAGCGGTCGGGATATACACCGCATTATACCAGTTGTCATAGGTGGTCTGGTCGGTGCTTTCACAGGTCTTGGACTTCACCAGACCGTCAGGAAGTGCCGTTGCCTTCATCGAGAGAGTCTCCGTCTTGACCTCAGTGGACTCCTCCGTAGTGGAACTCTCGGTCGAGGGACGGGATGCCGAGCAGCAGTACAGCACATGACGGATGTGGTTCTTGTCGCCGTTGAACTCGAAGAGCAGTGCAAATTGCGAGGTCTCGGCATCGTTACGCTCCACAAGAACACCCTTGCTGTCGAGCTGCTCACCGAGGATCGTAGTGGCGAAATCGGTGGTGATGAGCGCCACCTCAAGGTCACCCTCGTAGCCAGCATTGTTGTTGATGACGTAGTACACGCCGTTATCGGCAAAAAAGTTCTCGTTCTCGCCGTTGGCATCGATAGAAAGCGACACCGCACCGGGCAGGCGCACCGGAGTTGCAAAGGTGGGCTCACCCTCATCGCTCCATGCGGTGATCTTCGCATAGTGGACCTTGTTCAGACCGAACTTGACTTTGTTTTTCTGAAGTGCCATTTTTTCATACCTCCATGATATAGAGGACTTCGTAGAGCTTTTCAGACTCTATCCATACCTCAGATTTTGTGTAATAGATGTTGTGCTGTGTCAGCACTTCCTCCACACGCTGTTCCGTATCCGGCGATTTTTCATCCGTATAAAGCTCGATGTGCAGCTCTTTGAAGCTGTGGTACATGAAATTATCTGCGGAAAAGGTATCCTCGCCGGGAGACAGAAACAATGTGAAGGGCGGATCGGGGCTTTCACCCTCTGCGAAGTGATGATACGCAAAGGGCAGCCCGATCTCCTGCATCATCTCATTGATCTCTTCGTAGCTCACGATAACTCCTTCTTGATGAGCGTTTCGAGCATATCTGCACCGTTTGCTTCGGCAGGAGCGATATGCGGGATAGCAGCCACACGGCCACCGCCTCGTTTCGCATGACCGTGCTCCAGCAGGTGCGCGATCTGATAGCGGTTCTTAGAATGCACCGTCATTTCGAGTGTATGGCTGTTCTCCTTTACCTTTTTTGCAGCCCAGCTTTTCTGATAACGACCGGACTTTTTCGGAGCGTTAGCGGAGATCTCATTCTTGACGGCAGTCGCTGTTTTGCGGACAGCCTTCTTCATCGCTGTATCAGCAAGCTCCGCATATTCCGTCAAGCCTTTCATGATCTCCGATGCCATATCGTCAATAGATGTCATCCTTCGCACCTGCCTTTCTGGATTCGCAGATCAGCTTCATATAGTCCTGCGTCTGGTAATTCGGCACAATGCCTTTGATGTCGTAGTCCAGACCGTCAAAGCGGATGCGATAAAGCGTTGAGGACATTCTTTTTGTCTGCGGAGTTTGCCGGATGATGACCTCAATCTTCTGAATCGCTCTGGTCACGCCGGTATCCGTCTCCTCAGAAGCACCGTTATTGGATACAGTCACAGATGCCCAGAGTGAGAACACCTCCTCCCACTGAGCCTTGTGATTGCCGATCGCATCTTTTTTGACATGATTTTCAAGGACGGCGATGCGCTGATTCAGTTTTCCGATCTCCATCAGACGATGCCCTCCCTCTGTGCGAATAACAGTGCCCTGAGTGTCAGCGTCAGCGCATGATAATCAGCAGTATTGCGGTTTTCATAGAGGTACGAAACAGTATACAGCATAGCCTGCCGGGAGGTCTCCTCATTTTCCGCGAGCTGCTTTTCATTCATGCGCCCCACATCCATCACGAGCCGCTGTGCCGTATCGATCAGAGTGAGGATGAGCTTGTCATCCTCGCAATGATCTACACGGAGATAGTTTTTTGTTTCAGGCAGTGAGATCAGAGTCACTTATCTGCCCTCCGTTCATCAGCCGTTGCCGCCTGCACCGCCGCCGGTGTTACCGCCAGTCGTAGTAGCCTTTGTTCCAGCCATCTTGAGAACCTTGACGGATTCCGGCAGGATCAGACGGCCGTCCACACGCTGCGTGGTGAGGAAGCCGACCTGATCGGTGCGGGCATACAGCTCGTTCAGACGGCGGAAGGTGCGGTTCTGACGGTCTGCCACCCAGTAATTCTTCATGTCACCGAAGAGGAGAACACGCTCACCCTTTGCGATACCGGGCATGAAGGAAGAGGTGCGGATCGGTCTGCCGAGAATTGTATCCGGCTTTGCGATATCAAGGCTCGGCTTCCAGAGGTAGTTGTCGTTCTTGTCTTTCAGCTTCATGAGCTGAAGGAGAATGGTCTCGTTGCAGACGAACTGTGCGTTGCGGCGGTAGGGAGACTTCAGGCTGTAGTAGAGGTTGAAGATCTCATCGAAGGTGATCGCAGTCTGAGATGCCGCAGTGACACCAAGCTCAGCGCCGCCGGTCTCATCGAGAATACCGAGGGGCTTCTTGTCACCGTCACCGGTGAAGAACGCTCTTTCCTCGGCGTTGCCCATTGCCACACCGAAACGTGCAGCGATATAGCTTGCGAGGTCGAAGGCGGAATCGTGCAGAAGCTCGTTGCTGATCTTGATCATTGTGCCGAGCTTGTATGCGGAGAGCGTGGTCTGACCGAAACGAGTATCGGTCTCCGGGATCTCCTCACCCTCATCGATCCACTGTGCTTCCATCGTGTCATTGGCGATCGGGATCTTGCGGGTACCGGAATTGGTCTTGATGACCGTTGCCATCTGGCGGAAGATGTTATTCTCTTCGAGAGCCTGAATCAGTCTGCGCTCGAACTCGTCCGGCACAGTGTAGCCGCCCTCGGTGTCCTCACCGACAGAGAGTGCGTTGCGGACTGCAAGCTGATCGCCCTTGTTGCGGATCATATCCCAGAACGCACACTTGTACTCGTCCGTTGCGGTCGAGTTAGTGGGCGGCGTGTTCTTTGCGCCGGGAGCGTTGGTGACGGGCTTGGAGGTCGGTGCGGAAAGTGCCGCATCCACGGCTGCCTGCTGTTCCAGACGCTCGATCTCTGCGCCGAGAGCCTGCACATCTGCCGCCATTTTGTTGTAGGTTTCCACAGCACCGGTCTCCACAAGACCGTTTTCACCCCGGTGCTGCTCAAGAAATGCTTTCGTCTGTTCCCACAGGGTATTGCGCTTGCTGCGCAGTTCCATGATTTTGCTCATATCTTTTCTCCATTTCTGCCGGACATCTCCGGCGGGCATAAAATAACAGCGTGCTTCTGAGATGTTCCTTATCTCAGAAAAGCAAGCTGTTGTTTCAGAATTTCATAGGGCACAGAGCCGTCTTTAGTTCTGCCGTCCATGCCGATCACAGGGACGGTCACAGTCGGTGCTGTATCCGTCAGCCCTTCCTCGGAAGGTTTCTGTGCATCCTCTGCCTTGCCGTCATCGGACGGCTCTGTGCCTTCGTGTGCTGCGGAAGCGGTGATCTTTCCCAAGATGGTCTGCCCCATGATACGGGTACTGTACTGCCAAAGGGCATCGCCGGATTCTAGCTTGAACGGCTTCTTTTCTGTTTCCTTCTTTTCATCCCCGTCCTCGTCACCGCCTTCCTCGTCGGGCTTTTCGGGCTTATCCTCCTCCGGATCGTCAGGCTCATCCTTCTTGTCCGGTTTGGACTTTTCATCGAACAGAATCTCATCTGCAAAGCCCAGCTCAACTGCCTTTTTCGCATTGATCCATGTCTCGTCCGACATGAGCTTGCTGATGCGGTTTCTGCTGAGTCCGGTTTTTGCGGCATATGCGTTGATGATGCTCTCTTTGACCTCATTCAGTGTTGCGATGGCTTTTTCCATGTCCTTGGCGTTTCCCATCGCAATTGTGGACGGATCATGCACGAACAGGAGTGCGGTCGGAGACATCTGCACAGTATTTCCTGCCATAGCAATCACGCTCGCCGCCGATGCTGCAATGCTTGCGATTTTTACCGTTACCCTGTGCGGATAATCACGTATCATCGTGTAAATTTCTGCTGCTGCGAACACATTGCCGCCTGGAATATTCAGCCAAAGTGTAATGTCACCCTCCTCGGCATACAGTTCATCGCGGAAAGATTGCGGCGTAATTTCATCACCCCAGAAGCTCTCCGAGTCGATAGGACCTTCGAGACGAAGAACTCTGCCGCCGCTGTCATCGTGGATCCAATTCCAGAACTTTTCCATTTACATACCCCCATTCTTGTATTTCTTCCTGCGCTTTTTTCGCAGGAATCTGTCATCGGTTTCTTCGCCCGGATTCTCGTCCGGCTCATCCTGTTCCTCGGTATCCGGCTGTTCCTGCGGCTGATTCAGAGCATATGCCGCACCTGCATCCTCCAGCTTGTTATACGAGCCGTTCAGGTAGTAGTCGTTGCCGCCCTGATCGTCAGGGATCAAGTCCATATTTTCAAGACGGCGCACATCATTGGGCGACATAAAGCCGTTGCCGACACCGATAGCGTAGGCGTTCATTCGGCTCTGGTAGTCGCCGCGCATCAGACCGTCCACATTGAATTTCGGGAAATATACATTCTGTTCTTCCTCCAGAAGAAGGTCTTTCATGATGCCCTTTTCGATGCGAATGATCCACGGCATAAGAGAATACTGCACAAATGCAATACCCTGATGCTCGATGTTATTGAAGGTGCTGCGTTTCAGATCCTGTACCAGATGCGGCGGCACCTGAAACATACGGCAGATCTCCTCAACATCAAATTCGCGGGTCGAAAGGAACTGCGAATCCTCTGGCGGCAGCGATATCGGCTTATACTGCATTCCTTCTTCGAGGACTGCGATGCGGTGTGCGTTGCGTGCGCCGCCGTAAGCCCGTGTCCAGTTGTCACGGATTTTCTGCGGGTCTTTGAGCACGCCCGGATGCTCCAGTACGCCGGCAGGCTGCGCTCCGTTTTTGAAGAAGGCACTGCCGTATCGCTCTACTGCCATGACCGCACCGAGTGCATTTTTCATCATCGCTATCGGTGAGAAACCGACCAGTCCATTGAATCCCAGACCGGGAATGTGCAGTATCTCATCCCTCTGAAAGATGATATCCTTGTCATGCTCACCGGGCTTTTCATCAGTGTATGCATGATAGGTGTAAATGAGGTCGCCGCTTTTTGGATCACGGTCGATCTCCATGTTTTCCGGCAGTAGCGGATACAGACCGAGAATTTCATTCTTACCGTCCCGGACAATCTGTGCATAGGCGTTGCCCCATAGTAAAAGGTGGCACATGAGTGCTTCCCAGAACGAGAATGAACTCATTTCGGGATTCGGCTGTCGGTAGAGTATTTTGTACAGCGGATGATCGGTAGCGCGTTCCTTATCCTCGCCGTCACCTGTATATCTGTACAGATGCAGCGGAAGCCCTGCGATAGTATTTGACAGCAGTCTCACGCAGGCATAAACGGTAACAATCTGCATTGCAGTGCGTTCATCCACACGCTCTCCGCTGTGCGTCATACCGAAAACGAACAGGTTTCCTGAATCCCGGACATTGTCCTGAATATCCGGCAGCATCGGCGCATCTCTCGGCTTGCTGATGCCAAGCCAGCTCAAAAAGCCCATAAACATTACCTCCTGTCAGATGACCACAAGATCGTGGTCGGGTTCATCATATACACTGCCTTGCATCTCGTGGCGAATACAGCGGTCAAGTGCCATGATCCATGCTACGATGCCGTCAATTTTCTCTGTGGACTTTTTCTTGGACGGCTTGATATTTTCCGCCGCGTCAATTTCAGCGACCACATTTCCTGCCATCCATCGCAGGACAGGATTTCCGCTATGGATAAACTTGCCCTCAAGCAGCAGCTTGTAAAGCTCCTTCATCGGTGGCGACATATCCTTGAAGCCCATGCCGATTGGGACAACGGTAAAGCCGTCACCCTCAAGATCGGTGATTAACTGCGTTGCATTCCAGCGGTCGGCGGCAATTTCCTTGATGTTATACATCGTGTGCAGCTCGTTGATCGTTTTCCGCACGAAACTGTAGTCCACAACATTGCCCTCGGTGATATGAAATAATCCCATGCGCTCCCATACATCGTAGGGAACATGGTCTCGCCGTACTCGCAAATCGAGCGTTTCTCTCGGCAGCCAGAAGTGCGGGACAACGATGTATTTCTCGCCGTCATGCAGCGGAGGGAACACCAGCACAAATGCCGTGATATCCGATGTGCTGGACAGGTCAAGTCCCGCATAGCACTCCCGTCCTCGGAGCTTTTCAAGGTCGATTGGAAGATTACCCCTGTCGTAGATATGCTCCGGAATCCATGCCACCGCACTGCCTACCCACTGATCCAGACGAAGCTGACGGAATACATTTTCTTCAGCGGGATTTGTAAGGGCTTCTCGGTGAGCATCGCGGACTCGGTCGATGGCGATAGTGTATCCGAGCGAGGGGTTTGCCTTGTACCAAGATTCCTCCGCGTTCCAGTCATCGCCGTCATCCAGTCCGTAGATCACGGGATAAAAGGACGGATCAATACGCCTTCCTTCGAGGATGTCTTTGGCTTTCGTGTGATACTCGTAGCAGATGGAATTTCTGTCCGTTCCTGCCGTGGTGATAAGGAAGTACAGCGGTTGAGTACGGGCATCGCCGGAGCCCTTTGTGAGAACATCCACAAGGCTGCGGTTAGGCTGGGCATGAAGCTCATCCAGAACCAGACCGGATACATTCAGACCGTGCTTGGTACCGACTTCTGCCGAAAGCACCTGATAGAATCCCACATTGGAATAATTGACCAGACGTTTTGTGGCCGCCATGATCTTGGAGCGTTTCAGGAGCGCCGGTGTCATTTCGACCATGCGCTTGGCGACATCGAATACAATGGATGCCTGCCCACGATCAGCAGCAGCGCCGTAGACCTCAGCAGACGGCTCGTTGTCGGCGTAGAGCAGATACAGTGCAATTGCCGCTGCAAGCTCACTGTTGTGCGTAGGCACAAATGACGGTCCTGCGAGATATTGGTGACTCGGACTGTCCACCTGAATGCACTGCATTTTTACAGGATGATTTACAGGTTGAATATCCAGCAGATAATGAAAACAGGAGCGAGTTTCCTTTAACCGCGCCTGTGTGCGTGTATTTTTGCGTTTAAGCCTTGATGTCGGTTGGTCATCAAAGGTTGTAAAACGGACGATATACAAAATCTCGCCGGTCGGCCACCCATGCCGTGTAGAAGGCTCACATTTCACTGCATTTTTGATGCCGAGTGACCACAGCAGTTCTCTGACGGAAAGCGCCAGCTCTCGCAGCGTTGTGACATACACGCTTTGTCCTTTGCGTTCACCGATACAGCCGTCCGAATCCATCAGCCCTTGCAGCAATGCCCACCGCTGCTCTGCGGATGCCCTCAGATATTCTGGTCGGATCTTCTTTTCACGGAAGCTGTCAAGTAGTACTGCTTTCAGTTCATTGTACTTTATGATCTCACTGCCGCCGCATTTCTGCGGATAACGGTTGTGTACCTTATACGGAATATTCGAGATGATATCCTCGACATCCTCCGTCCGAACAGTGATCTCCGGCTTGGTCACATTACCGTTTCCGAGCCAGTAGCCGTACAGATACGGATCAATCGGTAAAACTGCCGCTTCTGTCTGAAGGACACCGCACACCGGAATTCGGATCAGAGAATCACGCTTTGACTGTGGTCTGTCGGAAAAACGCTGTCTGTATTCCGTTGTCCTGCGATAGATCTCGCCGGTCGTCCAGAGAACATCTGAAATTGTCAATAACGCTTGACACATTAACCGCAAGGATTTTGAAGTTAAGCAGCGATAGTCAAAGCAGAATAGAACCTGTGCCGTTTTACAGCTGGTGGGATGCCACCGATCGCCGAGCAGATTCTGCGGTTGCTCCAGTAGCTCATGAAATATCGCCAGACCATCGTTTTTAATGCTTCAATCGTATAATTTTCGGATCTTCTTCCTCTGTTATAAAACAATTCCTCCTTCATTCTTGCCCATATACTCTCGCATCTTGCGTTATCATGGCATCTTCCTCCAGCACTGTTCATGCTCTGAACAATGCCGTATTTTTGAATAGCAGTTCTGTACGAAGAACTTGTATACTGGCTGCCCCGGTCGGAATGCACATTGGCTCCACGAATCTCCGGATACCTCAAGTTCGCATTTTTCAGTGTTTCACAGCATAGTTCAGCTCGCATATGGTCCGCCATGGCAAGACCATTTGGCATCAGGTCATAGCAATCAAAAATCGCCGAAACATACAGCTTTCCGCCTTTTGCCTTGATTTCAGTAATGTCTGTAACGCATTTTTTCAAAGGTGCATCTGCTGTGAAATCACGTTTCAGAAGATCGTCTGATTTACGGGCTTCACGGTCTGCTTTTGTGATTCCGTTGGGCTTTCGTTTGGGTTTATGAATCAGGTTTATCTGCTCCATCACGCTGCGAACGGTTGCTTCGCACGGGATATTGATCCCATTAAGCTTGCCGACTTCTTTTCTGTACTTGAGTGCCTGATACATACGCTGTCTCTTATACACATCTCCGAGCCCACGAGACTCGACGTC
>UQEM01000045.1 GCA_900540005.1 uncultured Ruminococcus sp.
GGCTATTCGTCGGCAGCGTCAGATGTGTATAAGAGACAGATGATATCGGAGTCTGAAAGTGTACCTGTTTCGAGAAAATTCTCCATAAGAGAAGCGGAGCACATAGCGGAGTTTTCGTAAATAGAACTGCTTTCACCAGAAAAATCAGCGCATCTTTCCGAAAGGTGTTTTTGAAGTTCATTGACGATCGCTCCGTTTTCTGCAGTAGTAAGATCCATTTTATTGACGAAGATGAAAGTCGGGATCTCGTATTTCTGCAGAAGCTTCCACAATGTTGTCGTGTGGCTCTGAACCCCGTCGGTCGCACTTATAACGAGTATCGCGTAATCGAGAACCTGCATAGTTCGTTCTGTTTCGGCAGAAAAATCAACGTGTCCGGGAGTATCCAGCAGCATTACATGACTGTCTCCGAACGTCAGTTCCGCCTGATGAGAGAATATGGTTATGCCGCGCTTTCGCTCAATAGAGTCCGTATCGAGCGAAGAACTTCCGTTATCAACTCTTCCGAGAGTGCGCAGTCTGCCTGCACTGAAAAGCATGGCTTCTGCAAGAGTGGTTTTTCCCGAATCGACGTGAGCCGTGATTCCAACGGTAATTTTTTTCATTCTGATTCTCCGTTCCAGTAATATGTAAATATTGTAGCACATTTTCGATAATTTGTCCATAGTTTTGTCACGCTTTGTCGATTGCAGGAATATAATTATAGCAGTGAAAAAGATAAGAGAGGTGGAGACTGTGAGACACAGAAAGCGGCGTATTCAGCGCAGATACAGTACGCGATTTAAAATAGGAACGGTCATGTTCGCTTTAGTTATCACTGTTCTTGTGATCGCAGCAGTTAAAGCCGACCGTTCACTCCGTCCTGTTGCATCAGTTCAGGCTGAGCATTGTGCGATACTTATGACGAATGAGACCATTGAAAGCTCTGTCTCCGAATATCTCAGTGAAAATAACTGGAGTTACAGCGATTTTGTGACTGCTGTCTATGACGGAAACGGAGAAACGGTTGCTCTTGAGACAAATTCATACAATATAAATAAGGTTCAGTCAGAGCTTACACTTCAGATAAACCGCAGACTTGAAGCGGCAGGGAAAGAGTATCACAAGATCCCGATAGGTTCGCTGACTGATTCGTATATGCTTGCAGGCAGAGGGCCTAATCTGCGAATAAGAGTTTGTCCGCTGGGGAGCGCACAGGTCGAACTTGAAAGCGGTTTTGACAGCGCCGGAATCAATCAGACCAGACATACAATAACGGCAGCGATAACAGTAAATATCAGTTCATCGCTGCCGCTTTATGAATTTGAAACACAAGTCAATTTTGATTTTCTGATTGCAGAAAATGTTATAATAGGAACAGTTCCGAGTGTGGGAATGTATGGATTTCGAGATTAAAAAAACGTTTTCGCAATAAAAAAGCTGCCGCAATTTTTTGCAGCAGCTTTTTTCATTATTCGGGAAGTGTAATTAATTCGATAATGAATTTTTGAACAGCCAGAGCGTCCATGGTAGTTACACCGTTTCCAACATTGGAGCAGTCCGCATTGATCTGACCCTGAGCAGTAATGTGGGTCTCGTCGCTTCCGTTGATACCGTATTTATCAGGAGCTGAAAGTGACTGCAGTATCATGACAGCGTCCGAAATGTCAATCTTATTATCGCAGTTTGCATCTCCGTAAAGAACAGTAGTCGTTGTGGTATCCGTAATAGTTGTTGTCGTGGTGGTAGTGGTAGTTGTTGTAGTTGTGGTCGTCTCGGTTATTTTTTCCTGAGGAACTGCAAAAACAGTATAGTTAACTACAGAGTAACTGTGAGCGTTGCCGCCAATAGTGATCTTGTCACCCTTGCTGAAATTCTTTTTATAGAAGATAAACGTAAGATCATTTGAAGTTGAAGCAGTTTCACTTACAGGTTCGTAGGAACTTAACCACTCGGGAACTGCATTTTCAGGATCTTTCATTCTGCTGTCAAGAGCGATATAGAGCGTGATATCTTCGGCCGCAGTCATATCAGCAATGTCTCCGGTGAATGCCTTAGCGTCACAGGAAGTGATAAGCTGCTCAGCGCCTATGAGTTTTTCGGGAAGAGTCGTAAACGTGAATGTTCGGTCGCCGAAAAGGGGAGAGCTGACAGCAGCGTTTTTGAGAATTTTCCAGCTTGTAACGTTTGCGCTTTCGTTAACAGAAATATCCTTTAAAAGATCTCCGCTGAACTTAACACTTTCTCTTCCGAAAACGAAATTATCAATGTTAAGCAGATATCCGTCTCCACCCTTGAATACAAGATAAAGCTTGTGCTTGCCAGTAATTGTTGGAATATTCGCGGATATAGTCTGCCAGCTATTCCATGAGCGGCTGCCGTTAAAGTCGATAGTTGCAGCAGGAGATGAGCCGATGGAATCGAGGTAGAGTTCGATAATGGAAGCGTTGCCTGTAACATTTGCGTTAAAGCTTTTAGCGCCATTTTCAAAATCGACGCTGTTAAAGCAAATGTAGTCTCCGCTTTCGATGTAAGCAACATGAGAACCGTCCTCTCTGTCCTGATTCTTTGTGCCCGATTCGCTGTTGTAAGCCTCAGCTTCAATAGTCTCAAAAGCTGAAATTGAAGAAGTGCCGTTATATTCAACAGGGTCGCCTGCGAGTTCATTTAGGTACATCTCAAGGTTTGTGTAGTCATCACCCGAAAGTGAAACTATTTTTCCGTCTGAGGGGTCATTGGGATCCAGATCGTGAGCAGTCTCCCAAGTGTCGGGCATACCATCGCGGTCGGTATCTGTGGGAGCTGTGCCGCCCTTGAAATTAGCACTTGTCGGATAGCCTCCGCAGTCGTTCTGACTGTCGAGAATGCCCTTGAGATTCTGCTTGCTGCCTGAGTAGGTGTATGTGCCGTTGGTAACTTCCTTGTTATAGCGTGAGTCAATGTAGTCGAGTGCAGGAACATTCGCGCCTGCGCCTGTTGAACTGTTGGTGACTTTTTCGTAAGCGGCTTCGGCTGAATCGGTATTTACATACGATTCGCAGAAAGGTACGCTGAGTTTTACATCATTGATAGTGCAGTTTTTGAGCGGAGAAGTAGCCTTGCCTTTGCTCCATGCATCGTCTGTTGCTTTGAGTAGCTGATTACCGCTTGTATCAGTCATGATGTTGCCCGAAACGTACATTTTCTGACAGTCACCCGTATTAAGCTCATTTCCGTCGATTGAAACTACATGAAGGGAAGTGTTGCTTGAAGCGCCTGCCTTGTAGTAATTGTTCACGAAATTAAGTCTGCGGACACCGCCGTCAGTTGTACGGTCGCGCCAGTTATAGACAACATTGTTTCTGATATCAAGGTATCCGCCGTATGTGACAGCGTCCTGTTCCATTCCACCCGCAAGAGACCAGTTGCGGCCTGTGCAGTCGATAAGGAGATTGTGGTGGAAACTTCCTGTGTTGCCGCTGATCGAAGCAGCAAAAGCGTGAGTTTCGGTCTGCGAACGGTCTGCCGCATTGTAGTGTATGGAATCGTGGAGTGATTCGCCTATGATGTTCCATTGGAACGTGATATTTGAAGCGGAACGAGAGGAGAATCCCTCATCTGTAGCCCATGAAATAGAGCAATGGTCGATTATGGAGTTGTTAGTGCTTCCGAGACCCATTCCGTCCGAAACATCGTTAACACCCGAAAGACCGCGGTCACCGGGGCGGACTCTCACGTCACGGATAATGACATCGCTGCATCCACTTGCGCCGAATCCCCAGTTAATGAGGGTTATACCGTCTCCGGGAGCAGTCTGACCCGCAATATAAAGGTCTCCGCCGTCAGCAGGAATGGTAAGCTTGCTTTGGAGCGGAATAATGCCGCCGACATCGAAAACGATAGTTCTCGGCCCTTTTACGCTTTCAACGCCGTATCTGAATGAGCCTTCTCCTGAATCATTGAGGTTGGTAACATGGTAAACTTCGCCGCCTCTGCCGCCTCTTGCCCAGCGTCCGTATCCTTCGGCTGTCGGGAAAGCGAGTCTGTTGAGCTTGAACGAATAAACCGAACCCTTGACAGTTCCGTTGGCGCTTACTTCATCAACACGCCAGTAATATGCGGAAATTGAAGAATACTCATTACTGCTGAGGTCAAAGTGAGGAGTAGTGACCGAGCCTTTATACTCGGGAGAGGATTTTGTGGCGTTCTGAACGCTGTTCATGTCTGTACCGATATAGACTTCATGAGAAACAGCGCCGCTGCCAGCAGTCCAGTTAAGGCCGTCACTGTAGTCCTGATGTTCAAACTGGTCTTCGGGGCTGATGTTTGAGATAGATGTAAACGGATCGGCTCCATCGATTTCAAATGCGTTCAGCCAAGCGTTGCTGTAGGATTTATTGCCCTCGCCCTGAATAAGAATAGTTGCGGAAGTTCCCGAAAATTCAACGTATGAGCGTCCTGCATCATTGTCATTGGTAATATTGACAGGGCACTTGATACCTGTTTGCTTTACTGAGCCGTTGACAGAAATTTTGAGAGTGCTCGGGTCAACGTTTCCGTAGAGACAACTGTGCCAGCCCGAAAAAGAGTGAGTTCCGTTTGAGAGACCGGAGATCTCGATTTTCAGAGCGCCGCTTTTGTCGTTATCCTTATTAAAAACGCCGTCAGCTATGAGATAAGGTGTAGTGCCGTCATATTTTTGCAGTTTTTTGTTGTTGACCGCATCAACAGAACCGCTGCCGCTTCCGTTGCTTATTTTTACGGTGACTCCTGTAGAGATTTTGAACGAGTCACCCGTGAACGACCATGCTTCAGCATTCGGAGCGTAAAGCGCACTTCTTCCATCGTTGCGGTTGATATCGACCCTGACGCGGGTATTGCTTGAAATTGCGGTGGCTGTGGTGATATTGATGACAACAGCGGGAATATCATAAGCCGCAGCTCCTGCGCAGACAGCCAATGCCGAAAGAGCGGCAACTGCTCTGCGCATAAAATTCTTTTTCTTCATCGAAGACCCCTCCTGTTTATTCATTATAACAATGACTTTGTTATTTGTATCTATAAATAGTATAACATGACGGACGAAATTGGTCAATATGTATTTATCTTTAAGAAATTATTCATATTTGTGATGATTTTATATAGTCAGACTATCATATATGCATTATAATCCTTGGAATTTGTGGAAAATAATTTTATTTTATACAGCAGAAATTTGAAAAAAAGTGTGGAAATTAATTTTCTAATGTGTTATAATAAATTTTGAATGGTTTAATTTCATAGCAATGCAGTATTTTTTTTACTGCTATAGGCATTGGTTAAGCCTGATAAAGTAAACGGTGCTATATCAACGACGATACGGCATTATATTTTCTGCTATGCAGAATTAATATTGAGGAGGTTTGTACATGAGAAAAGTGCAACTGACAGAAACAGTCCTGCGTGACGCTCAGCAGTCGCTTATGGCAACAAGAATGCCTTATGCGGATTACGAGGGTATTTTACCCGAAATGGACAAGGCAGGCTACTATTCAATTGAATGCTGGGGCGGAGCTACCTTCGATTCGTGTCTCCGTTATCTTGGCGAAGACCCGTGGGAGAGACTTCGCAAGCTTAGAAAGAATCTTCCCAACAACAAACTCCAGATGCTTCTGAGAGGACAGAATCTTCTCGGCTACAAGCATTATCATGACGATGTTGTAGAAAAGTTCATTGAGCTTTCTATTAAAAATGGTATCGATGTTATCCGTATCTTTGACGCTCTCAACGATTTCAGGAACATCAAGACTGCTCTTGAAGCTACAATGAAGTACGCTACACCCAACACTATCGCTTCGGGCTGTATTTCATACACACAGAGCCCTGTACACACAGTAGATAAGTATATCGAGATGTGTAAGGAACTCAAGAGCATGGGATTCCAGACGATTTGTCTCAAGGATATGGCAGGTACAATGTCTCCTTATGAGGCTGAACACCTTATTAAGGGAATCAAGGACGCAGTAGGCGACATTCCGCTTATTCTTCACACACACTGCACAACAGGCATGGCTTACATGACTCTTACAAAGGCGATCGAATCTGGTATTGATGTTATTGACTGTGCAGCTTCATGCTTCTCAGGCGGAACATCTCAGCCTTCAACCGAAACAATGTACTATGCTCTGAAGCAGTACGGCATTGAGACCGGTCTTGACGAAGATATCATCAATAAGGTAAATGATTACTTCAAGCCTCTCAAGCAGCAGTATATCGACAACGGACAGATCAACCCCAAGAGCCTTGGCACAGACGCTCAGGCACTTGTTTACAAGGTTCCGGGCGGAATGCTTTCAAACATGATCGCAAACCTTACAGATATGCACGCTATGGACAAGTTTGACGAAGCTCTCGCAGAGATCCCGAAGGTAAGAGCTGACCTTGGTTATCCTCCGCTTGTTACACCTCTTTCACAGATGGTAGGAAATCAGGCTGTAACAAACGTTCTCGTAGGCGAAAGATATAAGAATATTTCCAAGGAAGTAAAGAATTACATCAAGGGTGAGTACGGAATCGCTCCTGCTCCCGTTGACAAGGCACTTGAAGAAAAGGTTCTCGGAGCAGGCGGAAAGCCTGTTGACTGCCGTATCGAGGATTCAAAGCGTACAGGTGAAGAATTTGTTTCAGCTAAGGAAGCAATCGGTGACCTTGCACGCAGCGAAGAAGATATCATGAGCTATATCTGCTATCCCGACCAGACGATCAAGTTCCTGAAAGACCGCAAGGCTAAGGAAGAAAACGAAGCTGTTTACACGATCGAAGAGATGTAAGGAGGCTGCTGTATGTTTTATAATTTAGCACTCGCAGCAACCGAGAGCACAGGCGACAAACTTAGCATCGGCGAGGCAGGAATCACCGCGATATTCGGTTATTGCGTAGTATTCTTCGGACTTATTATCCTTATGGCTGTTCTCTACGGCACAGGCGCATATTTTAAGTCAAAAGATGCTAAAAAAGCTGCCGCTGAAAAGGCTGAGGCTGCCCAAAAGTCTGCCGAAGCTGCTGCTCCTGTTGTTGAAGAAAAGGAGCTTGCTCCCGGTTCAGCAGGTCATGTGAAGCTTTACGATGTTCCTGATAAGGAAGCAGCAATGATAATGGCTATCGTTGCTGATAAAATGAAAAAGCCTCTCAATGAGCTTCGCTTTATTTCCATTAAGGAGGTCAAATAATTATGAAGTATAAAGTTACACTCAACGGTAAGACATATGAAGTAGAGGTTGAACAGGGCAAGGCAGTTCTCCTTGATGAATATGAGGCACTCGCACCTGCTCCCGCTGCCGCAGCAGTTCCGGCGGCTGCACCTGCTGCCGCTCCGGCAGCTGCCCCTGCAGCATCTGCTGCTCCTGTAAACCTTGAGGCAGGCGAAGCTGTAAACGCTCCGATGCCCGGAAACATTCTCCGCATAGACGTTGCAAAGGGTGATACAGTAAAGGCTGGACAGGTTCTTGTTATCCTCGAAGCAATGAAGATGGAAAACGAGATCGTAGCTCCCAAGGACGGTACTGTAGCACAGGTCGTTACAAGCAAGGGTGCTGTTGTAGATACAGGCTCTCCTCTTATTGTTATTGCATAAGGAGGGCATAAAATGGATATTCTCGAAACCCTTAAAACCTTGTGGGAAGGCTCAGGTTTTCACAGCTTCCTCGTAGACGGCGGCTGGAAGAACCTCATCATGATACTTGTATCGTGTGTTCTTCTCTATCTCGGTATCAAGAAAAAGTTTGAACCTCTTCTGCTTGTCGGAATTGCGTTCGGCTGTCTCCTTGTAAACCTTTCGTATTTTGTTGGCGGAGATACTGCTGATGCACTCTATCACGTTGATCTCTGGGATAATTTCCTTAACTCCGAACATCCTGATTATCACAGCTACGGTGCAATTATGGCACATGGCGGACTTCTTGATATTCTTTACATTGGCGTAAAGGCAGGAATTTATCCGTCACTCATCTTTATGGGCGTCGGAGCAATGACTGACTTCGGTCCGCTCATCTCCAACCCCAAGAGCCTCCTCCTCGGAGCAGCAGCTCAGATGGGCGTATTCCTCGCATTTTTCGGAGCTGTTTGCATCGGCTTTACAGGACAGGAAGCTGCATCTATCGGTATCATCGGCGGTGCTGACGGCCCGACAGCTATCTTCCTTACGACAAAGCTTGCTCCTCATCTTCTTGGACCTATCGCGATCGCGGCTTATTCATATATGGCACTTATCCCTATGATCCAGCCTCCGATCATGAAGCTTCTCACAACTGAGAAAGAGCGCAAGGTAAAGATGGAACAGTCAAGACAGGTATCAAAGACTGAGAAGATCATCTTCCCGATAATTGTTGCAATGTTCGTGATCCTTCTTCTTCCGTCAACAGCTCCTCTTGTAGGCTGCCTCATGCTCGGCAATCTCTGGAGAGAGTGCGGAGTTACCGAAAGACTTTCCGACACAGTTCAGAATGCTCTCATGAACATCGTAACAGTATTCCTCGGAATTTCAGTTGGTGCAACAACTGCGGCAAACCGTTTCCTCTCACTTGAGACAATTAAAATAATCTTCCTTGGCCTCGCAGCATTCTGCTTCTCTACAGTCGGCGGACTTTTGGTCGGCAAGATCATGTACAAGCTTTCGGGCGGCAAGATCAATCCTCTCATTGGTTCAGCAGGTGTATCAGCAGTTCCTATGGCTGCTCGTGTATCACAGATCGAGGGACAGAAAGCAAATCCTTCAAACTTCCTTCTCATGCACGCAATGGGCCCGAATGTTGCAGGTGTAATCGGTTCTGCAATTGCAGCAGGATTCCTCCTCGCAGTATTCAAGTAATAAAACTTAATACCCAACTTAAAGCTGTCGCTGAAAATGCGGCAGCTTTTCTTATGCCTAAATATAGGAAGATACAGTCCGGGTAAGCCTTAGATAACACAGAAAATAACAAATTGCCGAAAAAATCTAGCGTATCCCGAAGTTTAATATCCGAAAATTGGCTAATTTGCGAAAATTTACCAAAATTTAATGAAAAAAATCTCTCAGGCACTTGCAAAATCCGCGAAAATAGTGTACAATATTAATATGCTGTTAAAATTATAACAGCACCCTAAAATGTATTTTATAACGAAAGGATGTCATACCAATGGCAGGATTAAACAAGGTTACTGTAGAAGACATTAACGTTAAAGGCAGAAAGGTGCTCGTAAGAGTGGATTTCAACGTTCCTATGAAGGACGGCGTTATCACAAACGATAACAGAATTCAGGCTGCTCTTCCCACTATCAATAAGCTCGTTGAGAACGGCGCAAAGGTTGTTCTCTGTTCACATCTCGGCAAGCCGAAGAATGGTCCCGAGGCTAAGTTCTCACTTGCTCCCGCAGCAGAAAGACTTGCTGAACTTGTAAACACAAAGGTTACATTTGCTGCTGATGACACAGTAGTAGGCGATAAGGCTAAGGCTGCTGTAGCTGCAATGAAAGACGGAGAGATCGTAGTTCTTGAGAACACACGTTTCCGCGGTGCTGAAGAGACTAAGAACGGTGAAGAGTTCTCCAAGGAGCTTGCTGACCTCGTTGACGATGAAGTTTTCGTAATGGACGCTTTCGGTTCTGCTCACCGTGCTCACGCTTCAACTGCTGGCGTTACAAAGTTTGTTAAGGAGACTGCTGTTGGTTACCTTATGCAGAAGGAGATCAAGTACCTCGGAAATGCTGTAGAAGTTCCTGAGAGACCTTTTGTAGCTATTCTCGGCGGCGCTAAGGTTGCAGATAAGCTCAACGTAATCTCAAATCTCCTTGAGAAGTGCGATACACTTATTATCGGCGGCGGTATGGCTTATACATTCATCAAGGCACAGGGCGGTTCTATCGGAACATCTCTCGTTGACGATGAGAAGCTTGATTATTGTAAGGAAATGCTTGCAAAGGCTGAGAAGCTCGGTAAGAAGATCCTTCTCCCTGTAGATACAGCAGTAGCATCTTCATTCCCTGATCCTATCGACAGCGAGATCTCTATCGAGTACGTTGACTCCGACAAGATCCCTGCTGACAAGATGGGCCTTGATATCGGACCTAAGACCTGCGCTATCTTTGCTGAGGCTGCAAAGTCTGCAAAGACAGTTGTTTGGAACGGACCTATGGGCGTTTTCGAGAACCCCACACTCAAGAAGGGTACTGTAGCAGTTTGTGAGGCACTTGCTGAGGCTGACGCTACAACTATCATCGGCGGCGGTGACTCTGCAACAGCAGCTATCCAGCTTGGATTTGCCGATAAGATGAGCCACATCTCAACAGGCGGCGGTGCTTCTCTCGAATATCTTGAGGGCAAGGTTCTTCCCGGTGTTGCAGCAATCGCTGACAAGAAGTAATTAAAGCAAAGGGCGAGTAGAAATATTCGCCCTTGTTGCAGTAAATGCAACGCACGATCGACGATCAATTTATTAAAATAAAAGGAGCTGTTTTTAATGAACAAGGCTAAAAGAAAGGCAATTATTGCCGGAAACTGGAAAATGAACAAGACAAGACCCGAGGCTAAGGAGCTTCTTACAGCTATCAAGCCCCTCGTAGCAAATGCTGAGGGAAACGTAGAGGTGATCGCTTGCGTACCTTTCACAAATCTTGAGACAGCTATCAATACAACAGCAGGCAGCAACGTTAAGATCGGTGCTGAGAACGTTCACTTTGAAAAGAGCGGCGCATTCACAGGTGAGATCTCTGCTGATATGCTCGTAGAGCTCGGCGTTGAGTATGTAGTAATCGGTCACAGCGAGAGAAGACAGTACTTTGGCGAGACTGATGAGACAGTAAACAAGAGAACAGTTGCTGCTCTTAACGCAGGTCTCAAGCCTATCGTTTGCGTTGGCGAGCTCAAGTGGGAGCGCGAATGCAACATCACAGAAGAAGTTATCGCTCGTCAGATCAAGCTTGATCTCTGGTCACTTACAGCAGAACAGGTAAAGAATACTGTTATCGCTTACGAGCCTGTATGGGCGATCGGAACAGGTCTTACAGCTACACCCGATCAGGCTGAGGAAGTTTGCGGATTTATCCGTGCTCAGATCGCTAAGCTTTACGATCAGGAAACAGCAGACGCAGTAACGATTCAGTACGGCGGCTCAATGAACGCTAAGAACTGTGCAGAGCTTCTTGCTAAGCCCAACATTGACGGCGGACTTATCGGCGGAGCTTCACTCAAGGCTGACGATTTCAACACGATCGTTCAGGCAGCAGTAAACGGCTGATCAATCAAATAAAAAGAGCGGGCGGATTTTATTCCGCCCCTGTCATATAGGAGAATAAATAATATGTCAAAAAAACCCGTAGCACTTATAATCATGGACGGATACGGCTACAATCCCGACACTTACGGCAACGCGATCGCTGCCGCAAAGAAGCCGAATCTCGATAAGTATATGGCAAGCTGTCCCAATACGATCATCGGAGCAAGCGGACTTGATGTAGGACTTCCCGACGGACAGATGGGCAACTCTGAGGTTGGCCATACAAATATCGGCGCAGGACGTATCGTTTATCAGATGCTCGTTAAGATTTCAAAGGACATCAAGGACGGCACATTCAACAATAACAAGGCTATCCTTTCAGCAATGGAAAGCTGTAAGGCAAAGGGCACTGCGCTCCACCTTATGGGACTTCTTTCTCCCGGCGGTGTACACAGCCACATGGAGCACCTTTTCGGTATCGTAAAGATGGCTAAGGCGAACGGTCTCGATAAGGTTTACATCCATGCATTCCTTGATGGCAGAGACGTTCCGCCTTCATCGGCTGCTGAATATATGGAGCAGACTGTTGCAGAGCTCAAGGAGATCGGTCTTGGAAAGATCGCAACTATCTCAGGACGTTTCTACGCAATGGATAGAGACAATGCTTGGGACAGAGTAGAAAAGGCTTATGCTGCACTTGTTTACGGTGAGGGAGTTCAGGAGAAGTGTCCTGTTGAGGCTATCAAGAATTCTTACGCAAACGGCGTAACAGATGAATTCATGCTTCCTACAGTTGTAGAGGGCGGAGCTTCGATCAAGGCTGACGACAGCGTTATCTTCTTTAATTTCCGTCCTGACAGAGCAAGACAGATCACCCGTGCTTTTGTAGATCCCGATTTCAGCGGATTTGAGAGAAAGAACGGATTCTTCCCGCTCAATTTTGTATGTATGGCTCAGTACGATGCTACAATGCCTAATGTATCAGTTGCATATCCTCCCGAGCAGCTTAAAATGACAATGGGCGAGTATCTCTCAAAACTTGGCAAGACACAGCTCCGTATAGCTGAGACACAGAAGTATGCGCACGTTACATTCTTCTTCAATGGCGGCGAGGAGAAGCAGTTCGAGGGTGAGGACAGAATCCTCATTAAGTCACCTGACGTTGAAACCTTTGATATAAAGCCTGAAATGAGCGCTTACGAGGTTTGTGACGCAGTAGTTGACGCTATTAACTCCGATAAGTACGATGTTATCATTCTCAACTACGCTAACTGCGACATGGTTGGACACACAGGCGTGTTTGATGCAGCAGTACAGGCTGTCGAAGCTGTTGACACCTGCGTAGGCAGAATGGTCGATGCTATTCTTGCAAAGGGCGGTGCAGCTCTTATCACTGCTGACCACGGTAACGCTGACAAAATGATGGAACCCGATGGAAGTCCTTTCACGGCTCACACCACAAATCCCGTTCCGCTTATTGCGGTAGGAGTTGAGGGCGAACTCGTTGAGGGCGGCGTACTTGCTGACCTTGCACCAACAATGCTTGATATTATGGGAGTTCCCCAGCCGGAGGAAATGACAGGAAAGTCGCTCCTCAAGAAGTAATTATTTAAGGCTGCTGCAATTGCGGCAGCCTTTTTGTAATTTTTTGCAGGAAATTGCTGCTGTAATTAACTATTGCGGTATGTGCTAATTTTCGGGGAATACTATCAGAAAGGAAAACTAAGATGTGGAACGGAAAAAATAAGGCTGTCACATTCAGCTACGATGACGGAATTGAACAGGATAAGCGCCTTGTTGATATATTTAACACATACGGACTGAAATGTACATTCAATCTGAACAGCGGGATCATGAACGAAAAAGGAAACTGGGTAACTCAGGAGGGGGTAACGATAAAACGAATGACTCCCGAAGGACTTCCTGAACTTTACAAGGGGCATGAAATAGCGGTACACTGTGTTACGCACGCTTGTTTGCAGGCGTTAAGCGATGATGAGGCAATTGCGGAAATAGTGGACGACAGGGCGGCTCTTGAGAAACTTTTTGACTGCAAAATAAACGGCATGGCATATCCATATGGAGCATTCGACGAGAGAGTTATGCGGCTCGCGGCTGAATGCGGCATTAAATTTTCCCGTACGACCATAGATCGTCATGATTTTAAAATTCCCGAAAATCTGCTCGCATTCGGAGCAACCTGCCACCACAGCTATCCGCACCTTGATAAGCTTCTTGATGATTTCCTTGCATATGACGGTGAAGATCCTGCGGTTTTCTCTCTCTGGGGACACAGCTATGAGTTTGACCTGAATGAAAACTGGTCGCTCATAGAGAATTTCTGCAAAAAGATCTCGGGCAGAGAGGATATTTTCTACGGAACCAACAGCGAAGTATACCTGTAACGAAAGGGTTTGCAATGAACAAAAAATTGACTGTTTTGCTTGGAATTGTCCTGCTTATCCCGAATGTCGGCTGCACAGGCAGTTTTTCATCAAAAGATGACTCTATGACACCTCAGACCCGCGATGTATTTGCAATGGACACATATATGTCGCTGAAAGCATATGGAAACGGCGCGGATACCGCGCTTTCACTTGCGGAGGAGCGCATAACGGAGTTGGAGAAGATCTTCTCAGTAACAGATAGCGATAGTGATATTTATGCAATAAATCACGCAGGGGGAGTTCCCACAGCAGTTCACGATGAGACAGTCAAACTTATAAATAAAGGAATAGAAATCGGAGGTAAAACCGGCGGAAGTCTCGATATAACACTCTATCCGATAGTCAGGGAGTGGGGATTTACCGTTGGTGACTACAAGATTCCCGAACCCGAAAAACTTGCTGAACTTATGAAATACGTTGATTATACAAAAATCTCCGTCAGTGGAAATACGGTAACTATTCCGAAAAATGCCGAAATTGACCTCGGAGCAGTTGCAAAAGGCTACACGGGAGACGAGGTAATGCGAATATTAAGCGTGAACGGCGTAGAGTCTGCGATTATAAGCCTTGGCGGAAATGTACAGGCACTCGGCACAAAGCCTGACGGTTCCGATTGGAAAGTCGCTGTTTGCGATCCGTTTTCTCCAAGCGATAATATGTGTACAATAAACATTGCAGATAAGGCCGTTATCACCTCCGGCAATTATGAGCGTTACTTTACCGGAAAGGACGGCAAACTGTACTGGCACATTATTGACCCGAAAGACGGCTATCCGGCAGATAACGGATTGGTTTCCGCAACTATAATAGGAGACAGCGGACTTGACTGTGATGCACTCTCGACAGCAATGTTTGTGGCAGGTACTGAAAAAGCGATCGATCATTACAAGCAGAATCAGGAATTCGACATGATACTCGTGACCGATGACGCTAAAATCTACTACACACAGGGAATTGCGGACGGATTTGTAAATGAAAGCAGTATGCCGTCGGAGGTGATAAGACTTGACTAAGGGTGTAAAAATAACACTTGCAGCAGTAATTCTTATAATTCTCGGAGCGATGTCTGCAACTTTTTGGATCTTCCGCCCTTCTGAAAGTGAATATGTGGATATAGTGCAGGAAAACAATGTGATAATGACCATTGATATAGCGAACGAAAGTGATAAGGTTCTTCGCATAGACTCGCCTGACGGTGGCTGGAACGATATTACAATTAAAGACGGCGATATATATGTTTCGGATTCGGACTGTCCCGACCGTACTTGCATAAAAACAGGAAAACTCCGCTCAGAATCCGTCCCGATAGTCTGCTTGCCGCATAAGCTTATTATCCGATTCAGTGATAAAAACGGAGAGTGAACATGAAAGCGAAAAAACTTGCAGAACTTTCACTTCTGACGGCTGTGGCGACAATAATATTCATTATAGAACTGCGGATACCGAACATTATCCCGATTCCCGGCATAAAATTAGGACTTGCCAATATAATAACGGTTTACGCCGCATACAGATTCAGCGCAAAGGACGTGCTTTTAATAGCGGTAACGAGAGTTTTTCTCGGTTCGCTGTTCGGTGGGAATTTCTCGGTAATTATTTACAGCCTTTCAGGGGCTTTGGCTTGTCTTGCGGGAATGCTTTTGCTAAGGAAAATAATTCCACTTGAGTATGTGTGGCTGTGCAGTATTATCGGAGCAATTCTCCACAATACAGGGCAAATGGCGGCGGCGATCTTTATAACGCGTACACCTGCCGTACTTGCGTATTATCCGCCTTTGATAATTTCAGGCTCAATAGCAGGACTTTTTACCGGATTGTGTGCGATGTTCATTCTAAAGCGCGTAAAAAGTTGATTTATTAAAATTTGTGTGGTATAATGTCATTGAGGTGAAGTAAAAAATGAATCCAATGAATTTCTTGAAGTATAAAAAGCTTATTGAAACTTTTCGCGACAACCACCCGAAATTCCCGCTGTTTCTTAAAGCGGCATCTCAGAAAATCGGTGAAGGCAGCGTTGTTGAGATAAAGCTCCGTGATCCTGATGGTCAGGAAATAGTCACAAATTTTGTGGTCAACCGCGATGATATGGAGCTGCTGAATGAGCTTGGAGGCTTAGGAAGATAAATGCAGAGTATAATTTTCTTTGATATTGACGGAACAATTATGACCGAGGACGAGCGGATGATTATTCCCGAAAGCACGGTTTCAGCTATTGCTGAAACACGCAGAAAGGGAAATCTTACATTCATAAATTCGGGCAGAACGGCATTCAACGTCAGTGAACGAATAAAATCACTCGGCTTTGACGGTTTTATCTACGGCTGCGGAACGCAGATCGAATACAACGGAAAAGTGCTTTTCCATAACAAACTTGACCGCAATTTGTGCCGAAATATAGCCGAGTCCATGCGCAGGTGCAGAGTTACGCCTGTTTATGAGGACAGCAAGCAGTACTATTTTGACGATAAAGCTCCTCTTACCGATGGACTGAAGCTTTTCTTTGAAACATTTGCAGCAAACGGAATTGATATTTCCGGCAGAGTTGAGGACGAGAGTTTCCAATTTGATAAGTTTGTTGTGTGGGATAATAAAAACTGCGATATGGAAGCTTTCCGCAAAGAGGCTTCGCGTGATTTTTCAGTCATTGACCGCGGCGACGATTTTTATGAAATGGTTCCGCTCGGATTTTCAAAAGCTACAGCGATCCACTACATACTTGAAAAGCTTGGTATTCCGCTTGATAATGCCTATGCAATAGGGGACAGCGCTAACGATCTTCCAATGCTTGAGGCTGTACCCAACAGCATAGCAATGGGCGGCGCTGAAAGAATATATCCATATGTGTCCTATGTGACAACTCCAATAGAAAAAGACGGCATTTCAAATGCTCTGAAACACTACGGTCTTATATAACAAAATTGGCTGCCGCACATTATGTGCAGCAGCCATTGTTTTATTTAACAGGAAGTGATATGAGACCAACGAGCATTTTCTGTACAGAAAGTGCATCAACGGTGGTAACTCCGTCACGACTGAGATTGCAGTCGGCATTTATCATGCCCTGCTCTGTAATATGAGTAGGATCAGTTCCGTTAACTCCGTATTTGTCTGTGTTTGCGAGCGCCTGAAGTATCATAACAGCGTCCGAAATATCAACCGTATTATCACAGTTAGCATCACCGTAAAGAATTGAGTCTGACGGATTATCTGATGCAGATGTTCCGTCGGGTTCAACGCCCCAAACGAGTTTACCATAAGAATAAAGTGTGATCTTATCAGTGATAGCTGAAGCGGAATTCTCGTCTTCAAAGCTTATGAGATCAGAGTAACTGTAATCGTTTGAAGAATCCCATTTTGTAACCAGATAAGTGTCTGGATCCATTTTGTTGACAAGTCTGAACTGGAATACACGGCTTCCGTAGAAATCGCAGTTTTCCCATGCGATCTCAACATAATAGGTTCCGTTATCATCGTACTTTACAGGCTGACTTATTGTAGCCTGAGTTTCGCCGTCGGAGTAGCCTGACTGCTGATCGTAGTCAACAAAGAGTTGAACATAATCGATATCCTGATTTGCATCAAGAAGTTCTTTGATGTTGAAATAATATCTCACTTTCATGTCACTTACAAATTCAGGCGGATCGACTGTTCTGTTGTGAACAACGACTTTGATCTGAACACCAGCATCAGTTTCCTGAGCCTTTGCTCCTGAAACATAAAGACCTGTAGGAAGCGGATCGCCGTTTTCGTCTACCTGATCGTATCCCTTAGCATTTGCGGACATATCAAAGTTTTCAATAACATAGTTCTGCTTTTCGAGTTCCTTGCCCTTAGCACCGTAGAAATGGTAAAGACCTGCAAGATCTCCGCAGAAACCCGCGTTGTAGTCATCGGTAACTTCGTTGTAGATGTAGTCCTTGGTAACATCGCTGTGGTAATCCTTGAGGTCAGGGCCTCCTACGAGAGCGCCCCACAGAGTGTGAACCTGAACAACAGGATCGTCCATTGACCTGTCTCTTATACACATCTCCGAGCCCACGAGACTCGACGTCATCTCG
>UQEM01000046.1 GCA_900540005.1 uncultured Ruminococcus sp.
CGAGATGACGTCGAGTCTCGTGGGCTCGGAGATGTGTATAAGAGACAGATAATAAATGACAGCAGAAACGCCGCAAATGTTGCCAATGAACGCATTATATTCTTTCTCGCCGAAAGAAATGCAAATACGAGAACCGCCGCAACAGCGATCACATCGTAAAACCACCAGAATTGTGTACCCATTTTTCCGCGCAGCCCGAAATAACGCTGCGCCAAACCTCCTTTCGATCCGGAGTCAGTTATTTACAGCAATACAACAAAACACTGTAATACCGCTCATTTTATTGCTATATGGAATCCAAAACTATGATTGATAGTCGATTCGGTCGACCTTGTTATATCCCTTGAGGAAAATGTGATCGCCGCTTCGCTCGAAGCCCGTGTACGAGTCGTTTACGTCCGCAGTTGAGCGCAGTCCGCCGCTGAAGTCGTAAGCGAGGATCTTTCCCTGACACAGCACATAGGCAAGCTCATCGAACACGATAACGTCAACCGAGGGCGCTTCGAGGTCAACGATAAGCGGTTCGCTGCCTCCGCTCTTGAACAGGGCGAGTACATACTTTCGCCTGTCGTCGTTGTTTATCGCAACAGCCGACATTCCGCCGCTGCTTGCGCCCGCTGCAAGGTCGCCGTCATACTCGTAATACGAGCTTATCTGACCGTTTCCGTCAACGTATCCGCACGCCTCCATGCCGAGGACGAATGCGCCGTCGCTGAACCCGTAAACTTCAAGCCCAAGCGTGTTTATGCCGGGAGAGTTCCAGAGCTCGCCGCTTTCCGTGAAAACGATCTTACTGACCTTGGTGACAAGTCTGCCGTTTTCCGCCGTAATGTAGCTCAGGACACAGCCTTTGCTGCTGTCGGTAAAGCTTAGGTCGCTCACCATTTCTATACATTTTCTGTCGTATATCGACTTTCCCTTTTTATCATAGATATGCACTTCACAACTGTAATTTGCTGATTTGGTGACTACTCCGACATAGCCCTCGCGGCTGACGCGAGCAAAAAGAATGCCGCTGTCAAACGTTTTCGAGTAGATGACCGAGTCGGGATCTTCAAGGCTCAGATCCTCGCCGCCGTTCTCATAAACGAGAACGCAGTCCCCCTTTGAGCGCATAACGGGATTTGTATAGGTGTGCTGACGCTTTTTGAGAAGCGAGCCGTCGGTGTCGTAATAATAAGTGTATGTATCGCTGAGAATGACCAGCGTATCCTCCGAAAAATCGACCTGATAATCCTCACCGCCGTTGACGTCGATAGGAAAGTTTCCCTCGGCGAGCTGACCGCTGTTGACAATAGTCCTGTACTGTTTGCCGATCCCTCTGAGCTTATTATACCACTTGTCCCTTGTTATGTAAAGCGCTGCGCCGATCGCCGCGATCAACAGAAAGATCAGCAGCTTCCGCAGGCGTTTGAGCCTCTTTTTGCGGTTTTTCATATCGACAATATCATCTGCATCATACATTGTCGGCAAAACGCATCTCCTCCTTTCAGTTACCTCATAAGCTCTTTTTCATCATAAAAGACGCGGTTGAGGTAGAGTCCGTGAGCCATAGCGGTCCTGCCTGCTTTCAGGCGGTCTTTTGCCGCTATGATGCGCGGAATATCGTCCGGAAATATCTTTTTCTCGCTCACTTCAAGGAGCGTTCCGACCATTATCCTAATCATATTATACAAAAAACCGTTGCCTTTTACAAGCATTATCACGGAATTTCCGCTATTTTCTATTTCAAATGAGTAAACATTGCGCACAGTTGATGAAACATTTGTGCAGTCGGCACAAAATGAAGCGAAATCATGCTCGCCCACAAAGTGCTCTGCCGCCGCGCGCATTGCGCCGATGTCGAGCGGTCGGCGGTAATGGAGCATAAGGTCGGCGGCGAAAGGATTTTTCGATTCGCTGCAATGTATCTTGTAAACGTACTCCTTGCCCTTGCAGTCGTAGCGCGCGTGGAAATCAGGCGGCGCGTCCTCGCAGTCAAGTATCGAGATATCCTCGGGCAGTTCGCCGTTTACGCCCCTTATGAAGCCCTGACAGCGGATACTGCTGTTTGTTTTGACGTTAAAGCAGAAATTATTTGCATGAACGCCTGTATCCGTGCGCGAGCAGCCGATGACCGTCACAGGTTCGTTGAGCACCTTTGAAAGGTGCTTTTCAAGTGTCTCCTGAACCGTCACAGCGTTGCTCTGACGCTGAAAGCCGTGGTATTCAGTCCCCCTGTACGCCGCTGTTACCTTGAGATTTCTCATCTGTTTCCTCCGTGTAAAGCACATTCTCCTGCTCAGGCTGAACAGGCTGTGCAAGACCGTTCAGCTTGTCCTCGTAAGCCTGATTATAGATAGGCTGAGTGTGAGGCGGTGCAGGATACGGATCTGCCGGAGGCAAAGCCTCTGCCGTCTCAGCCGCCGCGCGTCTTTGCTTTTTCTTCATTTTATCCATCAGCGCAAACACCGCGAACAGCACAAGGCTCACAGAACTTGCCGCAACTCCGAGAGGGAATCCCTCGGGAGTGTATTTAAGCTTTATCTCGTGCCTGCCTTTGCTGACCTTTACGCCGAGCATTGCGTCAAGAACCTTTTCGGTCTCGGCTTTTTCGCCGTCAACGTAAACGCTCCAGCCCTTTTCGTAGGGAATGGAGAGATACAGCAGACCGTCCTGCGCAGCGTTAACGCTGCCTTCTATTTTCGTATCCGAAAAGCTCTCTATTTCAAGCTGTCCTGCTGAGAGCTGAGAGTATATCTGCTCAAAAAGCTGTGTGTTGAGCGCGTATATCATAAGCTTGTAATTGCCCGATTTTACATCGTCCTTAGCCGATATCTTTACCGTACACTCGCTTCCGCCCTGACCGTTGCCCATCGGGAACGTTATGGGATAGCTCTCGATGAGTTTTCCGCTGTCGATAGTGAGCGTATTGCACCTTATCATCAACTCGTCACAGCCGCTGCCCATGGACTCCGCATAACCATAGAGGTACGAACCGTCAAGGCAGGCGTAGTGGTAGGTAGCGCTCTTGTCGCCCGATTCGTCATTCACGCGGAATGTGTAGTTTCCGTAGCCGTTCTTGGTGACATCAAGTCCCGAGTAGTCAACGAGCGCAACAGGCTGCGGAACAAAGAGACTCTCGTCCGTGCCGACGGCGCGTCTTATTATCTCGTTCTGATACTCAAACGGATTTATCGTGCTTTTGTTATCAATCTCAAGCACGTCGTCGTTCATCATAAAGCCGAGCGAAAGCGCATAGCGGTTCAGGTAAAGACCAGCGCCGTCGGAAGTGTTTATATTCTCAAGAACCCAGTCCTCGCTGTTGAGCGTTCCGCTGCGCTTGATGAGGTATTTTATGCCGAGAAGCTGGTTCACAACTGGAGTAGCCGTCCTGTAATAGAATCTGTTTCCCGCATCGGAGGCATAAAGTCCCAGTCGCTTTGAAAGCCTTGTGACGGAAACATTCGCCGCAGAGGAGAACTGAGACATACCGTAGTAGCCGTAAAGCGCGCTGTCGTTGAGAGTGTAGGTCTCGGTCATCTCCGTCCTGTAAAAAGGCGATGTATCATTCTTTTTCATGTCGCTGAGGAGAGTTTCAACAGCCTGATACTTCAGCGGATAATCGGTGTAGCTCGTTGTTCCGACTGTTTGTACTCCGAGCTGTGCGTTGCTCAGGCACTCGCTTGCAACAGCCGCCGCAAGAGCGAATGTCATTACGGTATTGCGCACTTTCCTGCGCTTGAACGGGAATACCTTCGCCGCCACGAAAACAAGGAAAAACGCCGCCGTGATAATGAGCGAACTCCTTACAGGCTCGCCGAATTTCAGCTTATGGCCGTCTGATATGTATTTCAGCACGAACACAGCTGTCGGAGCGATAAGCATGAGCACAAGCTGATACCCCTTTATGCCCTTGTACAGGATAACGCTGTATGCCCTGTAAGCCGCTGCCACGAGCACAAAGCTGAATATAAAGGCAAAGCGGTAGGGTATCTGGTTCGTGAAATGAAAGCCGTGCCAGATGTAGTTGAGAACATTCATGTTGCAGCTTACGGCAATTGCCGCAAGTGAAATGAGTACGGCTATCTTCTCCCTTATCTTTATGCCGAACGAGAAAATGAACACTCCGAACAGCAAGACCGCCAGCATTCCGCAGGCGAAATTCGGCAGACCCTCTACCTTGGCAGGTTCGCTGTAAGAGAGCATATTCGCGAATATGTCCGTCCACTTCTCGTAGAATGTCACGGTCTGCGGAAAGCTGTTCTGCGCGCTGTAGGTGAGTTTCAGCCCGTAGTACGCCGGCAGCAGCATAAAGCCTCCCAGTCCGATACCGATAACTGACGAGCGTATCATGAGCCAGAGTCTGCGGAAGAATCCCTTAATGCTTTTGGACTCGATAACGGCTGCCGATGCGAACATGAATATTGAGAAAATGCAGGTGAAATAGCCGATATAGTAGTTTGCTGCAAGCGAAAGCGCAAGAGCCAGAGTGTAGGTTTTCCACTTACCCTCGCGGCAAAGCGCCACAATCCCCATCATTACAAGCGGAAAGAGCGCGACCGTATCGAACCACATTACGTTCCAGTAGTATCCCAGAACATAACTGCAAAGTGCAAACATTGTTGAAAAGACGCATATCGAGAAGTCCCTGCGTCTGTAGGTGTATCTCAGGAAACAACTGAAAAAAGCTCCGGCAAAGCCTATCTTTGCCGCGAGAATAAACGTCATTGCCTCCCTCACATGGTCCTCACTGAAAAACACCGAGAGCCAGTTGAGCGGACTCGCCGCATAGTAGGAGATGAGCGAGAGGAAATTCGTGCCCAGACCATTCTCCCATGAATATAGGAACGAACCGCCTGTAAGCAGCTTTTCCCTTACTACGCGGAAAAACGGATAATACTGGTGCCACAGGTCTACAACGAGGATCTGCCTGTCTCCGCCGTCCGAATCCCAGCCGAGCGGGTGAATGTTGGCGTCCGCAAAGGCAATGAGCATTATCAGCATTGGCGCGGCAAATGATATCAGAAAGTACAATACACCCTTATCGAAAAGAATGCTGTAGCATCTGCTCCTCCTGAAACGTGCTGCCTTTGCGCTTCTTGCGGCAGCCTTTTCTGTATTCTTACTTCTTTTCATATTATCTCTTCCTGTTGTCGGCTGATAGATCAGCTTTTTCTGTTGGCTGCCTTAAAACGGCAGGAGCTTTCCTGCGGCGATGACTGCCGCGTAAAAAATCAAAGTAACTGCAAGAGCGGCGTAGTCCCTCGGAGCAGATCTGAGCTGACGAAGTCTTGTCCTGCCGTCTCCGCCGTGATAGCAGCGGCACTCCATAGCCGTTGCAAGCTCGTCCGCGCGTCTGAATGCGGATATGAACAGCGGAACGAGAATGGATATCATGTTTCTTGCCCTCTTGCCGAAGCTTCCCGTGTCGATCTCTGCTCCGCGAGCCTTCTGTGCGGAGATGATCTTGTCGGTCTCCTCGATGAGGGTGGGAATGAACCTGAGCGCTATCGACATCATCATTGCAAGCTCGTGCACGGGGAATTTCAGCTTTTTAAGCGGCGAAAGCAGCCGCTCGATAGCGTCGGTAAGCGTTATCGGCGAGGTGGTGTATGTGAGGAGCGAACTTCCCATAATGAGCAGCACTATGCGAACTACCATGAAAATGCTTATGTTTACGCCCTCGGTGGTTATCTTTATGAATTTCCACTTCCACAGCACATCTCCGGACGTGACGAGCAGAAGGTTCAGGACTGCCGTGATAAGCAGGAACGGCAGTATCGGTTTTATGCTCTTGAGGAACATTTTCAGCGGTATCCTTGAAAGGATCATCGCCGTAAATGTGTAAACCGCTCCTATCGCGAGGCAGACAAAGCCTCCGCCCGAAAAGAGCATGATTATATATATAAGTGTGATTACTATCTTGAATCTCGGGTCAAGCCTGTGGATAATGCTGTCTCCCGGAAAGAACTGTCCGATCGTAATATCTCTCAGCAAATCACAGACCTCCTCTTTCTCTTAATTCACGCAGCACAAGCTCTCTTGCGTAGCCTACAGTGTAGACCTCTTTGCCGAAGTCGAGACCGCGGCTTCTGAGAGCGCCGAAAACCTTGGTTATCTGCGGAACGTCCAGACCTATCGCCGCTATCTCGTCCGCGCGCGCGAATACCTTCTTCGTTTCGTCAAAGCAGAAAAGCTCCGACTTGTTCATAACAAGTATCCTGTCCGCAAAGGTGGCTATGTCCTCCATGCTGTGCGAGACTATGA
Source organism: uncultured Ruminococcus sp. (assembly GCA_900540005.1). Lineage (GTDB taxonomy): Bacteria > Bacillota > Clostridia > Oscillospirales > Ruminococcaceae > Ruminococcus > Ruminococcus hominiciens. The sequence goes on from UQEM01000046.1 coordinate 6,250, forward strand.
GGATAGTGTTCCTTGTGCGCTCGTGATAGCTTTTTATATGGCTGAGTATCTTGTCTCTGCCTGCCGGATCGAGTCCTGCGGTCGGCTCGTCAAGAATAAGCACGCGCGGCTCCATAGCCATTACTCCTGCGATAGCAACGCGGCGCTTTTGTCCGCCCGAAAGCTCGAACGGCGAGCGCTCCATAAGCTCCTCGCTGAGTCCGAGGTCGTGCGCAGTCTCGCGTACCCTGCGGTCTATCTCGGTCTTGTCAAGTCCCATATTGGTCGGTCCGAAAGCGATATCCTTGTACACAGTCTCCTCGAATATCTGATACTCGGGATACTGAAAAACAAGCCCCACCTTAAAGCGGACGCTGCGGATATCGTTCTTATCCGCCCAGATATCCTTGCCGTCGAGCAGTATCCTGCCCGATGTCGGTCTGAGCAGACCGTTGAAATGCTGTATCAGCGTGGATTTTCCCGAGCCTGTATGTCCCATAACGCCTATCATCTCGCCCTCCTCTATCTTCAGGCTGACGTTATTGACAGCGGTTTTCTCGAACGGAGTTCCCACGCTGTAGGTATATGTCAGATCTTCTGTTTCCAGTACTGCCAATTCTCTTCTCCTATCTCCTGCGGCATCAAACGCCGCCGATATGCTGCTGCGCTTTTCCGCCGAACAGCTTTGCAAGCGCCTCTACACACTCATCTTCGGTTATGATATCCTCCGGAATATCACAGCCTGCCCTGCGGAGTTCCCACGCAAGCTCTGTGACCTGCGGAACGTCAAGACCTATGCCTTTCAGAAGCTCCACCTGTGAGAACACCTTCGGCGGCGTATTGTCAAGGACTACTTTGCCCTTATCCATTACAACGACTCTCTCAGCCTGCGCCGCCTCGTCCATATAATGCGTGATAAGAACTATCGTGACTCCCTGTTCGCGGTTCATGCGCTTTATTGTCGCCATGACCTCCTTGCGTCCGTGCGGATCGAGCATTGCGGTCGGCTCGTCAAGGATTATGCACTTTGGCTGCATTGCGATGATACCTGCGATAGCCACTCTCTGTTTCTGTCCGCCCGAGAGCTGGCTCGGCGAATGCATACGATACTCGTACATATCCACGGCTTTCAGCGCGTCATCTACCCTTTTTCTCATCTCCTCATAGGGAACGCCGAGATTTTCGAGCGCAAAAGCCACGTCCTCCTCAACGATAGACGAGACTATCTGGTTGTCAGGATTCTGAAAAACCATTCCTGCGCGCTGTCTGAGGTCAAAAAGGCGGCTGTCGTCTTTGGTGTCAATGCCGTCAACCGTGACCGTTCCCTCCGTGGGAAGGAGTATCGCGTTTATATGTTTGGCAAGGGTCGATTTTCCGCAGCCGTTGTGTCCGAGAACCGCAACGAACTCTCCCCGTCCTATGTTCAGGTCAATGCCCTTGAGCACGTCCTCTTTCGGCTTGGTGTCTCCGTTCTCCGACTCATAGCGGAAGTGCAGACCCTTGATTTCTATCATTTTCTCCATATTTCCTCAAAGCTTTCTTTCTGAATGGCTGCAAAAGCAATGCGGCAGAGTATCACTTCTGCCAGATCGCCGTAGAGCCGCATGGAAGCGTCATTCCCGTGGACTGAACGGGCAGACCTATCTCGTCAAAGCTGACGTTTCCGCCGTGCTCCTTACTGAGAACGCTTCCGAGAATGTATCCCATTACAGAGGGCGAAAGTCCCGTAGTGTAGCTGTTTATAAGGAAGAAAAGCGGATCGTCGGAGAGGACTCCCGAACAGAGTTTAACAAGGTCGTAAACGCAGTTTTCAAGCTTCCAGACCTCTCCTCCCGGACCTCTGCCGTAGCTCGGAGGATCCATGATAACGGCATCATACTTTCTGCCGCGTCTTATCTCGCGGGCGATAAACTTCTCGCAGTCGTCCACGATCCAGCGGATAGGCTTATCGGAAAGTCCCGATGATGCGGCGTTGTCCCTTGCCCACTGCACCATGCCCTTTGACGCGTCAACGTGGCACACTGACGCTCCGGCAGCCGCACAGGCAAGCGTAGCTCCGCCCGTGTAGGCAAAGAGGTTGAGGACGTTTATCTCGCGGTTGGCATTGCGTATCTTATCCGCCATAAAATCCCAGTTTACCGCCTGTTCGGGAAAAAGTCCCGTGTGCTTGAAGCCCGTGGGACGGATATTGAAGGTCAGTTCGCGGTAATTTATAGTCCATGCGTCAGGTATTTTGCGCGAAAACTCCCACTTTCCGCCGCCCTGATTCGAGCGGTGGTAGTGACCGTCCGCGGTTTTCCATAGCGGAAGTGTCTTTTCTGTTTTCCATATTATCTGCGGATCGGGGCGCACAAGGCTTATTCCTCCCCATTTTTCAAGCTTTTCGCCGTCTGCGGCGTCAAGCAGGACATAGTCTTTCCAGTTCGAGGCTGTTCTCAAAATATCGCTCCTTAATTATTATTCAAAAGGCTGCACCTATGCTTGATAAGCGTGGCAGTCTCAACCGCCATGCCGTTTATCGCAACAAAGTCGCTGCCCTCAACCATTACCCGTATTATCGGCTCTGTGCCGCTCTCGCGCACGATTATTCTACCCTCTGCGCCGAGAGCCTGCTCCTGCCGCTCGATACAATCTGTTATTTCGCGGTCATTCTTCCACATTTCGCGGCTTTCCGCAGGTATCCTCACATTAAGTATCACTTGCGGCAGCTTGTGCATTTCCCCTGCAAGCTCGCTCAGTTTCAGTTTTTTCTCCTTCATCAGCGAAAGCAGGCGCGCACCCGTCAACTGACCGTCCCCCGTAGAGGTGTCGTCAAGGAATATGATGTGTCCGCTCTGCTCGCCGCCGAGTTTATACCCGCCCTCAAGCATTCTCTCAAGGATATAGCGGTCGCCCGAGCCTGATGTTTCGAGAGTTATGCCGTTTTCACGCGCGTATCTGAAAAGTCCGTGATTGCTCATCGCCGTCACAACAGCGGTGTTCTTGTCAAGCAGATCCTTTTCCTTATACGCTTTCATGAATATCGCCATTAGCTTGTCACCGTCTATCATGTCGCCGGTATCGTCAACCGCAATGCACCTGTCCGCATCGCCGTCAAAGGCAAGTCCGCAGTCAAAGCCGTTGTCGGTCACGAAGTCCATAAGCTCCTGAATATTCGTGCTGCCGCAGTTTTTGTTGATGTTCGTGCCGTCGGGCGAGACCGATATCGCGGTAACGTCCGCGCCGAGGTCGGAGAAGATACGCTCTGCGGTGTAGGCGGCACAGCCGTTGGCACAGTCGAGGGCGACCCTGATACCGTCCAGATCTGCGCCGACGGCTTTCTCTATGTGCTCTATGTAGGCGTCAAGCGCCTTGTCATCGTGGTTCACCCTGCCAACGTCCTCAAACGGACAGAGTTTTATCTCGTGCGGAGCTTCCATTACGAGGTGCTCTATCTTCTCCTCCTCGTCCTCGGTAAGCTTCCTGCCGGCAGAGGAAAATACCTTTATACCGTTGAATTCCGCGCTGTTGTGCGAGCCTGATATCATTATCCCCGCACTTGCGCCGTACTCTTTCACGAGAAAGGCTACGGCAGGCGTGGGAACTACTCCGACAAGCTCGGCGTCTGCTCCGACCGAGCAGACTCCTGCACACACAGCGGCTTCGAGGGCATCGGACGAGGCTCTCGTGTCCTTACCTATAATGATCTTGGCTTTTTCTCCGCCCTTTTTTGCCAGCACCACAGCAGCGGCACGTCCCGTCTGCATGGCAAGCTCGCAGGTAAGGTCGGTGACGGCGATCCCTCTCGGCCCGTCAGTTCCAAAAAGCTTTGGCATTCTTTGTTCTCCCTGTTCTTTCTTTATCTTCCTTATGCAGCTATGCGCAGAAACGCCGTCGCTGCTCTTATAATATCCTGTATATTGTAATTATCCTGTGACCTCCAGCAGCCTCTGAGACAGAGCGGAAAAGCTCCGCGCCCTCCGAGTTGTTGTATCGGTTGAAAACTTTCGTTCCCTCAGCCGTTTTCACGCAAAAGACGGTGTGAACCGATGAAAACAGCGGAACACCCGTCCAGAAGGTCATTATAAAAGCCTGCGCGCCGTCTGTATTTTTAACGCGCCTGCCCGAAACTCCGAAATGTTCGAGAGCCTTGCCGATCTTGTACGGATCGCAGCCGAATATGCCCATAAGCATTCTGTAGCGCTCCATATGCCGCGCAACGTCCGTCAGGGCGGCAGTTTTTCCTGTATAGACGAGCGCATTGTAAACGGCTATTACCTCGCACCCGTTAAAGCTCATGCGGCACAGACCGTACCGGAGATCGGCAACTCTGCCCACAGCCTGTCCGTTTATCATTTCGCCGTCAGGGGGAAGCCGCAGTCCGCAGTTTCGGCGGAAGTTGCGCTCCCCGAGCCGCAAAAACAGCATATCAGAAAGTAAGCTGACCCTTCGGCATTCCCGAATCATCGGGCGGAGTAATACCGAGGTGCTCGTATGCAAGCTTTGTGGCACATCTTCCGCGCGGCGTTCTGCCAAGGAATCCGAGCTGCATGAGGAACGGCTCGCACACGTCCTCAAGCGTTATTGCCTCCTCGCCTATCGCCGAAGCGAGGGTGTCAAGTCCGACAGGGCCTCCGCCGTAGCCCTTTATTATCATCTGGAGCATTCTCCTGTCGAGACTGTCGAGGCCGAGCTCGTCGATTTCAAGGCGGCTAAGCGCAATTGAGGCTATCTGTTTGGTTATCTGTCCGTTGCCCATGACATCTGCAAAGTCGCGCACACGTTTGAGCAGTCGGTTGGCGATTCGCGGAGTGCCGCGCGATCTGCCTGCAATTTCAGCCGCGCCGTCAGTCTCGCACGGGATACCGAGTATCATTGCGCTCCTGCGGATAATATCGGTAAGCTGCTCCGTTGAGTACAGCTCAAGGCGCTGGATAACACCGAATCGGTCACGGAGCGGCGCGGAAAGCTGTCCCGCACGGGTAGTTGCTCCGATAAGCGTAAACGGCTTGAGATCCATGCGTATCGAACGCGCAGACGGCCCTTTGCCGATTATTATGTCGATCACCCTGTCCTCAAGCGCGGGGTAGAGTATCTCCTCGACCGCGCGTGAAAGACGGTGTATCTCGTCTATGAAAAGAACGTCATTGTCGGAAAGGCTTGTAAGGAGCGAGACGAGGTCGCCGGGTTTCTCAATGGCAGGGCCTGTCGTTATCCTGAGATTGACCCCCAGCTCGTGCGCTATGATGCTTGAAAGCGTGGTCTTTCCGAGTCCGGGAGGGCCGTACAGCAGAACGTGGTCGAGCGGCTCGCCGCGGCGTTTTGCCGCCTCAATGTATATCGCAAGGTTTTCCTTGACCTTTTCCTGACCGACATACTCGTGGAACGTCTGCGGTCTCAGCGTAACCTCTGTATCATTGTCCTCCGTGGTATTTTCGGGAGATATTATTCGCGGAGCAAACTCCATATCCTCTGTCTGTATCAATTAAACACCCACCTGATAATCGTTATTTCTCAAAGTATCTCTTTTTGCGGACATAGAACGGCTCGACCGTTTCGGCAGCCTTTCTTCCCATGTCCTGCTCGTAGCTTATAAAGCACAAATGCTCGTTTGCCTTGACAGTCTTGGAAAGGTACTTTGAAAGCGGAACAAAGAGCTTTCTCGTACTTCCCATCATGTCCAGAACGAGGAGTATCTGTGGCTTTTCGCAGCCCTTTATCATCTCCATGATGAATGCGCGGTCAACGTTCGGCTGCTTGGAAAGGAACTTTGACGCCGCCTTGGTGATGTGGCTTACCGAATGTTCAACAGGACGGTAGGAGATGATGTCCGCCTCGTTGTAGGAGATAGCCTTTATCTTGAGATTTCTCGCGATGAGGAGAATGCTCTTTATCTCCTGCGGCGAGAACTCCTTGCCGTATGAATTCGGGTTGAGCACCGCCGAGACCGACTGGATAAGGTCGAAAAGTCTCAGACAGTTTATCTTGTAGCAGTCAACGTAACGCTTTGCAAACTGCTGAAGTGCGCGGTAGCTTGTGAAGAACGGGATAAAAATATCTCCCTCGGGATTCTGCGTGGTGATAAGCTCAAGCTGAATGCCGCCCTCGGCTCTTCCGCGCTCCTGCTTAACGGGATTCTTGCAGATAACATAAACATCGCTCTTTATGAGGGTCTGCAAAAAGACCGAACGTTTGGACGGGTCTTTTATCGCTGCTTTTAATAGTTCGTCAAGATTCATGATCATTATTCCCTTCTTAAAGCCTTTTAAGGCTCTTTATTCTTCAGACGCGCCGCACATCGCCGGAGCGATCCGGCAAAATACTGCTGTGCTGTACGCCGTTAATGTACCTGCCGTACAATTATCGCTGATTTTTTGCCGCCATTATCCTGAGAGTCTCCTTGATGAGATCCTGTGTCGGGAGCGAGGGATCGAGCTTGCGCAGGATAGGCGCTGTCTCGCCCTGCGAATATCCGAGTACCATAAGCGCTTCGAGCGCCTCGCCGAGTGAGTCCGAAGCTGCGGCAGAAACATGACCGTATCCGCCTGCGCTGTCCGAGACCATTCCGCTGAGCGACTCGGACGAGATCTTATCCTTCAGTTCAAGAACTATCCTCTGCGCCGTCTTTGCGCCGATACCCTTGGTCTTGGTGAACGCCTTGCTGTCGCCAGACGCCACAAGGAACGCAAATTTTTCGGGAGTCACGTCCGAAAGAATGGAGATAGCGGCTTTCGGGCCTACTCCGGAAACTGAAATAAGGAGCTTAAAGCAGCTAAGCTCCTGCTGTGAGACAAAGCCGAAAAGTTCGACAGCGTCCTCGCGGACGTAGAGATAGGTATACAGCATGGTCTCGCTGCCTGTTTCGCTGAGCTGTGCGACCGTGCTGTAAGATGTTCGGCAGCCGTAGCCTACGCCGCCGCATTCTATCACGGCGAAATTCGGCTCTTTGAGGATAAGCTTGCCGCGTACACTGTATATCATGGTTATTTTCCTTTCGTCAGTGGTCATGCTATTGCCAGCGGACTGTGTGTCCGTGACAGACTGCTATCGCCAGAGCATCGGCAGCATCGTCGGGCTTGGGTATCTGTGCAAGTCCGAGAATGCTCTTGGTCATCTCCATGACCTGCTTTTTTTCAGCCTTTCCGTAACCTGTTACCGACAGTTTTACCTGAAGAGGAGTGTACTCCGAAACGGGAACATTCCTTATCGCGGCTGAAAGCACGGTGATCCCCCTTGCCTGAGCAACGTCAATGGCTGTTTTCTGGTTGGTGGTAAAATAAAGCCGTTCTATCGCCATGCAGTCGGGCTTGAATTTATTGAAGATGAACTCAATGTCCTCGTGGATCGCGCGCAGACGCTCGGGGAAGGGCACTCCTGCCTCGGTCAGCACCGCGCCGTATTCAATGGGGGAAAAGTTCACTCCGTCATAATCGAGCACCCCGAAACCGACAATGGCATAGCCGGGGTCGATACCTAATATTCTGATTTTTTTCAAAACAGCAACCTGCCTTTTCGTTAAATGATCCAAGCAGATACAGCTTTTCATCATACCTTAATATTATAACACATTTCAATAGCCGTTTGCAATATATTTTACAAGATTTTTATTGATTTTTCAAAAAAAACCTGCTATAATGTTTTTGCACTATAAAGCAAAACAGTACAGCCTATCAGGCGCGACTACGGAGGTAAAATTATGGACGGACTCAAAACGCTCCGCGACGGGATCGATGACATAGATAAGGAAATACTTGCGCTTTTCATGAAGCGCATGGAGCTCTGCAAAGGCGTTGCAGACTATAAAAAGGCAAACAATATGCCCGTATTTCAGGGCGGACGCGAGCAGGAGGTGATCGACAGGATAAAGTCGCTCACTGCGGATAAAAGACTCGAAAATGGCACGGCTGCGCTCTTTACGACTATTATGGACATAAGCAAGATCCTCCAGAACCGATCGATACAGTCCGAGCTGCCCGACCCTGTATACTCCGTCCCAGACTTTGAAAATGCGGCAAAAGTAGGCTGTCAGGGAACATCGGGCGCGAACTCGGAAGCTGCCGCAAAAATGATATTCGGCAGCAGGGATTTCTCGTTCTTCCCCTCATTCGAGGACGTTTTCAGAGCCGTTCAGTCAGGTGAACTCGACTACGGTGTTATTCCCGTAAACAACTCGACAGCAGGCTCTATCGACAGCACCTACGACCTGCTCGCAAAGTACAGCGTTTACATCGTCAAGGAAGTCACGCTTGAGATAAAGCACTGTCTCGCGGCAAACGAGGGTACAGGACTTGACGATATAGAGTGCGTTTATTCGCACCCGCAGGCTCTCGCACAGTGCGAGGGCTTCCTCCGCAGTCACGGCATTGCAACGCAGTCCTACGGAAACACGGCAACGGCAGCTGAAATGGTAAAGAACAGCGGCAGGAAGATCGCGGCGGTGTGCTCGGAGGAGTGCGCAAAGCAGCTCGGGCTTACTGTCCTTGCAACGGATATCGCGGACTGCTCGGTAAACCGCACACAGTTCATCTGCATATCGCGTGAAATGCAGGTCCTCCCCGATTCAGACGCGATCTCGGTAATGATATCCATTCCCCACACGGAGGGAAGTCTTTACCGACTGCTGACGAAATTCTACGTCAACGACATGAACCTGCTGAGGATCGAGAGCAGACCTGTCAAGAACGGCAGCTTTGAAGTCATGTTCTTCCTCGATTTCAGCGGAAGGATCACCGACCCCAACGTAAAGGCAGTCATGAAGGATCTTCAGGAAAATGCCGAAGTTTTCAGATGTCTCGGCACTTTCAGAAGCAGAGACTGATAAGGAGGCAGCACCATGTCCAATAAATTCACAGAACTTCTCAAAAAGAAAAGCTTCGTATTCCTTGACGGCGGAATGGGCACAATGCTCCAGTCACAGGGGATCGCCACGGAGCATATTCCCGAACTGCTCAATATAACCAACCCCGAAGCTCTCATAAACATCCACAGAATGTACATCGAGAGCGGCGCGGACATAATCTACGCGAACACTTTCGGCGCGAGCCGCTACAAGCTTGCAGGCTGCGGAAAGAGCGTTGAGGAAGTAGTCGGCGCAGGCATTGCAAATGCAAAAAAAGCCGCTGACGGAAAGGCTCTTGTCGCGCTCGATATAGGCTCGCTCGGAAAGCTGCTCGAACCCTCGGGCACGCTCACCTTTGAGGAGGCATATGACGCGTACAAGGAGATCGTTCTCGCAGGCAGCGGCGCGGACGTTATCGTCATAGAGACCATGACCGACCTCTACGAAGTCAAGGCCGCCGTCCTCGCGGCAAAGGAAAATTCCGACAAGCCTGTCCTCGTTACTATGACATTTGAGGCAAGCATGAGGACATTTACGGGAGTTTCCCCCGAATGCATGGTTCCCGTCCTTGAGGGACTCGGTGTTGACGCGCTCGGAGTCAACTGCTCGCTCGGCCCTGAAGATCTCATGCCCGTGCTTGAAAAGATATGCTCGCTCTCAACACTCCCTGTTATAGCCAAGCCGAACGCAGGTCTGCCCGACCCCGTGACCAACGAATATGACGTTGCTCCCGATGATTTTGCAAAAAGCGCCGTAAAGCTGCGCGATATCGGAGTTTCGGTATTCGGCGGCTGCTGCGGAACGACTCCTGCGCACATAAAGGCGCTCATTGACGCACTTTCGGGAAAAGAGCGCGTAAACCGCGATATAAAGCGCAGGAGCGCAGTGTGCTCCGCCGTGAACTGCGTTGACATAGATCAGCCACGCGTTATCGGCGAGCGAATCAACCCCACGGGAAAAAAGCGTTTCAAGGAGGCTCTCCTCGCTCATGACGTTGACTACATCCTCTCGCAGGCTATCGAGCAGATACACGCAGGAGCGGAGATCCTTGACGTAAATGTCGGACTTCCGGGGATCGACGAAAAAGAGATGATGGTGACTGCCGTCAAGGCTATCCAGAGCGTTTGCGACGCTCCCCTCCAGCTTGACTCGACGATCCCGGAAGTAGTTGAAGCGGGTCTGCGCGTATACAATGGCAAGCCTATCGTGAACTCCGTAAACGGCGAGGACGAGTCGCTCGAAAATATCCTTCCGCTCGTCAAAAAATACGGCGCGGCTGTTGTCGGACTCACCCTCGACAAGGGCGGTATCCCCAAAACCGCCGAGGGACGCTTTGCCATTGCAGAAAAAATACTCAACCGCGCGCTTGAATACGGAATTCCGCGCGAGGACGTTTTCATCGACTGTCTCACCCTCACGGCTTCTGCCGAGCAGGACGGAGTAATGGAGACCATTAACGCTCTCCACCGCGTAAAGACAGAACTCGGACTGCATACCGTTCTCGGTGTTTCCAATATTTCATTCGGTCTGCCAAACCGCGAGCTTATCACGAGAACTTTCCTCACAATGGCTCTGCACAGCGGTCTTGACCTGCCTATCATCAACCCGAATATCGACTCCATTATCGGAGCCGTGCGTGCGTACAGACTCCTTGCAGGGATCGACCGCAATTCCGTGGCCTTCATCAGCGTCTATTCTGGTGACGGAGCTGCTGCTCCTGCCGCACCTGCTCCGAAAAACGACAGCGGTTCTGCCGACATTGTGTACGCTGTTGAAAACGGTCTGAAAAATCAGGCGGCTAAAGCAGCCAGGGAACTCCTCGAAACCACCGACCCAATGGAGATAATCAACAACCGCCTTATTCCCGCTCTCGATGCGGCAGGCGACAAATTTGAAAAGGGAAAGCTTTTCCTGCCGCAGCTCATTCTCACCGCAGAAGCCGCTCAGGCCTGCTTTGAGGTGATAAAGGAGAAGATCACGGCAGAGAACGGCGAGACCGTTTCAAAGGGCAAGGTCGTTCTCGCAACGGTAAAGGGCGATGTTCACGATATCGGCAAGAACATCGTAAAGGTGCTCCTTGACAGCTACGGCTTTACGGTAATAGATCTCGGCAAGGACGTTCCGCCCGAAACAGTCGTTGAGGCAGCCATAAAGCACAAGGTAAGCCTCGTGGGTCTTTCCGCCCTCATGACCACAACTCTCGGCTCAATGGCCGACACTATCGCGCTTCTGAACGAAAAATATCCCGAATGCAAGACCGTAGTCGGCGGAGCTGTTCTCACGGCTTCCTACGCAAAGCAGATAAATGCGGATTTCTACGCAAAGGACGCTAAGCGAACGGTCGATATAGCCGCCGAAGTATACGGCGTTTAGGGAGTGTTGACACTAAGATAATATGCAGATTTTCGAGCATAAATTTTAC
>UQEM01000047.1 GCA_900540005.1 uncultured Ruminococcus sp.
CGTGAAATTTTGCCGAAAAGATGCGTTGTTAGGCTTAGTGTCAACACGACCTAATTAAATCTGCGATTTCAGCAGGAGTAAAGACGTAATCCTTGCCGCAGAAGTGACAGGAAACATTGATATCCTTGCCCTCCCTGACTATTGAATCAAGTTCATCTTTACCGATACTGATGAGTATTCTCTCTGTACGCTCACGGCTGCAATCGCACTTATACTGAGGAGATGCAGTATCAAGCTCATTCGGATTGAGTCCCTCAAGAAGCATATCCGCTATCTGCTCGGGAGTTGCCCCCTCGTCAAGCATTGCCGATATCGGGCGAATTTTCGCGATATTCTTCTCGATCTGTTCAATAACTTTTTCGTCCGCAAACGGAAGCAACTGAATAAGGAATCCGCCTGCTGAACGAACCGTCAGGTCGGGATTCACGAGAACACCAAGGCTGCAAACAGTTGGGATCTGTTCACTGGTTGCGTAGTAGCTTGCGATATCCTCAGCTATTTCACCCGAAACAAGCGGTGTAACTCCAACATACGGCTCTTTAAGTCCCAAGTCCTTGACAACTGAGAGAGTTCCGTCCGTGCCAACAGCTCCGCCGACATCAAGCTTTCCGTCAGAATTGAGCGGGATCTCGACAACGGGATTGTCAACGCTGCTCTTGACGTTTCCGCGGCTGTCCGCAACAGCCACAAGCAGACCCGCAGGGCCACCTCCATCCACACGGAGCGTAATACTGTCGTCCTCGCCTTTCAGCATATATCCCATGAGCGAAGCCGCAATGCTGAGTCTGCCAAGACCTGCCGTCACAACGGCTGAAGTCTTGTGGATCCGCTCAATTTCCGAAACAATGTCCTTTGCGTCAAGAACTTCGGCAAAAGCCGAGCCGTCCGCTGAAATAGCTCTGTAAAGTTTTCCCATATCTATAGTATCCTTTCGTAATTGAGAATTTGTTCTCATGTCTTAAACCTGTCCGTTTTTAACGCACCGCGCCACATAGACTATGCGCTGTGAAGTTTCAGTCGGCGATCCAAAAGTATCATCTCCGTATTTGGCAATGACCTCAAATCCGCTTGCTGCAAGGAGATCTTCAAGCTCAGCCTCGCTGTACGCTTTCTCCGAAAAACTGTCGGATGTTCTGGAATAGAGACCGTTTTCCTCACGCTCAAAGAATTCAAGGTTCATTTTCACTTCGTCAGTCTCACGGACAAGGGTATTTTCCCACACGCAGTAAACATTCTCGGTTTCATAGGTAAAAGTATTATTCGCGAGGATCTGCCTGTGCTTGTAGAGCGTATTCACGTCAAAAATGAATAGTCCGCCAAGCTCTGAAAAAAATGCAACATTCCCGAAGACCTTCCTCACATCGTCAATATTTGCGAGATGATTTATGCTGTCAAGAGCACAGATCGTGAAGTCGATGGTGCCAAACATATCAAGCCTGCGCATATCCTGACAGAGATACTGGATATTCGAGCCGCTGTCAAACTTCTTCTCTATTGCCGTTCCGAGCATTTCGTCAGAGTTGTCAACTCCTATAACATCATATCCGAGACTTGCCATGACTTCCGAAATACTGCCAGTTCCGCAAGCAAGATCAAGGAGAATGTTCCCCTCTGTCTGCCTGAATTTCTGTATGATAGCGTGAAAATATTCTCCGCGCTTTTTGTAGTCTATATTAGCCGTAAGTTCATCGTAATACCGTGCAAACGCGCTGTATCCGCTCATTCGGTTGCCTCCGTTCCATAAACTGCTCCCCACATTAAAGCAGTTTTTCTCTCAGTCGCCTTTTGTGATTTTCGGGTCGTCCGATATATCGAACTTTTTACTGTTCGGGTCATATATCCAGTAATTTCCCGATTTATTGTCCTTATCCGGAATAAATACGTCCTCATAGCCGTCAGAGTTAAAGTCCTCGATTTTCACATGATCAGAATCGGGAAGTTCCTGCATTTCTATCTTCTGAATAGCCACGCCGTCCATAACAAGCGATATTCCGTCAACGTACCAAATGCACCTGAGCTTGCCATGTTCCTGCTCATCGTCCGCTGCGGAAGTTTCCTCAGCGACAGTAGTCTCCTCCGCCTGCGTGCTCAAAGCCGCCGTTGTCTTTTCGGTTTTCGGAGCAGTTGTCCTCTCCCCTGTCTGCGAAAAAGCCGCAGAGTCGGACGCGAACTCATCTTCCGGGAGATTATTGTCGTTACAGCCTGCCATAAGCGCCGCTGCTGCAAGCAAAACCGCTGTTATTTTTCTTTTCATTCTCTTGAAACCTCCTCTGTTACGGGATAACCACCGCCGTACTTCACGGCAGGCTTACCTCTACATATTCGCCGTTGATAAGCTGCTCGCGCGAATAGAGATTTCCCGTACCGCTGCTGTAATCATAATGGTCAAGGTAGATATTGTTTCCTACTGCGTGCTGCTTATCCATGTACAAAAGCGCAAGTGAACCGCCATTCCAGAAGTATGTCCTTTTCTCATACTCTACTGCGGTGTTCTGTATATGAACCTCCAGCGTCCCGTCAGCATTTACATTTACAAGCATACCAACGCTGTTAAGAGCGTCCCACTCACTGTAAAGTCCCGTTGTCGGGTCGTAGTGAAAGTATACTCCCCCGGTATTTACGGGAATCACAGAGCCGTACCGCACTTTAATGAACAGATCGGTATAGCCGTCAAAATCAAAATCCTCGGCTACGATAAGATCGTCCTGAGAAAAAGTTCCGTCAGCTATCAGCGATGGATCCTCCGCAGTATCCATACTGAGGGTCTGAACCACCTTTCCCGAGCGCATGACTTTAACGCCATCTTTTATTATCTCATACGAAAGCGTGGACTGATCCTTTGGATCAGCAGTCACCTCCTCCGAGGGCTGCGGAACGGTAGTCGGTTCGTTGGGATCCTCCGTCCCCGGGTCAAGAGTCGGGTCAACGAGAGCCTCGACTGTTGTTGCCGGAACTTCCGCGACCGGAACAGGCGAAACCGTACCGTGAACCATACCGTCATCGCCATACTGAGGCACGAGGACTCCCGGGCCTTTGAAAATCGTCACGACTGACCCTGTATATATCCTTGTCGAACGCGGAGGAGCTGTTGAAACTGCCGAGGTGACGGGTTCTTCCTCAGTTTCCGTGGTTTTAACAGCTTCTGTTGTCCGCTCGGAAGTTACCTCTGTCTGCGTCTCGGTCACATCGCCGACAGGTTCGTCATTTGCCGAAGTTTTAACATCTTTTCCGCAGCTGCACAGCACAAAAAGGCACAGCAAAAGCGAAATAAATTTCTTCATGTCATCACCTCAATCATAGCGTGTTCAAGTGAAAGCGAAATATAAACGGGCGGACTTAAAGCCCGCCCGCTTTCAAGGCAACATATCACAAAGCGCACCTGACGTTTTGGCGGTATTGCCTAAAGTTCTTACTTGTTGTTTGTGTCCTTGAACTTGCAGCACTTCTTGTACTTTTTGCCGCTTCCACACGGACAGGGGTCGTTATCGCCGACCTTGCGCGCGGACTTTGCCGATTCGCTGAAACTTCCGTCACCTGAACCTGCATTCGGAGCGTCAGGCTTTGCGACCTGCTCGCGCTCAGGAGCTTCATTCTTGCGAAGCTTTACAGTAAGGAGCATACGGATCGTATCCTCGCGGATAGCTTCAACCATAGCATCAAACATTTCAAATCCCTCATAACGGTACTCAATAACAGGATTCTTCTGACCGTATGAACGGAGACCGATACCCTTTTTAAGCTCTTCCATATCGTCAATATGAGCCATCCACTTGGTATCAACGACCTTGAGGAGGATAACTCTTTCGAGTTCGCGCATAACCTCCGAGCCGTAAGCCTCTTCCTTAGCCTGATAGATCTCTGCTGCCTTTTCGTTGAGAGCGCTGATGATGTCAGCCTTTGTTACTGACTGGAGCTCATCGTCCTCAAAAGTGAGATCCTCAGGGCCGATGAGCCAGCCGAGGAAGTGATCCTTCAAGCCGACAATGTTCCAATCGTCCTTAACGTCCTCGTCAATGAGATACTTGTTTACGGTATCTGTTATGAGTTCCTCCATCATCTTGAGAATGCTCTCGTGGAGATCCTCACCGTCAAGAACCTGTGCACGCTGCTTGTAGATGATCTCACGCTGAGCGTTCATAACATCGTCGTAGTTGAGGGTATTCTTTCTTATGCTGAAGTTGTTGCCCTCGACCTTCTTCTGTGAGGACTCGATTATCTTGGTGAGCATCTTGCTCTCGATAGGCATATCTTCCTCAACCTTGAGTGTACGCATCATGTTTTCAAGTCGGTCACCTGCGAAAATACGCATGAGGTCGTCCTCGACCGAGAGGAAGAAACAGCTCTCGCCGCAGTCACCCTGACGTCCTGAACGTCCGCGGAGCTGATTGTCGATACGGCGTGATTCGTGGCGCTCTGTACCGAGAATGTAGAGTCCGCCCGCTTCCTTTACCTTTTCAGCCTTTTCCTTTATTTCCTGATTGAACTTGTCGTAGAGTTCACGGTAAAGCTTTCTTGCATCGAGTATCTCCTGATTATCCGTATCAGCAAAACCGATAGCCTCGGCGATTATTTCCTCCGGTATCTCGCGCTTTTTCAGCTCAGCCCTTGCGAGGAACTCCGCATTACCGCCGAGCATGATATCCGTACCACGTCCTGCCATGTTGGTAGCGATAGTAACTGCACCGTACTTACCTGCCTGTGCAACTATCTCCGCTTCCTTTGCGTGCTGCTTTGCGTTGAGGACTTCGTGCTTTATTCCGCGTCTCTTGAGCATAGCGGAAATAAGCTCAGACTTCTCGATAGAAACAGTACCAACGAGGATAGGCTGTCCTTTCTCGTGACATTTGATTATCTGCTCAATAATAGCGGCATATTTGCCCTTTTCCGTGCTGTAGACCTGATCGTTGTGGTCAATACGGATAACGGGCTTGTTTGTCGGGATAGAGATAACGTCGAGTTTGTAGATCTCCTTGAACTCGTCCTCTTCGGTCATAGCCGTACCTGTCATACCCGAGAGTTTCTTGTAAAGACGGAAGAAATTCTGGAAAGTGATAGTAGCAAGAGTCTTTGACTCGCTCTTTATCTTAACTCCTTCCTTAGCCTCGATAGCCTGATGCAGACCGTCATTGAAACGGCGTCCCTGCATGAGACGACCTGTAAATTCGTCAACGATAACGATCTCGCCGTCCTTGACAACGTAGTCGATATCGTTCTTCATTACTCCGTTAGCCTTTATCGCCTGATTTATGTGGTGGAGCAGAGTCATGTTCTCTGAATCCATGAGGTTTTCGATCTGGAAAGCCTGCTCAGCCTTCTTTACACCGCGTCTTGTGATAGTTGCGGTCTTAGCCTTTTCGTCAATGATGTAGTCGGCAGTCTCGTTTATCTCGTCCTGATCTGCCTTGTCGTCCATTTCAACAACAGTCGTAGGAGTAAGAGTCTTTGCAAAGCGGTCAACGATCGAGTAAAGCTCGGTAGACTTGTCGCCTCTGCCTGAAATGATAAGCGGAGTACGGGCCTCATCGATGAGGATCGAGTCGACCTCATCGACAATGGCAAAGTTAGGCTCGCGCTGAACGCGTTCCTCCTTGTGGGTTACCATATTGTCACGGAGGTAATCGAATCCGAGTTCGTTGTTGGTAGCGTATGTAACATCGCAGTTATAAGCCTCACGTCTCTGGTCATTGTTGAGGCCGTGGAGAATACAGCCGACTGTGAGTCCGAGCCAGCGAAGAACCTTTCCCATTTCCTCTGCCTGAGTCTTAGCGAGGTAGTCGTTAACGGTAACAACGTGAACGCCCTTGCCGGTAAGTGCGTTAAGGTAAGATGCAACGCAGGCAACGAGAGTTTTACCTTCACCTGTTCTCATTTCGGCGATTCTTCCCTGATGTAGAACGATAGCGCCGATGAGCTGAACGGGATAGGGCTTCTTTTCAAGGACACGCCATGCAGCCTCGCGGACTGTTGCGAGAGCCTCAGGAAGGATAGCGTCAAGGGTTTCGCCCTCTTCGAGTCTGTCCTTGAATTCAAGGGTCTTAGCCTTGAGCTCTGCATCTGAGAGCTCCTGATACTCCTCATCAAGCGCGAGGATCTTATTCTTTATAGGCTCGATACGCTTCAGTTCTCTGTTGCTGTAAGCGTTCGCACCGAAGATGTTACTAAATAAACCCATTTGTTTACCGCCTTTACAATTTTATAGTCAGACCGTACAAAACGGTCAAGTACAAATGCTTATAAGTACATACATTATATTTTACACCAAAATCGTCCATTTGTCAAGGGTATTATCCGGTTGGAACAACGCAAAAAGGCTCTCCGCAAGGGAGAGCCTTATATATCGTATGGGCAAAATTTGTAGATCTGGAGAATTACTTGTTGAGGTTAGCCTCGATCATGTCGAGCTCATCATAGAGAGCCTGCGGGATGTTGCCGCCCTTAGCCTTGATGTCCTCGTCATAGTATCTTCTCATCTCAGCGATCTCCTTCTTCCACTCGTCCTTATCAACTGTAAGGAGTGCTTTGAGAGCAGAAGGAGTAACTTCGTCCTCGATACCCTTGAGGTTGATGTCCTCGGGCTTAGGAAGGAATCCGATAGGAGTCTCAACAGCATCAACTGTGCCTTCAACTCTCTTGATGATCCAGTCAAGAACTCTCATGTTCTCGCCGTAGCCGGGCCAGAGGAAGTTACCTTCGCTGTCTGTTCTGAACCAGTTTACGTTGAAGATCTTAGGAGCCTTGCTGCCAAGTCTTGCGCCCATTTCGAGCCAGTGTGCCCAGTAGTCGCCTACGTTGTAACCAATGAACGGCTTCATAGCCATAGGATCGTGACGGAGAACGCCGACAGCACCTGTAGCAGCAGCAGTTGTCTCAGAAGAAACAGCCGAACCGATGTATGTGCCGTGTGTCCAGTCGAATGACTGATATACGAGAGGAGTTGTTGTAGCTCTTCTACCGCCGAAGATGATAGCAGAGATCGGAACGCCCTCAGGATTGTTGAACTCAGGAGAAATGCAGGGACAGTTCTTAGCAGGAGCAGTAAATCTTGAGTTGGGGTGAGCAAGCTTCTTGCCCTCAGCTACCCAAGCCTCACCGTCGCACTTGATGCCTGTCCACTCAGTAGCATCCTTAGGCGGATTCTCGTTGAGTTTCTCCCACCAAACAGTGTTGTCGCTGTTGTCGAGAGCAACGTTTGTGAAGATAGCGCCTTCCTTTGTGCAAGCGAGAGCGTTGTAGTTGGACTTTGCGTTTGTTCCGGGAGCAACGCCGAAGAAACCGTTCTCAGGGTTGATAGCGTAGAGTCTGCCGTCCTTGCCGGGCTTCATCCAAGCGATATCGTCGCCGACTGTGAATACTTCATAGCCGTCCTTCTTGTATCCCTCCGGAGGAATAAGCATAGCGAGGTTGGTCTTACCGCAAGCAGACGGGAAAGCTGCTGTGATATACTTAACTTCGCCATCGGGCTTCTTGAGACCGAGGATAAGCATATGCTCAGCCATCCAAGCCTCGTTCTTGCCCTGATATGAAGCAATACGGAGTGCGAAGCACTTCTTGCCAAGGAGAACGTTTCCGCCGTAAGCAGAGTTGATAGACCAGATCGTATTCTCCTCAGGGAACTGAACGATGTATCTCTTTTCAGGATCAACGTCAGCCTTGGAGTGGAGACCTCTTACGAAATCGTCAGAAGTATCGCCGAGGTTCTCGAAAGCCTGCTTACCCATTCTTGTCATGATGTTCATGTTGAGAACAACGTAGATAGAGTCAGTAACCTCAACACCTACCTTAGCAAGAGGAGAACCGATCGGACCCATTGAATAAGGGATAACATACATTGTTCTGCCCTTCATAACACCGTCGTACATAGGTGTAAGGAGAGCCTTCATCTCATCGGGAGCCATCCAGTTGTTTGTAGGGCCTGCGCCGGACTTTTCCTTGGAGCAGATGAAAGTTCTGTCCTCAACACGAGCAACGTCGTTAGCGCGTGTTCTGTGATAGAGACAATTCGGGTACTTCTCGGGGTTGAGCTTGTACATCTTGTCCCAGCTGTCATCGGGAAGAGAAGTAACCTCTTCAGTAAGAGCATCGATCTGCTCCTTGGAGCCATCGATCCATACTACCTTATCAGGCTTACAGAGAGCAACCATCTCTTCAACCCACTTTAATACATTCGGGTTCTTTGTCAGTGACATTGTATTATACCTCCTAAAGTTGATCATAATTAGCTGCGCGGCACTAAGCTGCACATCAGACACGGCTGAAAACCAATCGTATCTCTGATATTATTATAAACAATTTTTGTCAAACTGTCAATAGCCACGGCGGCTGTTTTGTATGTATTTTTTCGGAATGGCAGTATTCCGCGAATTTTGCGCCTTAGACGCGGCTAACCGCGATAAGCCGGTTTTAGCGTATGAAGTGTCATATATAAAAAGGAAAATTGACATATACGCACAACTGAAACCGTCGCCCGGGTTTCAGTTTTTTGGCATTATACCGTGCTTTATCCTCTGCCATACGGCTGTGATCTTATTGCATGATACTTGTAAACAACAGTTAACTATCTATGTTCACAATTTTACGAGGGCGAATTTGTTTCAAAAGACGATTATTTAAGCAGATCTACTTAATTTATTGATTTTTAACAGAAATTCGCTTAAAGCTATTGACTTTCATGGCAAATTTAAGTATAATGAGAGTATAAGTAACCGTGTTTTTTACGTTTGGTTAATTTTTAAGGAGGATATTAAAATGAAAAAAGCAATTTCATTGGCGGCTGCCGCAGCTATCGCGCTTGGTCAGGCAGCTTCAACAGGCCTGTTCACCGCAACAGCGGCTGACTCTACGGAATTCCCCTATAAAATCGAGGGCGAGGACCTTGAGGGCGCTACACTCTGGACTTCGATCTATGAGAACAAGATCCCCAATTATTCGGGAGAAGGTTTCACTTACCTCACCGGCGGAGACATCAGCTTTACAATTGACGTTCCTGCTGACGGTATGTACTCAATAACAGTACGCGGCGCGCAGATCCTCGACAAGGGTGGCCGTTACCAGACTGTTGCCGTTAACGGCAGCGAGTACCACACAACTGTCCCCTACGCAGACGAGTGGACTGATTTCGACTTCGGCATGGTTCGTCTCAACAAGGGCGAAAATACTATCTCTTTCACGAACAAGTACGGCTATATGGCTATCGACTACGTTACAGTTTCCGAAGCTGAGTTCCCTGACCTCTCACTTGCTACAGATGAGTCTTGCGACCCTGATGCAACTCCCGAGACAAAGGCTCTCCTCAAGTATCTCAAGTCGGTTTACGGCAAGAATATCATTTCAGGTCAGCAGCAGATCTACGGCGGCGGCAACAGCGTTTCCACATCGATACGCTATGACTCAAACTCAAACAAGTGCGTTGACAGTGACGGCACGGAATATGTTATCGACGAGGAAAGCTGGGATACTGACGAGCAGGGCAACAAGTTCCCCTGGCACTGCACAGGCCCGGACGGTCAGGTCTACACTTACAGCACTCAGAACCGCAACTACACATATAATGATTATAATAACGACATCAACCTCATCAAGGAGTTCACAGGCAAGTATCCCGCAATTCAGGGCTTCGACTTTGGCAGTTACTGCCCCTGCTACGCTTGGGACGACGGTGTAACCGAAAGAATGATCGAATGGACAAATGATAAGAACGGTATCTGCACTGCTTCATGGCACATTAACGTTCCTACTCAGATGTCTGATTACACGCTCGGCGAGCCGCTCGACTTCTCAAAGACAACTTACAGCAACAAGACTGATTTCGTTACCGCAAACTGCATGGTAGAGGGTACTGTTGAGTATGAGTACTTCAACCTCTGCGTTGAAAACCTCGCAAACGAGCTTCTCCAGCTTCAGGACGCAGGTGTTCCCGTAATCTTCCGTCCTTTCCATGAGGCTGAGGGTAATCCAAGCACAACAAGCGATCCGACAGACGGTTCAGGCGCATGGTTCTGGTGGTCAAAGGAAGGCACAAAGGTTTACAAGCAGCTCTGGAATCGCCTT
Organism: uncultured Ruminococcus sp.; assembly: GCA_900540005.1. Taxonomy (GTDB): domain Bacteria; phylum Bacillota; class Clostridia; order Oscillospirales; family Ruminococcaceae; genus Ruminococcus; species Ruminococcus hominiciens. The sequence goes on from UQEM01000047.1 coordinate 10,048, forward strand.
CAGGATAAGCTTCAGGACGAATACGGACTCCACAACCTCATATACGAGGAGAACCTCTACGCTTGGTCAGATTCTTCTGCTGAGTGGTACGTTGGTGACGACAGGACTGACCTCGTTGCTTATGATAAGTATAACACACAGTATAACAGACACGACGGCAAAACATCAGGCCCTAACCTCGATGCAGAAACAGGTATCTTCTACAAACTCAACGGTTATGTAAACGGTTCCAAAATGGTAGCTATGGCTGAGAATGACTCTATCCCAAGTATGAGCAATATGCTTGTTGAGCACGCTTACTGGCTCTACTTCTGCCCTTGGTATGATTCCGCTAACGCTCTTTTCGTAAGCGGTGAAAACTATCAGGATCACGATGAAATGAAGGCTCTTTACAACAGCGATTTCTGTATCACTCTTGACGAGCTTCCCGCTGATCTCTTCAATCACGGCGATCAGCCCACAACCACAACTACTACAACTCCCGGTACAACAACAACTTCTTCCCAGCCTTCTGACATTCTTTATGGCGATGCAAACTGCGACGATAAGATCGATCTTTCGGATGCAGTTATGATCCTTCAGGCACTCGCAAACAAGGATAAGTACGGTCTCGAAGGAACAGATCCCACTCACATCACTGAGCAGGGCATGGCAAACGCTGACTGCAATCTCAGTCGTGACGGAGTGACTACCGCAGACGCTCTTGCAGTTCAGAAATCAATTATAGGACTAATCACACTGCCTATAGAATAACTTGTCAATATTTATTAAAGCCGCGTTCATAATGCGGCTTTATTTTTTGTGTGAAATGATAAAGCGCCCTCTCGCGCGTTGTACAAATAGTAGAAAAGTTTTTCAAACTATTGATTTTTAATAGTGCATATGCTACAATCATATTGATATATGAGATAAATATAGAAGCGGGATTTACTTTTTTATAATTTTGAAAGAGGGCGTTTATATGAAAAAATCAGTTTCATTACTTATATCGCTTTGTCTGGCAGTAACTTCTGCTGCCGCAGCCATTACTCCCGCCGCATCAAGCGCAGATGACAGCCGAAAAGGATTTTCTATATCCACATACAGAGATTCGGATTCAATTTATGCTGCACTCGGAAATACCGTAACTATCCCGACCTCTTATGTAAACGAGGGCGATGTTGTTATTCCCTGCGCACTTTACTACACAGAACAGACAAACGACACACAGACAATTTCTGTTCAGCTTACGATCAACTCGGAGGACGGAGATCCTAAATCTCCCACATTTACTTTATATTCGCCGACAGCAAACTACTTCGCAGAAGCAAAAACTTTCTCTACCGCTCTCGGCGATGCCACAACAAACAAATACGTTTCATTCGCCGGAAAATTAACCAAACGCGGTACTTTTTCACCATCAGGAACTACGTTCCCTGTTTGCGAGGAAAAGATGCTCTCCGCCTCAACTACGAACTACTACATAGGTTACTCTTGGTTTTGCGTTGACGGCTACAACTGGGCAGGTTACACTTCTGACCAGTATCCGCTGTTTGTTTTCGATGTTACTTTTCCTCAGGGAACTGCTCCGGGAACTTATACGATTGACTACTGCAACTACAATACCAACCAGTCAGGCAGCACCATAAATCCGTCTTGCCTTGTCGAATATGCAGGCGGCAGATATTCAAACTACCCCGGCTGTCAAAGCAATCTTGACCTTAACACTATGAAAATCGTCATCAGCGATGATGCTCCCGATATCACAACAACAACAACAACAACAACAACTACTACTACTACTACTACTACCACAGAAACCACCACTACCACAGATACCGCCACTACAACTGCCACTGAATCAACAACTACCGAACCCGTATCTTCCAATACTGCTGAAACAACAAAGACCACTGTTTCTACTGAAGCTGCAACAACTACTTTGGAATCCACGACAGCCACAGAAACTACTGCTTCTGCCGAAACTACAACCACCACTTCTGAAATTACAACTACTGAAAATTCTACAACCGAAACAACTTCAACTACTTCTGTGACCACAACTGATTTAGAAGAAAGTACAACTACTTCAACTCAATCCTCTACGACTACAGAAACCACTTCGGAGACTACAACAACTTCAACAGTTTCGGCAACAACTTCCGATACTGAAACAACCACAACGTCAACCGAAACCGTTTCAACTACCACCGAATCTACCACAACCACTACCGAATCCACAACAACAACAACAACAACTACTACTCCCCCGGCAATTGTTCCCGGCTCTTTGACAATGACGGTCGGCGGCACCGTAAAGCTCACCGTTTCAGGCATTGACGATACTGCGTCTATAATCTGGATATCAGGAAACTCAAATGCTGTAACAGTTTCAGACGGCGAAGTAACCGCTATCGGAGACGGTAAGGCTGTTGTCTACGCGATTCAGGGCAGCAATGTTCTTACCTGCAATATAGAGGTTGAACCGCTTAAAGTCACGATTTATGGTGATGCAAATTTCGACGATAAACTCGACATCTCTGACGCAGTTATGATACTTCAGGCTATCGCAAATCCTCAAAAATACGGAACAAACGGCTATGATCAGAATCATCTCACACTCCAGGGCGAAGTCAACTCAGACTGCTACCGCCCCGGTACAGGTATGACCTCCATGGACGCACTCGCGATCCAGAAATCTGTTCTTGGACTCGTAACCCTTCCTCAGGAATCATAACGCACAGATCCCCTGCACATAGTGCAGGGGATTTTTCTCGAAATATAGGCAAAATCAGATAAATTTGCAGATCCATAATTGTTAAATGATAAAAATATTTTCAAACCCCTTGACTTTCTTCCGACACGGTGATATAATATAAAAGCTGAATCAAGCAAATACAATATTGGGGTGTCGCCAAGTGGTAAGGCAGCGGACTCTGACTCCGTTATTTCGAGGGTTCAAATCCTTCCACCCCAACCAAAGTCCAAGAGCACTAAACAAGTTAAATCTGTTTGGTGCTTTTCTGAAAACCGAACAGAAGATACAAATTTATATATCCTCTATTCGGCTTTCAGTAAATCGAAAATTGTTTTTCAATAAGATCGCTGATTGTGAATCGACACATAGCGTATCATTTAATCCCACTTTGTGCATTTCACCTTGCTTTCATGGCAACAGTATTCACAGTACTGTATTTTCGTCACATAGCTTTATCGCTCTTGCTTATAGCAGTCATGGCGGTATGCGCGCGCTGATGATTTTTAGACCATCACAAAGTAAAATCAATCTTAATGAAAATATTCAATTTTCAATATACTTGAAAATAAATCAAGCCCCTCAGAATTTTGATAAGCATCTGAAAGGCTTGACAATCTACTTATATTGTGTTATAATGCTAAGAACAATGCAACACATAAATAGCATTCTCACTAAGTCATTCAAATGCGCCAACATTTGTTTGATTATGAGAACATAGCGCTCTTTGAAGCGATATGTTCTTGTGGGGGTGCTTTTTTATTTACTTCATTTTCATTATATCACATTGTTCTTATTTTGTCAATAGGTGTTAAAAAATTAAAATACAACATATACGCTAAAAGAGCTATTGGAGTTATCCGACAGCTCTTTTAATAAGTATTATCAATCCGATATGCAGCGGATAATAAATGTAAAATCCCCATTTGCTCAAATATTTGCCACCATGCCTTGCAGCACATTTTTTCCCATTGTATAAGCTTATCGGAATAATTGCAAGCAGGACAGCAAAGAAATAACTGTACTCTTGAAAGCTGTCAAACTGCGGAAGATACTTTTGCAGCGGTAACAGTATCGAGATGATGATAAATACAATATCCCTTTGAAGTGGCTTATTCCTGAAAATGCGAAACGCCAACGTCCAAGCAGGAATAATATAACTCCAATCACATATGTCAGAAAATGCCAAACAAATTCCTATAAGTACAGCTTTAAGCCAAATTGGAAATTTGTGATTTTCGTAAATAATGAGAATTGCCAAAGATGAACAAAATGTAAACATTACATTCAGATTAGTCACAAATTCAAAAGTATTATTTGGTATTCTTGAAAATACAAGCATAAAGTAGAACGGCTGCGATATTAACGCAAACGCCCCCAAACGTGACAAATACTTTATACGGCTTTTGGTATGCATGAATCCCTCTGCAATGAAGAACGCCATAATCGGTGCTGTAATTCTTCCGAAGCCTCTCATCAGATAGTAAAGGACACTATCTGACGAAAGAAATGCAAGTGCAGCATGGTCACAGGTCATTGCAGTGATTGCAAGTAATTTCAAAAATGTTCTATTCAGAATTTTTTTCATATTGTCACTTACGTTGAATCTTTCAGACCATTTGAAACATATTTTGATTCTCTGCGTTCTCGTTCATCTGCAACAAGCGATTGCACATAAGTGCCACCGAAAATTTTCTCCGCAGCCGAATACAAATCTGCGCATTCTTTTAATTTCTGTTGTTCCGATGAAAGTTCAGATTCAACTTTTTTCAAATTCGATATTTCATTATTTATCAGAATATCAATATTCTTGTAGTTTGATTCTGTAATATTTGGGTGTCGCATTAAGTCATTTTCGGCTTGCTGTCTCGAAAATAATTTTGAAGCTTTCCCCTCAAAAACGATTTCAATTTTTTCTTTCAGTTCGTAAAATGCTTTGAGATCAGCTTCTGACTTCTGCCGTTCCGCCACAATTGAATTGCATTTTCTCTCTTGATTTTCAAAATCTTCCTTTAAAGTTTGGAGTGTTACACCGTTATTTATTTTCTGATTCAGCAGAAGAAGCTTGTCAAGTTCTGAATCATTTTTCCAAGAAAAAGGCTTCTGCTTTTCTCGCTTGCGTAATGGGAGTGCGCCTTTGCTTATCGCTATTGTATAAAGGCGAATTGTTGATACGGAAATTAACTTTTCACTTCCCTTTTCATGTTTCAGTTCATCAATTTTTCTTTGAATAGAATCTTCATATTTTTTCTTTTCAGCTATTCTGTTTTTCAATGCAAATTCACTGTACAATTCACCGAGCGTTTTCAGCCTGATGTAACGTTCTGCATAGTAAGACTTGACCGCAATGTATTTTCCATACTTAACACTGTACTTTTCTGATTCAAGTTTTTTCAATAATTCTTCCAAGCTACCTGACTGCATGAGCAATCGGTCAATATCTTCTCTAACCTGTTCTCTTGCAGAACTTCTTACAGGTTTGTATTCTTTTTCAATCTTTCTGATTTTATCCACATAATACTCTTGTGCTTCAAAACCGTTTTCAGTTTCTCGATACGGAATTTCAAGTTCATCGAGCCTTGCCTGTACATATGCTTGTTTTTCCGGTGCAGAATAATAGAAAGATTTGTACGGAGATTTTTTCTGAATTTCCAGTTTTTCTTTTTCTCTTTCAAGAAAAACAACTTGACTTTTCAAGTTCCGTACATTCTGTATTGCCAAATCGTTATTTGTTATCTGCAACGATTTCTTCAACAGCTCTACAACTTTTTTCTCGTCCTGCTTTTCTTTGTACTCATCAACGGTCATGTGTGTATAGTGAGCTTGCTTATCTTCTCTGCTCATTCCGTGTGAGTTGAGTATACTTTCCATTGCAACACGTTCGCTTTCTTCCCATGCGACAAGTCGGTTTTCCTTGAAATTTTTTGCAGTAAAACCTTGTTCGTCTAAGGCTGCTTTCATTGAAACGCCTTTGTTTAGTCCATTAACTCGCCCCTTTGTATAAAACGGAATTGGTAAAGCAATTTATTGTGTACCATTTCTTCCACTATTGCCGCAGGAATTTTTCTCGTTTTACAAAAATATGCAAACAGCTGTCTCATATCCGGAGCGTGTTCCGGCATTTGCAATTCCTTTGGCAACACCGCACAATTGCCAAACGAGTAAAAATATGATATAATAGATATATGGA
>UQEM01000048.1 GCA_900540005.1 uncultured Ruminococcus sp.
GCAAGCAGATTCAGTGCAAAGCCGTCAGGCGGGCTTTGTGCGGTGTTGCCTTAAAGACAAAAACCTGGCCAAACCAATCTACGGAGGGATCACAATGCTTAAAGGAAAAACAGTGCTTCTTTGCGTTTCAAGCTCCATTGCGGCTTATAAGATACCAAATCTCGCTCGAATGCTCACAAAACTCGGAGCGGAAGTTCACGTTGCAATGACGCCTAATTCAGTAAATTTCGTGCACCCGCTGACATTCGAGACCCTTACTCAGCACAAGTGTCTTATCGATACATTCGACAGAAATTTTGAATACAGTGTCGAGCACGTCTCAATCGCAAAAAAAGCAGACGTAGTCATGGTAGCTCCTGCTTCGGCAAACGTCATCGGCAAGATCGCAAACGGTATCGCGGACGATATGCTGACTACCACTGTCATGGCCTGCACCTGCAAGAAAATCATCGCGCCTGCCATGAACCACAATATGTTCCACAATCCTATCGTTCAGGAGAATATTTCAAAGCTGAGAAAATACGGCTATGAGATAATAGAACCGGTTCGCGGAATGCTCGCAAACCGCGATATTGGCGACGGAAAGCTACCCGACGAAAACACTCTGCTTGAGTACATTATCCGCGAAATCGCCTTTGAAAAAGACCTCTCGGGCAAACGAATCCTCGTTACCGCAGGGGCGACCCGCGAAAGTATCGATCCGGTGCGCTTCATCACGAATCATTCAAGCGGAAAAATGGGCTTTGCATTGGCAAAGGCAGCAATGCTCCGCGGAGCTGAGGTAACTGTCGTTGCCGCTCACACCGATGTTGAACCGCCCATGTTCGTGAATGTTGTTCCCGTTGAGTCCGCCGAGGATATGTTCCGCGCTGTGACCGAACGGCAGAATGACAGCGATATCATCATAAAGGCGGCGGCGGTCGCGGATTACACTCCCGTCACCAAGGCTGACCATAAAATCAAAAAGTCCGATGGTGAGATGTCGATTCAGCTAAAGCGGACAAGAGACATTCTTGCCAACCTCGGAGAAAACAAGCGCGAGGGTCAGCTTATCTGCGGTTTCTCCATGGAAACCGAGAATCTCCTTGAAAATTCACGCAGAAAGCTCAGCAGAAAAAACTGCGACATGATCTGTGCAAACTCGATTTGCCGTTCGGGTGCAGGATTCGGCGGCGATACGAATGTCATTACGCTGATAACCGCTGACGACACGCAGGAGCTTGAAATTATGAGCAAATTTGACGCGGCAAACGTAATTCTTGACAAGCTAAGGGATATGTCGGATAAGCATATCAAAAATTCAAAATAGCACCTAAAATCAAAGCCCTGAAACGTATCAAACGCTTCAGGGCTAATTTTTTAGCTAGGTCGTGTTGCCACTAAGCCTAACAACGCATCTTTTCGGCAAAATTTCACAAACAGTCTCATAATTCAAGAGCCTGCGTGAATTTCCTGTACATATACAGCGAACCGAGTGCTATGAGGGGTCTCCCTCTTTCCATTGCAAACGCACAGGCTGCCGAAACTCCGTCACTAAGTACGGAATACGGACGCGCATCTATTCCCTTTTCCGCAAATGTCTGCGCGAGAGTTTCGCTGTCAAGAGCACGCGGATTATCGGGTTTGACAGTGAACACAGCCTCCGCAAATTCTCCGAGCATATCCGCATAAAGCCCGTACTCCTTATCAGCCATTACGCCTATCAGGAACACGACCTTATTTTCGCCGAAATACTGCCTTATACTGTCAGCCGCACAGCTTATTCCGTCAGGATTGTGCGAACCGTCAAAAATCACAAGCGGTTCGCGGCGAAGCACCTCAAACCTGCCGTGCCATTTAACATTTGCAAGACCTTCACGGAGCGCATAGTCGGGGAGCTTCACTCCGTATTTTCTTAAAATGTCAACACAGCGCAGTACATTCGCAGCGTTGGTAAGCTGATATGTGCCGAGAAGCGGTATTTCAAGCCGCTCTCCTCTGTAGTCAAAGCTCAGTCCCGATAGGCTGAACTCCGCATTTTCAAGCTCTTGGGGATTCGGGAAGTAAAGCTCTGAACCACACTTTTCCGCGGCAGCTTTTATAACCGCAAGCGCCGCTTCATCATCTCCGCCAAAGAAAACAGGTCGTCCCTTTTTGATAATGCCTGCCTTGTGCGAGGCGATCTCCGCGACCGTACTGCCGAGAAATCCGCAGTGATCCAACTGAACATTCGTTATAACCGACAAAAGCGGAGCGCTTATGATATTGGTGGAGTCAAGGTCGCCGCCCATTCCGCACTCAACTACTGCAATGTCGCAGTTTTCGCGGCGGAAAAGTTCAAATGCAACTGCTGTGATAACTTCAAACTCGGTCGGCTTTTCCTCCATGCTCTCGCATACCGGTGCAATATCAAGCACGAGCCGGGCAAACTTTTCCTCTGAGATCTGCTCGCCGTCAATGCGGAAACTGTCCGTAACGCTCGTTATGGCAGGCGACGAGAAACTTCCCACGCGATAGCCCGAAGCCTTCAGCACCGAGCACAGCATTGCTCCGAGAGAGCCTTTGCCGTTAGTGCCGGAAATGTGGATCGTTTTTACCTTGTCATGCGGGTCGCCGAGAAGCTCCGCAAGACGCGAGATACGCTCCAGTCCGAGAACGCTTCCGCGCGAGGCGGCTGTTTTCAGATAACCGAGAGCCTGTTCGTAATTTGTCATTTTACTTTTTCACTATCCTGTCAAGCTGTGCCGAAAAAGCCTTGTTTTTCTGCATAAGATAAACGATGTAGAATTCCAGTATGCCGATTCCGATATATGTGGGGATCCTGAGAAGCAGGACCTGTATCGGCGTATGGAAGTAGATGTAGAGTCCCACGGACTTGATTATCATCGAGCCGATTATGTGAGCAGCTGCAACCGAAACCGCTATCGAAGGCAGAGAACGCTTCTTGAAGATAAAATGTGAAACGAATCCTGCAATAAAGCCGATAGATGCAGCGCCGACCGAGATGATAGGGTTGATCGAGTAGCCGACTATCAGACAGCCGATAATGTCCGCACCTGCTCCGACTGCCGCACCGATGAACGGGCCGAAGAAAATGCCTGCCATGAGAAGGGGCAGGTTCTCAAGACTGATACGGATACTGTCCGTGATGTTGAACACAAGAAGCTTTCCGAGAACGATACTCATTGCAATGAGCAGAGCCGAGATCGTAAGAACTCTCACGTTGCCGAAAAGTCGCAGATCAGCCGCAGATGTTGTGCCTTGTTTGTTTGTGTACATAAAAAAATCCTCCTTTTCCTCACTCATACGACAAGAAAAGAAGGTCTATCTTTTGAGATTGTCATACGAAGCGGGATGCAAAATGCGAACCACAAGCCATTGCTTTTCGTTTGACCGACAACTCCCCGTTCAGTCAACACTGTAATACCAGATCGGTATAGCGAACGCATTTTTACTCTTCTGTGTAATAGTCGGCAATTTTTGCCGCCATCATCATTATATAATCTTTTGCATAGAAAGTCAATAGATTTTCTGTATTTGCAAATTTTCATCACTTTATATTGAAAATCCTGCCAGCAGGTTTAAAATAACCGTCAAATAAACCGCAGATCTGCTTTTTATGCCACATTTCAGAGCAAAAGCTTTCGCCTGCTTTTTTTCATTTTTTTATCCGCACTACTTGCATTTCAGATAAGTTTGTTATATAATAGTAACGATAGTACTACAGGAGGGTAAATTTATGGAAATCCACAGACCAGTCGGTTTCGACAATGAAAAGTATCTTAAAATGCAGTCAGAGCATATCCGGCAGCGTATCGCACAGTTCGGAGACAAGCTCTACCTTGAGTTTGGCGGCAAGCTCTTTGACGACTACCACGCTTCAAGAGTTCTCCCGGGATTCAAGCCCGACAGCAAGCTCCAGATGCTTTTGCAGCTTAAAGATGAGGCAGAGATAGTTATCGTCATTAATTCGGACGATATTGAAAAAAACAAGGTTCGCGGCGACCTCGGCATAACCTATGATGTTGACGTCATCCGTCTTTTCAATGTATTCACCAAGATCGGTCTTTATGTAAGCACCGTTGTTCTTACAAGATATGAGGGTCAGCCTACCGCAGACGCTTTCCAGAAGCGCCTTGAGGCTCTCGGTATCAAGGTTCGCCACCACTACCGGATACAGGGATATCCCTCGGATATACAGCATATCATCAGTGACGAGGGATTCGGCAGGAACGAATATATCGAAACCTCACGCCGTCTGGTTGTCGTAACAGCCCCCGGCCCCGGAAGCGGCAAAATGGCTACCTGTCTCTCCCAGCTCTACCACGAGCACAAAAGAGGTCTCAACGCAGGATACGCAAAGTTCGAGACATTCCCGATATGGAATCTTCCTCTGCGCCATCCGGTAAATATCGCTTACGAAGCCGCTACCTCCGACCTCAATGACGTGAACATGATCGACCCGTTCCACCTTGAGGCTTACGGAAAGACCACCGTAAACTACAACCGCGATGTTGAAATATTTCCCGTCCTGAACGCAATGTTCGAGAAGATACTCGGCGAATCCCCCTACAAGTCGCCTACGGACATGGGAGTAAACATGGCAGGAAACTGCATAATTGACGACGCTGTTACCTGCAAGGCTGCAAATGCCGAGATAATACGCCGCTACTACACAGGACTCTGTGACAACCGTAAGGGGCTTATTTCCGATGAAGAAGTCATGAAGCTAAAGCTCTTTATGAAGCAGGCAAATATCACTCCCGATGACAGAAAGGTCATTGCAGCGGCTCTTGCCAAGGAAGCCGAGACAGGTGCTCCCGCAGCGGCAATGGAACTGCCTGACGGTACGATAATCACGGGCAAGACTTCAAATCTGCTCGGAGCGTCCTCTGCGCTTATCCTCAACGCGCTCAAATACTTCGGCGAGATCGACAATGACACTCTCCTCATGTCTCCTGATGTTATCGAGCCTATACAGAACCTCAAGGTGCAGCACCTCGGCAACAACAATCCGAGAATACACACCGATGAGACTCTCATCGCGCTCTCGATATGCGCAAACACCGACCCCAACGCCAAGAAAGCAATGGAACAGCTCTCCAAACTGCGCGGCTGCGAGGTCCACTCAACAGTTATTCTCTCTCAGGTCGATGAGCGCACGTTCAAGCGCCTTGGCATAAACCTCACCTGCGAACCGAAATATCAGGCATAAACAGTATTTATGAAGGGAGAAAGCTATGAAGTTCACGAAAATGCACGGTATCGGCAACGATTACATCTATATAAACTGCTTCGAGGAGACGGTCGATGAACCCGAAAAAGTCTCGGTCGTTCTCAGCGATGTCCGCAAAGGCATAGGCTCGGACGGACTCGTCCTCATTATGCCGTCTGACAAGGCGGATTTCCGAATGCGTATCTTCAACGCAGACGGTTCGGAAGCAATGATGTGCGGTAATGCAACACGCTGTATCGGAAAATACGTCTACGACCGCGGTCTTACGGATAAGACCGAAGTCTCACTGGAAACCAATTCGGGGATCAAATACCTTACGCTTTTCGTCAAGGACGGAAAGGTCAGCGAGGTAATGGTCGATATGGGCAAGGCTATCCTTGTTCCGAGGGATATCCCCGTAAACAGCGATCTCGACCGCTTTATCAGCCAGCCTGTAATGGTCGGCGGAAAGGAGTATCCCCTCACCTGCGTTTCAATGGGAAATCCCCACGCCGTGCTTTTCACCAAGGACATCTACTCGCTCGACCTTGAAAAAACAGGACCGCTTTTCGAGAATCACGAGCTTTTCCCGAACAGGATCAACACCGAGTTCATAGAGGTGCTCGACAGCCGCACGCTGAATATGCGTGTCTGGGAACGCGGCAGCGGTGAGACATATGCCTGCGGTACAGGTGCCTGTGCATCAGCCGTTGCAGCAGTTCTCAACGGTTACTGCAAGCATGATGAGGAGATCCTCATACACCTGCGCGGCGGTGATCTCACTATCATCTACCGCTCAGACGAAACCGTACTGATGAAAGGCCCTGCCGCATTTATATGCGACGGAACCGTTGATGATCAATATATAAATGAGTTAAAGGAGAATGCAGTATGCCGCAGTTAAACGAAAACTTCCTCAAGCTGGAAAAAAACTATCTCTTTATCAACATTGCCAAGAAGATAAAGGCTTTCAAGGAAGCAAATCCTGACGCAGACATTATCAGAATGGGTATCGGTGACGTAACGCTGCCTATCGCTCCCGTTGTCATTGAAGCCATGAAAAAGGGCTGTGACGAAATGGGAGTCAAGGAAACTTTCAGAGGCTATGAGGACAGCGGTGCTGGATACGATTTTCTCCGCGAAGCTGTATCGGGCTACTACAAGAGTTTCGGCGCGGACGTTTCCGCAGATGAGATACGCATAAACGACGGTGCAAAGAGCGATTGCGGCAACATTGTCGATATCTTCGGTAATGACAACATCATTCTCGTGACCGACCCTGCATATCCCGTTTACGTTGACTCCAACCTCATGAGCGGAAGAAAGATCATTTACGCCGACTCAAACGAGGAAAACGGATTTGCAGCAATGCCCGACCCGAATGTTCATGCAGACATTATTTACCTCTGCTCGCCGAACAATCCGACAGGTTCGGTATACACGCGCGCTCAGCTTGCCGAGTGGATCGCATATGCAAAGAAAAACAATGCGATAATCATTTACGACTCGGCTTACGAGGCATTCATAACCGATCCTGACGTTCCAAGAAGTATCTACTGCGTTGAGGGAGCAAAGGAAGTGGCTATCGAGATGTGCTCGCTCTCCAAAACAGCAGGCTTTACAGGTATGAGATGCGGATACACCGTTGTTCCGAACGCTCTCAAAGTTATCGCAAGTGACGGAACAGAGGTCTCGGTTGCTCAGCTCTGGGGCAGACGTCAGGGAAGCAAATTCAACGGAGTTTCCTACCCTGTTCAGTGTGCGGCTGCGGCTGTTTTCACAGAGGAGGGTCTCAGGCAGATCCACGAAAATATCGCTTATTATCAGGAAAATGCCCGCATTATAGCTGAAACAATGACCAAGCTCGGCGTTAAATTCACAGGCGGTATCAACTCGCCGTACATCTGGTTCAAGTGCCCGAACAACATGGACAGTTGGGCATTCTTCGACACAATGCTCGAAAAGATCGCTGTTGTCGGAACTCCCGGTGCGGGATTCGGCAAGAACGGTGAAGGCTGGTTCAGACTGACCGCTTTCGGCGACAGACAGCGTACTATTGAGGCTATGGAGCGCTTTGAAAAGCTTGTAAACGAACTTTAAATCACATGAACTTCCGGACTGCCGTTCATTCGGCAGTCCTTTTTGCATATTTTTCCGCAAAGCCTCTTATTATGTATAGAGGTGAAAAATATGAAAAAGATAACTATGATACTCTCCGGCGTGCTACTGCTGACCGGCTGCTCTACTCAGCAAACCGCGCAGGATTCCTCCGCGCCGCCTGTTACCGCATATATTCAGGACAGCAGACAGCTTTACATCACCGAGACCACAACTGCTGCGCAGGAGAGTCAATACAAACCTATAAATTACACGGGACAAGCCGCGGTATGGCTGCCGTACACGCTTTTCGGCGATATAATGCAGGGAAAAACAGCCGACGAATTCCGCAGCAATATAGCGAACAGGCTCGATGAGGAGCAGTCAAAGGGAATGAACACGGTCTATTTTCACGTTCACCCTTTCGGTGACGCTTACTATAACTCGGACATTTTCCCGAAAGGCTCGTACCTCACAAGCGACTTTGATCCGCTTGCAATAGTGCTTGAAGAAGCTCATGCGCGGAAAATCTCCGTTCACGCGTGGATAAACCCACTCCGCTGTCAGACGACTGAGGAGATGTCGAGCCTGCCCGATGACTTCATTGTGAAAAAATGGTACTCCGACCCTGCCTGCCGAAATGCAGTCGAGGTAAACGGACGGGTATACCTCAATCCCGCAAGCGAGGACGCGGTCGGGCTTATTGCGGACTGCGCAAACGAAATAATATCGCGCTATGACGTTGACGGTCTCCACATAGACGACTACTTTTACCCCACTACCGACCCTGAATTCGACCGCATTGAGTTCGAGGCAAGCGGAGCGGCTGACCTTACGCAATGGCGGCTCGATAATTCCAGCCGATTTGTGAAAGCGCTCTATGATACTGTGAAATCCAAGGACAGCCGCCTTGTTTTCGGCATAAGTCCGCAGGGAAACATTAATTCCGACATGACCTCACAGTACGCAGATGTAAAAAAATGGGCAGCCCAAGAGGGTTACTGCGACTACATCGCGCCGCAGCTATACTTCGGCTTTCTCAACACAAGCTGTCCGTTCGACAGGACGTTGCAGGAGTGGGAAAACCTGACGGCAAACAGCTCAGTTTCACTTATTGCAGGACTTGCGCCGTACAAGCTTGGCAGAGAGGACAAGTGGGCAGGTGCAGGCGGTGAACTTGAATGGATAGAATGCCCTGACATGATCGACCGCCAGCTTGAAGTCGTCAGAAATTCCACTGCGGACGGATTTGCACTTTACTATTAGAGCGTGTTCACATAAATGCTCTATGATCTGCTGTAATAATTAAAAAAAGAAAATATGTTCCATTAATATTATAGTGCTTTATTTCGTACTGTTTTTGTGGTATAATATTAGGGAGTGTTGACACTAAGATAATATGCAGATTTTCGAGCATAAATTTTACGTAGACAAGGCAAAAAGTCGCAGGCAGGCTGTCGCCTGTCAAGACTTTTTAACGCAGGATGCGTGAAATTTTGCCGAAAAGATGCTTTGTTAGGCTTAGTGTCAACACTCCCTAATTACACTAACTGAAAGAAGGGCATTATATGGAGCATTTTAAGCTGTACTCGCAGTATGCACCCGCAGGCGATCAGCCGCAGGCTATAGAAAAGCTCGTTGACGGGATCCAGTCCGGCAAAAAGGAGCAAATACTGCTTGGCGTCACGGGTTCGGGCAAAACATTCACCATGGCTAACGTTATTGCACGCGTCAACAAGCCTACGCTCGTGCTCGCACATAACAAGATACTCGCCGCACAGCTCTGCTCGGAGTTCAAAGAGTTCTTTCCCGACAATGCCGTCGAGTACTTCGTCTCCTACTATGACTACTATCAGCCTGAAGCCTATATACCGAGCACCGACAGCTACATCGAAAAGGACTCATCTATCAATGATGAGATCGATAAGCTCCGACATTCCGCGACAACTGCCCTTGCCGAGCGCAGGGACGTGATTATCGTGGCGAGCGTTTCGTGCATCTACTCGCTCGGAAGTCCTGACGAGTACCGCTCCATGGTCGTTTCTATCCGTCAGGGAGCCGAAAAACCGCGCGACCAGCTCATTGACGAGCTTGTCAAGATACGCTACGAGCGAAACGATATTGCTTTCGAGCGAAACCGTTTTCGCGTAAGAGGCGACGTGCTTGAGATCTTCCCAGCGCGTTCAAGCGATACTGCCGTCAGAGTTGAATATTTTGGCGACGAAATAGACCGTATCTCAGAAATAAATGTGGTAACCGGCGAAGTAAAGGCAGTAGTCTCGCACGCGGCTATCTTCCCTGCCTCGCACTACGTTGTCGGCGACGAAAAAATAGGATCGGCGCTTGCGGAAATAGAACGCGAACTCGATGAGCGGGTGGATTACTTCACGCAGAACCACAAGCTTATCGAGGCTCAGCGAATCGAACAGCGCACCCACTATGACATGGAAATGCTGCGTGAAGTCGGCTATTGCAGCGGCGTTGAGAACTACTCGCGAGTTCTTGCAGGCAGACCGCCGGGAAGTACTCCTCAGACTTTGCTTGACCACTTTCCGGACGACTTCCTGCTGATAGTTGACGAAAGTCACGTCACTCTGCCGCAGGTTCGCGCGATGTACGCAGGTGACCGCGCAAGAAAAACGACTCTCGTTGAATACGGTTTCCGCCTGCCGAGCGCTTACGATAACCGTCCGCTGAATTTTGACGAATTCAACGAGCATATCAATCAGGCAATTTACGTCAGCGCTACTCCGGGACAGATAGAGCGCAGCAAGACCGACACCATTGTTGAACAGGTCATTCGTCCGACCGGTCTTGTTGATCCTGAGATCATCGTCAAGCCCACTCAGGGACAGATCGACGACCTGCTTTCGGAGATCAATATCCGAATCGAAAAGCACGAGCGTGTACTCGTCACTACCCTCACCAAGAAAATGGCGGAGGATCTCACCAACTACTACGAGAATCTCGGCGTGAAAGTCCGTTATCTTCACCATGATATCGACACTATCGAGCGTATGGAAATAATCAAAGACCTGCGAAACGGAGTTTTCGATGTTCTGGTCGGGATCAACCTCCTGCGTGAAGGTCTGGATATTCCCGAAGTGAGCCTTATCGCTATTCTTGACGCAGACAAGGAAGGCTTCCTGCGAAGCGAAACCTCTCTCATTCAGACGATAGGACGTGCAGCAAGAAACGCTCACGGACAGGTCATCATGTACGCAGATTCCGTTACCGGCTCTATGGAACGCGCCATAACCGAAACCGAACGCCGCCGCAGTTTGCAGATGGCTTTCAACGAGGAACACGGAATAGTGCCCAAGACCATTATCAAGGAAGTGCGAGATGTTCTTGAGATCACGTCAAAGAACAAGGTCGAGGAAAAGACAAAGAAAAAGAAACTCTCCGCGGCTGAACGTCAGCGGCTTATTGATAAGCTCACCGTTGAGATGAAAAATGCCGCCAAAATGCTGGAATTTGAACACGCAGCCTATCTGCGCGATAAGATAAAGGAACTCAAAGGAGAAAAGTAATGACCGATAAAATCATTATCAAGGGCGCACGCGCCAACAACCTCAAAAATATAGACCTTGAACTGCCCCGCGACAAGCTTATCGTCATGACAGGTCTCTCGGGAAGCGGCAAGTCCTCGCTCGCGTTCGATACTATTTACGCGGACGGTCAGCGGCGATATGTCGAGAGTCTTTCCTCATACGCAAGAATGTTCCTCGGACAGATGGAAAAGCCCGATGTTGACAGCATTGAGGGACTTTCTCCTGCAATATCCATTGACCAGAAAACTACCTCCAAGAATCCCCGCTCGACAGTAGGAACAGTTACCGAAATTTACGACTACCTGCGACTTCTCTACGCGCGTATAGGTGTTCCGCATTGTCCGGTATGCGGCAGGGAGATATCACAGCAGAGTATCGACCAGATGGTTGACACTATTATGGCTCTGCCGCTGGGAACGAAACTCCAGCTTCTCGCGCCCATTGTAAGAGGAAGAAAGGGACAGTACGTCAAGGAACTTGAAAATGCGCGAAAGAGCGGCTTTGTCCGCGTCCGTATCGACGATATCATGTACGACCTGAGTGAAGATATAAAGCTGGAAAAAAACAAGAAGCACAACATCGAGATAGTGGTTGACCGTATCGTGGTCAAGGAGGGCTTAGAGTCGAGGATCACAGACAGCCTTGAAACCGTTTTCAGTCTGACGGACGGACTTGCCATTGTGGACGTTATCGGCGGCGAACCTATTCTCTTTTCGCAGAATTACGCCTGCCCCGAGCATAACATCAGTATCGGCGAGCTTGAACCCGTAATGTTCTCGTTCAACAATCCTATGGGAGCCTGTCCTAAGTGTACGGGTCTCGGAGTTTTCCGCAAAATCGATCCCGACCTCGTTGTGCCTAATAAAGATCTGAGCATTCAGGACGGCGCAATAAATGCAAGCGGCTGGAACAGCCTTGACGAGACTTCTATCTCGATGATGTATTACCGCGCTATTTCCGAAAAATACGGTATTCCGCTCGATGTGCCGGTAAAAAAGCTCTCTAAGAGCGAACTCGGACTTTTCCTCTACGGCACGGGTGACGAGCCGCTTGAACTGCGCCGTCCCAAGTCTCTCGGCGGAGGCGTATACCGCTCGCCCTTTGAGGGAGTTATAAATAACCTTGAAAGGCGCTATGCCGAAACAAACAGCGAATACTCCCGCGGCGAGATAGAGGAGTACATGAGCGAGGTAAAGTGTCCCGTCTGCAAGGGCAAAAGGCTCAAAGACGAGTACCTTGCCGTCACGGTAGGCGGAATGAACATCAGCGACCTCACCGATCTTTCGGTCAGGGACGGACTGAAATTCTTCAATGAACTGAAACTCTCCGAGCACGACAGCATGATAGGCGAGCGCATTATCAAGGAGATACGCGAGCGTCTCGGATTTCTCGGCAGCGTGGGTCTTGAATACCTCACGCTCTCACGCTCATCGGGAACGCTTTCAGGCGGTGAGAGCCAGAGGATCCGCCTTGCAACACAAATTGGTTCATCTCTTGTCGGAGTTCTCTACATTCTTGACGAACCAAGCATCGGTCTGCACCAGCGTGACAATGACAAGCTTATCGCGACCCTCAAAAGACTGCGCGACCTCGGCAACACACTGATTGTCGTTGAGCACGATGACGATACAATGCTCGCGGCAGACTACATCGTTGACATTGGCCCGGGCGCAGGCGTAAACGGCGGTAATGTAGTATTTTCCGGCACGGTGGACAAGCTGCTGAAGTGCAAGGATTCGATCACGGGACAGTATCTCAGCGGCAAAAAGAAGATCGAGCTCCCCGAAAAGCGCCGTGAGGGCAATGGTCTGTTCCTCACCATTCACGGGGCTCGCGAGCACAACCTCAAAAACATTGATGTCACGATCCCGCTCGGAAAATTTATCTGTATTACTGGAGTTTCCGGCTCGGGCAAATCATCGCTCGTAAACGAGATAATCTACAAATACCTTGCCGCAAAGCTCAACCGTGCCAAGCTGAAATCGGGCGAATTCGACAGCATGGACGGCATTGAGAATCTTGATAAGGTCATATGCATAGACCAGTCCCCTATCGGGCGCACTCCGCGCTCAAATCCCGCAACGTATACGGGAGTTTTCTCCGATATCCGCGACCTGTTCGCCAAGACCAACGACGCAAAGGCTCACGGATACACAAGCGGCAGATTCTCTTTCAATGTCAAGGGCGGACGATGTGAAGCCTGCGAGGGTGACGGCATAATCAAGATCGAAATGCACTTCCTGCCGGATATTTACGTTCCCTGCGAAGTGTGCAAGGGCAGACGCTATAACCGCGAGACTCTTGAAGTCCACTACAAGGGCAAGTCTATCTACGATGTGCTTGAAATGACTGTCGATGAAGGTGTCGAGTTTTTCGAGCATATCCCCAAAATCGCGCGCAAGTTAAAGACCTTGCAGGACGTGGGACTCGGCTATATCAAGATTGGCCAGCCTGCAACAACGCTCTCGGGCGGCGAGGCTCAGCGCGTGAAACTCTCGACCGAGCTTTCAAAGCGTCCTACGGGCAAAACCATATATATTCTTGATGAGCCTACCACGGGTCTGCACACAGCGGACGTCCACAAGCTTATCGAAGTTCTGCACAAGCTGAGCGATCAGGGCAACACGGTTCTCGTTATAGAGCACAACCTCAACGTAATAAAGGTTGCCGACCACATAATCGACCTCGGCCCTGAGGGCGGAGACGGCGGCGGAACTATCGTTGCACAGGGCACTCCGGAGGAGATCGCTGCGTGCGAAGCCTCCTACACGGGTCAGTACCTCAAAAGCTATCTCAAATAAGAACTGTAACAATTACGGCAGCACCGCTCACTATTGTGGGACAACGATACTGCCTTTTGTTTATTGATATATATTTTTTGCTTTTCTCTTGCAATGTGCTAAACTATATGATATAATAAATTGTAAGTGTGCATTTTTGCACTAATATTTTATGAAAAGAGGAAATTCAATGCCTGCTAATATTGTTGTTGGAACTCAATGGGGAGACGAAGGAAAAGGTAAGATCATCGACATAATCTCCTCCCGCGCTGACGTTGTAATACGTTCACAGGGCGGCAATAATGCCGGTCATACAGTTGTTAATAACGGCGAGGTATACAAGCTTCACCTTATTCCCTCGGGTATTCTCTACCCCAATACTCTCTGCCTTATAGGTGCCGGAGTTGTTCTCGACCCCAAGGATTTCATCGGAGAGCTTGATGCTCTTGAGGCAAGAGGTATCTCAACTGCCAACCTCAAGGTTGACCCCCGCGCACACATCGTTATGCCTTGGCACATTGCTCTTGACGGTCTTTCAGAGGCTTTCAGAGGCGGCAAGGATATCGGCACTACCAAGAGAGGTATCGGCCCTACTTACATGGATAAGTATGAGCGCTGCGGCATCAGAATGTACGACCTCACTCACCCCGAGGTTCTCGCTGAAAAGATACAGGCTACAGGCAAGCTCAAGAATAAGATCATCACAGAAGTTTACGGCGGAGAAGCTTTCGACCTCGATGCTGTTACTGCTGAATATACAGAATACGGAAAGAGACTCCTCCCCTACATGGACGATGTTTCCGTTCTCACATTTGAAGCCGACAAGGCAGGAAAGACTATCATGTTTGAGGGTGCACAGGCTACTCTCCTCGACATCGACTTCGGTACATATCCCTATGTTACATCTTCTCACCCGCTCTCAGCAGGCGTATGCGTAGGCACTGGCGTAGGTCCTAAGGTCATCACAAACATCATCGGCGTTGCCAAGGCTTACACCACAAGAGTCGGCAAGGGACCTTTCCCGACTGAGCTTGATGACGAGATCGGCGACCAGATCAGAAATGTGGGCGGCGAATTCGGTACTACTACAGGCAGACCGAGAAGAACAGGCTGGTTCGATGCTGTTATCGTTCGTCACTCTGTAAGAGTAAACGGTCTTGACAGTCTCGCTATCAACAAGCTCGACACGCTCTCAGGTCTTGATACACTCAAGATTTGCGTGGCTTACAAGAAGCCCGACGGCACAGTTACCGAGAATTTCCCTGCTACCCTTGAGGAGCTTGAAGGCTGCGAGCCTGTTTATGAGGAATTTCCCGGATTCAACGAGGATATTTCAAAGGCTTCAAGTTTTGACGAGCTTCCCGAAAACTGCAAGAAGTATATTGCACGCCTCGAAGAACTTGTCGGCTGTCATGTAAGCATGGTCGGCATCGGCCCTGACAGAGCACAGATCCTCGAAAGATAAAAAGCCTGCGAAGTCAATTTCTAAATAGGAAATCAGGAGTAAGCTCCATGAAGATAATGCGCGAATGCCCCAGCGCTGCGGATATGCTTATCTGCGCCCGTATCCCGCCTTTGCGTACTGCAATCTGAGTGGAGCTTCCGCCTTTTCACAATTAGGGAGTGTTGACACTAAGATAATATGCAGATTTTCGAGCATAAATTTTAC
>UQEM01000049.1 GCA_900540005.1 uncultured Ruminococcus sp.
CTGCGACTTTTTGCCTTGTCTACGTAAAATTTATGCTCGAAAATCTGCATATTATTTTAGTGTCAACACTCCCTAAAAAGATTTTCAGATAAATTAAGGCACTTCATAATCGAAGTGCCTTTTTGCATTTTATTTTGCATTAACAAGTTCATTATAGATCTCAATATACAAGTCTGCCGAGGACGCCCAACTGTAGTCGCACTCCATTGCACGCTTGACAAGTGAAATCCACTCACTCTTGTTATTGTAGTCCCTGACCGCACGATTCACCGCATCAAGCATATCATCAGCGTTATATGTCTTGAATGTGAAACCATTGCCGTTCACACCGCCGTTATCTCTTACCGAATCACGCAGACCACCTGTTTCGCGTACTATCGGAACAGTTCCGTATCTCATCGCGATCATCTGCGCAAGTCCGCACGGCTCGCTCTGAGACGGCATAAGAAACATATCAGCGCCCGCATATATCCTGTGCGAAAGTTCGGAAACAAATCCGATAGTCACAGAAACCTTTCTGGGATAGCGCGCCGCCATTTCGCGGAAGAAGTCCTCATAAATACGTTCGCCGCTTCCGAGAACTGCAAATCTTATACCGCTTTGAACCATCTGGTCAAAAACGCAGCGGATAAGGTCGATCCCCTTATGTCCGACAAACCTCGTAACGATACCGATTATCGGCCCGTCACTCTTTTCGAGTCCGAGTTCGCTGCAAAGTGCATTCCTGCACTCAGCCTTTCCGCTTATATCCTCAGCGCTGAAATGTGCCGGAATATCCACATCACTGCTCGGGTCGTAGAGAGAAGTATCAATGCCGTTCAGGATTCCGCTGAGCTTATACTGCTTTGTAACAAGGATCCTGTCAAGTCCGTGAGCATACCACGGGTCAAGAATCTCCCACGCATAGCTCGGACTTACCGTTACGATACGGTCTGAACTTTCGATAGCGCCCTTCATCATATTTATATAGCCGTCATATTCAAGGAGATTTGAGTTGTACATGGGAATTCCCATTACTTCTCCGAGTATCTCCTTTCCGTACCTGCCCTGATACTCGATATTATGAATCGTGAAAACCGTCTTTATGTCGCTGTAACCCTGCTGATACTTGTAATAGATATTGTAGTAAACAGGGATAAGCGCGGTCTGCCAGTCGTTGCAGTTGATGATATCGGGGGTGAAGTCGATATATTTCAGCATTTCGAGAACCGCTCTGTCAAAGAAAACAAATCTCTCGCAGTCGTCATAAAAGCCGTACATTCCGTCGCGTGAAAAATAGTATTCATTATCAATGAAATAATATGTCACTCCGCCGCGGACAGCTTTAAAAATACCGCAGTACTGCTTGCGCCATGACACGTCAACAGTAATATTCGTAACGAAAGTCATCTCATCACGAAGTTCCGGCTTTACAGACTTGTAAAGCGGGATCACGATGCGGCAGTCGTTACCCTTTTCTGCGATTGCTTTAGGGAGCGAACCCACCACATCGGCGAGTCCGCCCGAGGCTGCATAAGGCCGAGCCTCACTTGCAGCAAATAGTATTTTCATTACAAGATCACCGCCGTTTATATCTTTCCTTCTTTACCAATATAAAGCGGATATGTCTCAGAACCGGTCAGAACCTTATCGTTGCTGACCTCTACGTTCTTGTCGGTAATAACATAGGAAATGCTGCAGTTTGAGCCGACCTTCGTTCCCTGAAGAAGAACGCAGTTCTTTACAACTGTTCCCTTTCCTACCTTAACTCCTCTGAAAAGGATAGAATTTTCAACAGTGCCCTCGATAACGCAGCCGTCTGCGATAAGAGAATTCTTTATGCTCGAATCAAGACCGTACTTAACAGGGCCGTTATCGCCGATCTTGGTATAAATAGGCATATTCTTAACAAATAGAGCGTTTCTCTTTTCGGTTTCAAGAAGCATCTGATTAGCGTTGTAATAGCTCTGAACGCTGTCGATCCTTGTGAAGATCCCCTTGTGCTCATAGCCCATTATCTTGTATTCGTCTTTCCTGCCCTGAAGTATCTCTCTTGTAAAGCTGGACTGATTTCTGCTTGCAGCTTCAAAAACGATCTTCTTGAGGAAATCGCGGCTGATTATGAACATTTCAAGCCACATATTGCACTCGCCCGAGATCTGGGGATCAACGAGAACGTCCTTGAGATGATTGTTTTCGTCGAATTCAAGGATCGTAGCACAGCTATTCTTTTCGCTGTCGTAATAGCCCTTGCTGTATATCAGAGTAATATCAGCTCCCGACTCCATATGCTGATTGAGCACGGGATTGAAGTCGATAGTTGTTACTACGTCGCAGTTTGCCATGATCACATACTTGGC
Source organism: uncultured Ruminococcus sp. (assembly GCA_900540005.1). GTDB lineage: Bacteria > Bacillota > Clostridia > Oscillospirales > Ruminococcaceae > Ruminococcus > Ruminococcus hominiciens. The sequence goes on from UQEM01000049.1 coordinate 2,340, forward strand.
AGTTGAATGCTCCACAAAACTCCATACATTGCTGAGAGCGTCAAGTCTGCCCTTGTAGATCCCTCCGGTCTGGCTGTAAGGGGGAAGCAGGTGAAGTCCGCCCTTCTTACGGGAAAGATCCCAGTCACGTCCTGAGCCAAGGTGGTCAAGGAGTGAGCCGTAGTTCGACTTTGTGATAACACCGACCTCTGAAACGCTGGAGTTTACCATGTTTGAAAGAGGAAAGTCAATGAGGCGGTAACGTCCGCCAAAGGGTATTGAACCCATGGTGCGCTGCTTTGTAAGCTCGCTCACATAGGAGTCATGCATACTTGCAAAGATTAATCCCAAAACATTATAATTAACACTCATACTTAAAAATCCTCCCGTCAGATGCTTTCGCCGATTATCTGCTTAGGCTCAACGACCTTATTCTCGGAAACAACCACGTTGTGACCGACAACTGCAATACCCCAATCGTCTCTGTTTTCGATAGTTTCAGGGCTTGCGCCGATATGAGCGCCGCTCTTGATAACGCTGTCGCTTCCGACGATAGCATACTCAACCACAGCTCCTGACTCGATGACTGCACCGGGCATAACGATACTGTAGTTTACTGTAGCTCCCTCCTCAACGGTAACGCCTGAGAATACAATGGAGAAGTCAACAGTACCGTCGATCTCGCTGCCCTCGGAAATCATTGAATTCTCGATATTTGCATTGTCACCTATGTACTGAGGCGGCATATTGTTGTTTCTTGAGTAGATCTTCCAGCTTGGGTCATAGAGGTCAAGCGGAACACTCGGGCTGAGAAGATCCATGTTTGCTTCCCAGAGAGAATCAAGAGTTCCAACGTCCTTCCAGTAACCCTCAAACTCGTAAGCGAAAAGTCTCTGCTTGTCGCGAAGCATTGAAGTAATGATGTCCTTGCCGAAGTCCTTCGACCACGGCTCGCCCTTTTCGCGCTTTGCATTTGCTTCATTCTCATTCTCGATAAGGTATTTCTTGAGCTTATCCCAACTGAATACATATATACCCATTGAAGCGAGAGTTGACTTAGGCTCCTTCGGCTTTTCAACGAAATCCGTTACCTGATTCTGCTCATCGCATATCATGATACCGAAACGCGAAGCTTCTGCTCTCGGAACATCAATTACCGAGATAGTGCAGTCTGCGTCGTTTGCGATATGGAAATCGACCATCTTTGAATAATCCATCTTGTAAATGTGGTCGCCGCCGAGAACGATAACGTACTTGGGGTCGTATCTCTCAATAAAGCGCATATTCTGATAAATAGCATTTGCAGTACCCTCATACCATGAAGCTCCTGCCTGTGTCTCATAAGGCGGGAGGACGTGAACGCCTCCGTTCATCTTGTCAAGATCCCAAGGCTGACCGTTTCCTATGTACTCATTGAGTACGAGCGGCTGATACTGTGTAAGAACACCGACTGTATCGATACCTGAATTTGTGCAGTTGGAGAGAGGGAAATCAATGAGTCGGTATTTACCGCCGTAAGGAACGGCAGGCTTTGCAACATTCTTTGTCAGAGCGTAAAGTCTGCTGCCCTGACCGCCTGCAAGAAGCATTGCAACGCATTTTTTCTTAGTATACATAATATTCCTCCTGATAATGATATATTGTACTATTTATTCAGCTTTTGCGGTACGTTTCTTTTTGGTAGCCACACCTGTTTTTTTCGGAGTCCCCTCTGTTTTGGGAGTTCTCTTTTTAACCGGTGCGTATTTCAGATAGATAACCGAAAGCGGAGCAAGTGTCATCGAAATACTGTTGTCGAAACCGTGCATACCGATATTGTCGCTCTTGAAGCTCTTTTCGGTAACACCCGAGCCGCCGAATTCGACAGCGTCCGAGTTGAACACGAGTTTATATCTTCCCTTGAACGGAACACCGATCCGGTAATCATGCCGCTCTACGGGAACGAAATTGCACACAGCAATGATTTCGTCGCCGTTATCGTCGATTCTTCTGAATGCGATAACGCTCTGCTTGTAGTCGTCGTTGGAGATCCAACTGAAACCGCTCCAAGAATCATCATCCTGCCAAAGCGGAGAATTTTCAACGTAGAATTTATTTAATTTCTCTGAAAATGAGAGGAGATCTCTGTGTGACTCAAAATCCATCAGATTCCAGTCAAGCTGAGATTTGTAATCCCATTCCTTCATCTGCCCGAATTCCTGACCCATAAACAGCAGTTTCTTGCCGGGGTGCGCAGTCATATACGCAAGGAAAGCGCGGTATGAAGCGAATTTCTGGTCATACTCGCCAGGCATTTTATTTATCATTGAGCACTTTCCGTGAACCACCTCGTCATGAGATATCGGCAGCACATAATTTTCGGAAAATGCATAGAAGAACGAAAATGTAAGCTTATCATGGTTGAAGGCGCGGTAGATCGGGTCAAGTGACATATAGCTGAGCATATCGTTCATCCAGCCCATATTCCACTTGAAATTGAATCCGAGACCGCCTATATCGGTCGGCTTGGTAACAAGCGGCCATGCGGTAGATTCCTCAGCGATCATGAGTGCGTCAGGATGCTTGAGGAAAACAGCTTCGTTGAGCGATTTCAGGAACTGAACCGCTTCGAGGTTCTCATTTCCTCCGTTGATATTTGCAGCCCACTCGCCGGCCTGTCTGTCATAATCAAGGTACAGCATGGAAGCGACCGCGTCAACTCTCAGTCCGTCAACGTGGAACTCGTCAAACCAGTAGTTCGCGCTTGAAATAAGGAAAGAGCACACCTCGGCTTTACCGTAGTCGAAAACTCTTGTTCCCCATGATTTATGCTCTTTTTTTCTATCGTCCGTGTATTCATAGCAGCACGTTCCGTCAAACTCGTACAGTCCTGCTTCGTCCTTCGGGAAATGAGCCGGAACCCAGTCGAGAATGACGCCGATACCGGCTTTGTGGAACATATCTATCATTTTCCTGAGATCGTCAGGTGTTCCGTAGCGTGATGTCGGAGCAAAGTAGCCTGTTACCTGATAGCCCCACGAACCGTCGAAAGGATACTCGGTAAGCGGCATAAACTCAACATGAGTGTATGACATCTTTTTAAGATATGGAATGATCTCATTGGCAAAAGTTATGTAATCAAGGAACTTCTCCTCGCCGTAGTTTTTCCACGAACCGAGATGTACCTCGTAAATATTAACGGGACTTTTGTAAATTATCCGCGACTTCTTTTCTTCATACCATTCACTGTCCTCCCAGTCATAGCTGCTCTCATAAATTTTTGAGGCAGTACCGGGACGGGTCTCAAAGTGTGCGGCATAGGGGTCTGCTTTCATAAGAATACGGCCGTCAGCGGTCTCAATGCTGTACTTATAAGCGTCAAACTGTTTGAGCTTGCTGATCTGAGCCTCCCACACGCCATCAGCGATACGCGCCATGGGATTGCAGCTTCTGTCCCAGTTGTTAAAATCACCGACAACAGAAACGCTCACGGCAGTAGGAGCCCAAACTCTGAAAGTAAAAATCTTGCTTCTTCCTTTTTTTCCGGAGTGAACACCAAAAAACTTATAGGCTTCATAATTCTTTCCCTGATAAAACAGATAAAGCGGAAAATCATTCTGATTCTTATTGTTAGACATAGATTCAGCCTCCTTTGCTTCTTACATTGTACCATTATTTAATGAATTATTCAAGCTTTTTTGAAAAAAATGGTAAATTTTCAGACGTTATACTAATTCCCGCAACAAAAAATAGTGCATTTTGACATATTTGAGTTATAATTTCTCGTTTGCCTTTGCTAAAATGCACACAAATCAAAGTGATTTGACCCTTATTCCTATGACAGTCACATCATCTGTGCGGACTGTCGGGCGGAAAAGCTCCGCCTTTGCACAGATCTCGCTGACTATATGTTTAAGGTCGTCGCCGCTCAGCAAAAGCTCCTTTATAAAGCGGTATTCGCTTTCGTCTATGCCGTCCGAGAACATAATGACTATGTCCCCATCCTCGAAATCATAGCTTTTTGAAAAGGTGTCAGACTGCTCGTAAATGCCTATCGGGAAAGTCGTGGAGGAAATCTTCATGACATTTCCCCTGTGGCGGACAAGGGTGGCGGTAGCCCCCGATTTGATAATGGTAAGTCCGCATTCGTCAAGGTCTACGCGAACAGCGTCAAGCGTTGCAAAGCTTTCCTCACGCGATTTTGTCAGCATGACCGAATTTATCAGCTTTATCGCAGAGTTGTAGTCCACGCCGCAGCTTATGAGCTTTCGGAACATTCTCACGACCATGGTTGACTCAAACGCAGCTTTCTTTCCGCTGCCCATTCCGTCAGAGAGTATCACATAGCTCACGCCCGTTCCGTCATTGAACACGAGTGACGTATCGCCGCTCTCCTTGCAGCCCTCGGCGCAGATCGAAGCACCGTACACTTCCAGTGCATAGGCAGGACTTTCATACAGCCGTATCCGCAATTCCTTGCCCGAATTCACAGGCTCCGATGATTCGAGGGGCAGTCTCAGCTCGTCCGAAACAAGGTCGCATATCCGCGTAACGCTTTGCAGGGAGTCGCTGCCGGGGAAATACAACTCTATCAGCAGTCTGTTCGATGAGTTATAATATGCGATAACGTCCAGAGGCTCGAATCCGAATTTTTCAAGCTTCTGCCGAACGATCTTGCTTATCGGTTCGGAGTACCTGATATCAAGCCTCTCACCTGCCGACTCAATAATTTCAGACATTATTTTTATCTGCTCGTGCAGCAGACTGCGGCTCTCGGCAAAGCGCATTTCAAGCAATTTGGCAGTCGTTCTCTCACATATCTTTTTCTCAAACGCCGTCATGAGTTCGCTCTTGTGAAGGCAGTTTTCAAGCTCATACGGAAAATTCTCCTTTGATATTTCAGGAGCATTTTCGAGGATTCCGAAACCCTTTTCAGTTTTTCCCGAATCGCTGCTCCAGCAGGTCACTTTGCGAAAGCAGTTCTCGCAAATTCCACCGCGTATCTCATCGGAAACGCTCTGCTGCTCATTTTTCCTTTCAATGAGCTTTGCAATGTGTCCCGATTCCACTCGCACCGCCTCAATGGAATCCGAGAGAAATCCGAGTCTCGCACTAAGAATATCGGGCAGAGCGTCAGCGCTCTCGTTTCCCGTGCGCAGCCATTTATCCGAGAATTTCGGGGATATGACCAAAAACAGCACCGCCGCAGCGATGATATTCACCATGCTGTAGATACCGTCTCTTACCGCACCTGTAAGTATCATCATGATCAGATTTATCCCGATAAAGCAGATAGCCGCTGTATTTATCTTCTGTTTGTGAAGATATCCGCAGAGAAGTCCTGCCACAGGCAGAAGAACCACGGACATTCCTGTTTCCTGAGAGGCTAAAAATGCTCCGCAGGCAGTAAGTGCTCCGCAGAGGACTCCGCCGATGTGACGATAATGATACGCGCCGAGCATGGTGATCGCGGCTCCGCATATGATACCAAGATTCACAAACGGAAGTTTTACCGAGCAGAGTGACGCCGTAAGAACGGTATAAACGACCGCATACGCACAGCCGCTTGCAGAGGAGAGATCTATCACTCTGCTGTGTTTTGCTCCCTCAAGTATAAGCGCACCCGAATACGCGGTAAATCCTGCAACTATCGCGTAAAATATGTAAAACAACAGCTTATAGAACAGCTCCCCTATTATCACGGAGACCGCCGCACCCGACAGAAAAACCGCGACCGCCGTGTTGATCCCGCACATTTTCGGGGAATTTCTCGTATCGGCAAAAAGTTTGATTATAATGATTATTGCCATTGCGGAAATTCTGACGATTCCGCTGCCAACTGTTCCCTGCGCTATGCTGCGAATAAGACTGCCTGTGAAAATTGCCGCACTCGCCGGAAGTCCGACCGCTCCTGCAAGCGAAATATCGGCAAATGAGGCAACTCCTGCCATGCTTGTTCCCGACAGCACAAACCCTGCCGCCAATGCCGCGAGAAATCCGCCCATAGTTCCGAGATATGCCTTTTCTGAAAATTCCTTTACTTTGTACATCTGCATCACCCTTACCGTTTATTAACCTACTCATTATATCATGCGGCAAATGCGAAACGGCTCGACTTTTGGGCGCGATCAATGGCGATGATCGGACTATCCCGTCGAATAAAAAGAAAAAGCGGTTTTTCATCAACCGCTTTCCTGATCTATTCAAATATTTTTCAGTTTCCTTGAAAGTGCGATAAGCTGTTCCATATCAAGGCTTTCTATGCGTGCAGTTTTCGGAAGTCCGAGCGATTCAAGCGCCGAGTAGGTCTGCTCCTTCGGAATATCCATAAGTGAAGCAAAGGCGTTTGCGGCGGTTTTTCTTCGCTGTGAAAATCCGCTCTTTACCATTCTGAAAAAGAACTTTTCCTCCTCCGGCGAAAGTCTGCCCTCTTGATTCAGGTCAATTCTTATCACAGCGGAGTCAACATTCGGCGAGGGCATAAAACAGCCCCGCGACACGTCAAACAGCTTCTGTGCCGTTCCGTAATAATTTACGCCGACCGTTATCGCTCCGGATTCGCGTGTTCCAACCTTCGCACAAAGCCTCTGTGCCGCCTCTTTCTGAACCATTACGGTTATCGAGTCAATCGGCAGGTGACTTTCAAGCAGCAGCATGAGTATCGGCGAAGTAATGTAATACGGCAGATTCGCGCATACAGCCACTCTGAGTCCGCCAAAGTTTTCCCTTATTATTTCGTGCAGGTCGCACTTCATTACATCGGCATTTATTATGTTTATGTTGTTGAATTCCGCAAGAGTTTCCTCTAGGATCGGCAGCAGACGCTTGTCAATCTCAATTGCCGTAACCTTATCCGCACGGAGCGCAAGCTCCTTTGTAAGAACACCGATACCCGTACCGATCTCCAGCACTCCGAAACCGCTCTGTGCGTTGCCCTCCTCCGCTATTCTCGGACAAATACGAGGGTCGATGATAAAATTCTGCCCCAGTCCCTTTGAAAAGTTGAAACCGTGCTTTTCAAGTATCTGCTTTAGTGTTGATATATTTGTAAGCTCCATACCGTTACTCCATTACCTTATGCTTTACTTTTTGCGAAAACTCAACCTGTTTTGCGTCATTGAGCTTTTCCATTGAGTTCACCAGATAATCCGCCGAGCGGTAAGCGTGCTGAAAATCCATGTCCTTAAAGTAGAACTTCAAATCAACAAACTCGCCGTCTATGGTTATATCCATTTGACTTATCTGTCTGCCGCGGTGCTTCTGACCTGCGTATTTTATGTATTTGTCTATCTCACGGCGATCCATTTCTCCGCCTATAACGTTGATCTTCATAAGCTTACCTCTCTTTCGGATATTGTATATTTCACATTACTGCGCCAAGTTCTCTGCAAACCGCTTCGGCGCACTTCATTCCGTCAGCCGCTGCCGACACGATACCGCCTGCATAGCCTGCTCCCTCTCCGCAGGGATAGAGCCCTGCAAGCGTTATTGATTGAAGATCCTCGCCGCGGTTTATCCTCACAGGAGAACTGCTGCGGCTCTCAACTCCCGTTAATATCGCCTCAGGATCGTCAAAACCGCCGATTTTCTTTCCCATTTCCTTGATTCCGAGCCTGAGAGTATCGCACACAAAATCCGGCAGATAATCCTCAGGCTTTGCAAAAGTGTACCCAATAGCATATGACGGTTTGACACGGCCGAGAGATACAGTCAGCTTTCCGTCAAGAAAGTCCCCTACCGCCGTGACCGGAGCTTTATATCCGCCGCCACCTGCAAGATAAGCCTTGCGCTCGATCTCACGCTGAAAATGCATTCCTGCCAACGGGTCGTCACCCTCAAAATCATCTGTATTGATGTTCACAAGGAGCGCGCTGTTGGAATTCTCCTTGTCACGCGCAAAATAACTCATTCCGTTCACCGCAAGCCGCCCTTCTTCCGAAGACGCCGCCGCAATAACTCCGCCCGGACACATACAGAAAGTATACAAACTCCGGCCGTTCGGAAGATGTACGGCAAGCTTGTAATCGGCAGCTTTAAGTGCGGGATTCCCTGCAAATCTGCCATACATCGCCTTGTCTATATCACGCCTCAAATGTTCCACGCGAACTCCTACAGAAAAATTCTTGCGTGAAAGGCTGATATCATTTTCGTGCAGCATTTCAAAAACATCTCTCGCACTGTGACCTGCCGCAAGTATCACATTTCGCGTATTTATGGAATGCTCACCCTCTGAGTCTTTATAAAGAACGGAACTTATACGCCCGTTTTCCGAGGTATATCCACAGAATCTTGCCCCGAACCGAACCTCTCCGCCAAGCTCGATAACACGTCTGCGAAGATTTTTCACCGTCTCGCGCAGCTTGTCCGTGCCGATATGAGGCTTTGCAAGATACAGTATCTCATCAGGCGCGCCGAATTTCACGAGCTGTTCAAAGATCCAGCCGATACGCCTGTCCTTAATGCCTGTTGTGAGCTTGCCGTCCGAAAAAGTGCCTGCTCCGCCCTCGCCGAACTGAACATTGCACTCGGGATCAAGAATGCCCTCCTGCTCGAATCTGCTGACTGCTTTAACGCGGCTGTCAACGTCCGCACCTCTCTCAAGGACTATAGGGCAGGCTCCTGCCATTGCAAGAACAAGCGCCGCAAACATTCCTGCCGGCCCGAATCCGATAATGACAGGTCTTTCGGAAACAGATACTATTTTGGGGATATCATAAGGATTCTTTTTGACCGCGGAGAAATTCTTATGCTTTCTGAGAAGCTTTTCCTCGCCGCGCACGTCCATGTCAATTGTGATAACAAAGTGTACATCGGATTTTTTTCGTGCGTCAACCGATTTTTTCGTGAGAACCGCGCTCTTTATCTCACCGAGCGAAATGCCGAATTTTTCGGCGCAGAATTCTCTCAGTCGTGAAAAATCAAAGCCAAGCGGTACGCTTATGTTTCCTGCTCTTATCATTGTGTTTTCCTTTCAGAGAAGCGGCGCAGTTCTCGGCGGCAAGGATTCCCGACGACCAAGCCCATTGCAGGTTGTAGCCGCCGCAGTCACCGTCAACATCGAGTATTTCACCGCAGAAATATATGCCTTTATCGAGTGCGGATTCAAGTGTCGGTTTCACACAGCTTGAATGGATCCCGCCGGAAGTAGTCTGCGAGTTTTTCCACTCCGCACACCCCGAGATTGGGAACTCCAGCCTTTTTATCCGCTTTGCAAGCAGTATGATCTCCTCACGGCGGAGCGAACTTATCTTATCAGCCATGCTCCTGCCAAGGATGCTTTTTACAAGGTAGACCGCAAGATTTTTCGTGAATATTCCGCTGAGCAGTTCCTCAACCGTGTGTCCGACCCTCCGGCGCGCCGTTTTAGACAGATATCCCGCAAGCTGTTCAAGACTTATGTCAGGTGCAAGGTCGGCGCATATCGTGAGACTGTTTCCGTACTGTGAATAAAAATGCGCGAGGTTAAAAACACAGATACCCGAAATGGTGCTCTCGGTGAACTGTATCTCTCCGCTCTCCGTACCAAGCACATTTTCACCGCAAACCGCGCTCACCTTTCCCCTGACTCTGACACCTTTAAGTCCGCGCAGAAGTTCGGATCTCACTTTAAGAGGAGCTACCGCAGGAGTCAATTTGGTTATTTTATACCCCATTCCGCGCAGAATTTTCAGCATAGCGCCGTCTGTTCCGAATTGCGGAGCGGCACAGCCTCCTGTGGCTATAATTACGCGTTTTGCGGTGATTTTTTCGCCGTTTTCGCAGTCTATACAGTAACCGTCGGCAGAATGCCTGATATCTGTAACAAATGCTCCACAGAGCATCTTTACTCCAAGCTCCTCTGCACGCAGTCTCAGCGCTGTCAGAACGGACGCGGCGGCATTGCTGTACGGATAGATCCTACCCGCGGAGTCCGCAGCGGTCAGAAGTCCGATGTTTTTGAAATAAGCCGCGGCTGTCGGAGTATGCTCAATAATTTCCGCTGCTCCCATAAAACTTCCGTGATAATTACGCGCAGAAATATTTTCATTGCTCAGATTGCAGCGGCCGTTGCCTGTCGCGAGTATCTTCTTTCCTACACGGTCGAGCCTTTCAATCACGAGGAGTTCTGCCTGCGGAAGAAGCCGCCTGACCTCGATCGCCGCGGCAAGCCCCGAAGCTCCGCCGCCTATTATCGCTATTTCTGTATTCATCATATCACCTTTATTTTGGCTCAATGTCCATTATTACGACCTCGGGACGGTTATTGAATCTTATCGGAACGGGAGAAGCTCCTATTCCCGAGGTTATGAACATATTTCCGCCGCTGTATTCAAATATGCCTTTGTCATAGACTGTTTCATCAGGCGAAGTTATCTGCGGAAACCAGTGGTTACGGCTTGCATCATAGACAGGCCCGAGATCAAACGGAAGCTGTATCATATCGCCGTGAGTGTCCGCACAAAGCGTTAGGTCAGTTCCAAACTGCGCAAAATCTTCATAATTCGGGATATGGGCAAGCAGAATACTGTAACAGCCCCTATCCACAGCAAATTCATTCGTGAGATCAAATGTCGGGGAATACACAACGTTGTCTATGCCGATTATCTGCACCCTGTTGCCGTTGAGTTCGGCATATTCGCACTTATAGTCCAGAACATGAGCGCCCGTATTTTTTACGGCTTCGATATAGCGTTTGCTTATTACGCTCTCCCCATAGTAATCGTGGTCACCCGTGACAAAATACACAGGATAGCCCGAATCAGTCAGTTTCTGTATCAGTTCCACGGGTTTAGAGACAAGTTCCCACTCACTTCCGCGTGAATACATATCACCAAGCACTGCCACCATATCCGGCTTAGCCTTGTCGATTTTTCTGAATATACTGTCGTTGCTGATACCGTACTTTGAGGCGTGCTGGTCGCTGATAACCGCTATCCTTATCGGCGAAACAAGCTTGTCGGAAGTAAGCTGTACTTTCGTGGTTTTAAGCGTATAATTGTTGAACCACCACACGAAGAAAAGGACAGCCACCCAGAACCAGAACCTGTGAGAACGCGCTTTTTTCTTTGCAGATCTGTCGTCAGATTCAGGCTTTTGCGGATTAACGTTACTTTCGCTCATTTGCTTTCTCCATAAGATGTACATCAAGCTGGCTGAACGGTATTTCAATGCCGTTTTCATCGAATATACGCTTTACGTCCTCAAGCATATTGTAACGAACCGTGAGATAATCCTCATTTTTCACCCACACAAGCGTATCTATCGAAACCGAACTTTCATTGTGCGCCGTAACTCTTACAGTCGGCTTTGGATCTGAAAGTATCATGGAGTCTTTTTTGATGACTCCGAGAATAAGCTCCTTTGCTTTCTCGAAGTCCGCACCGTAGCTTATGTCAAATTTTAGATCAACGCGTCGGGTAGGAGTCTCGGTGTAGTTGATTATCTTTGCGTCCGAAACCTTGCCGTTTGGAATAAAAACGGTCTTGTTGTCAAAAGTAACTATTGTAGTGTAGAGAATGCTGATACTGCGGACTACTCCGACCGAGCCGTCCACTTCAATAGTATCTCCGGAGGCAAACGGTTTCGAGAACAGGATTATAAAGCCGCCGCAGAGATTGGAAAGGCAATTCTGAAGCGCAAGGCTTATGGCGAGTCCTGCCGCGCCGAGTATCGTGATTATTGACGACATTGGAACATTTAATGCCGAAAGTGCCATGATGACTACGACTATATAAAGCAGTATCCTGATAAGCGATAACAGGAAACTTTTCGCGGCATTATCCGCCCTTGACTTTGACATTGCCTTTTTGATTATGCGCGAAGCAAGTTTTACCGCAAATGCGCCGATAATAAGAATCAGCACAGCCATTATCAGCGAGGGAAGTATCCCCTTTATGTAATTTCCTGTATTTGTGAGGAGCGAAGTGGTTCTGTCAACCTGCTCCTGTATGCTCTCAAAGGTCATTTCCTCGGTCGTTGTTTCTGTTACGGCTGAAGAAGTCGTTTCTCCGACCGCAGTTGTTGTCTCTTTCTCCTGCAAAACCATCATCTCCAATTTTGACAGCACCTTTCTCTTTATACAGTGCCGCATAACAGTATAATTAATTATATCACAAATGGGGCGAAAAAGCAACAGCCGAAAAAGAGCTTTCTGCGGTCAACATTAAGGTAAAAATATAAAATTAATCTGAACTGTTGCATTCTTCCAATTTATATGGTAAAATATATTGTATGTTCCAGTAGCTCAGTCGGATAGAGCGACCGCCTCCTAAGCGGTAGGTCGGAGGTTCGAATCCTCTTTGGAACGCCAGAATGTCCCGATATGGGGCAAAGTGCAGTTAGTGAACGGCAAACGGCTTTCGTGCAGTACGCACGGCTGTGTGCTGTTCACTTTTTCTGAATATGGAGGAAATTGCTATGAATAACCGAAATCTGACAATGCTTGTTGACTTCTACGAGATAACCATGGCTAACGGATTCTTTGAAAACGGCAGAGGAAGCGAGACCGCTTACTTTGATATGTTCTTCCGCAAAACTCCCGACAACGCAGGCTATGCTATAATGGCAGGAGTTCAGCAGGTTATCGAATACCTCGAAAACCTCAGCTTTACCGTCGAGGACATTGAATACCTGCGAGGCAGAAATATGTTCTGCGAGGATTTTCTTGAATATCTGCTGAACTTCCGCTTTGAATGCGATGTGTGGGCTATCCCCGAGGGAACGCCGATTTTCCCGAACGAGCCGCTTATAACCGTTAAAGGCCCTGCAATTCAGGCGCAGTTCATAGAAACCATGGTCCTCCTCACAATAAACCACCAGAGCCTTGTTGCTACCAAAGCAAACCGAATCGTTGAGGCAGCTCAGGGCAGACCCGTTATGGAA